>NZ_CALDDG010000069.1 GCF_937936435.1 uncultured Sulfuricurvum sp. | reverse complement strand
TTTCGATTATTACGCCCGAACATGGCTCCAAATTGAAGCATATTGGCTATAAAAGCGACTGCACCCGCAATTGTTGCGGCGATCGTAGCGATCAGAATATCGCGGTGATGAACATGCGAAAGTTCATGCGCCATCACCCCCTCTATCTCTTCTTCATGCAAAAGTTCCAATAATCCCGTTGTGATCGCTACGGCTGAATGTTCAGGATTACGACCCGTTGCAAAGGCATTGGGGATATGATCATGGATGATATAGACTTTAGGCATCGGCATATTGGCCCGTTCGACCAACCTCTCCACGACACGATACAGCATCGGAGCATCTCGCGGATCGACCTCTTGGGCATTGTAATGTTTTAATATCATCGTATCCGAAAAATAGTAGGCGTAAAAATTCATTCCTCCGGCAATCAGCAAGGCAATCAGCATCCCCCCTTCTCCGCCTAGATATCCTCCGATAAAGACAAATAAAACGCTTAAAGAGCCTAAAAGTAAAAAGGTTTTAATCTGTTCCATCTTCTTCCTTTTCCAATAATGCTAAAATCGATTTTTTATGCATTTTTCGGGCAAAATCAAGTGCACTCAATCCATAAGCGTCTCGCGCATCGATATCAACACCCATTTCCAAAAGTTTTTTAATGACTTCGACTCTGCCATAACACACTGCACCCATTAACGGCGTGAATCCACTGTTTCGGGTAGCATGATTCACGTCAAATCCCTCTGTAATCAACCGCTCGATCAGCCCCAGATGATTATAGGTCACGGCTACATCGAATACGCTGACCCCTTCATGATCGACATGATGGATATCGGCACCGTTATCGATCAACAGATCGAGTATCTCTTGGTCGCAATGGTAACGCAGAGCGAAACAGATGACGGACTCTCCGTTTTCTTCCTCATCGTTGGGGTTGGCACCGTTTTTCAGGTATTGTTTGATACCCAAATAATTATTCGCTTTTAAAAATTCAATCCACTGTTCCATAATAACCCTATAAAATGTATACGGTAGTATAACACGCAAGCTTCAACCCACTCATAGGCTCTTATGGTAAAATCGTGCATTAATTTTACACCAAGAGAGAAAATATGGAAATTTTAGAAACCGAAGATGCCTTCAAAGCCTGCGTACAAGAGATTCAAAACACTGCCGGATATAAAAATCCGCTGGCGTTTGGAATTTGCCGTGTCGATTTCGGCCAGCTTGACAGCAGTAAAATCCTTCAAGCTACGTATCCGCATATCAACTGGAATGAAAATTTCGGCAGCGCTGCTATTTTTATCAAAAGCGCACAAGAACAGGGTTTTAAAATTGATTTTACCGCTGATGAAGTGATTATCCCGGTGACAGTAAAATTTTTGGAAGGGTGTCTTAACGCTTTTACCCCTTATTCCGATGAAGCATTCGGCGATTCACATAAAAATATCCAGGTCGTATCGGCTCTGTACAATTTGGTCAAAGAACAGGGGATGAGAGACGGTGAATTTCGTCTGGTTATCTTGTTCAACGATGTTGCCTGCACAAGCGTTGAGGGAACATACTTGAAACTCTACGCCCTTTCAACGTCTAAAGCAGCGCTTCGTTCTCTTAACCTTAACGGAGCATTCGGAGCATTACATAACGTTGCCTGGTCAGATGGCCAGCCGATAGAGCTCGAATGGCTGCGCGAAAATGAGATAGAGCTCAAATTTGCGAATGAATATCCTAAAATCGATTTCGTCGATAAATTTCCACGCTATCTTCAACATATTATTCCGGCAAACAACACACGCATACTCGACGATTCGAAAGTCCGTTTCGGTGCACAACTGCATGCCGGAACAACGATTATGCCGGGTGCAAGCTATGTGAACTTCAATGCCGGAACCACCGGTATAAGTATGGTTGAAGGGCGTATCTCAAGCTCGGCGGTAGTCGGTGACGGCTCGGATGTAGGAGGAGGAGCATCGATTCTCGGTGTCCTAAGCGGAACTGACGGGATTCCGGTTACTATCGGTAAAAATACCCTTTTAGGTGCCAACTCGGTTACAGGGATCGCTTTGGGTGACGGTTGTATCGTCGATGCGGGAATCGCAGTATTGGCAGGAACAAAATTTTCAGTCAATCCCGAAGAATTGGCAAAAATCCAAGAAGCCAACCCGTCTAAAACATTGAATGGAAACAGTTTCAAAGGGAAAGATTTGGTCGGATTGAACGGTATTCACTACCGCCAGGACTCTACTACGGGCCAACTAATGATCCGCCGTTCGACTCGTGAAGTCAAACTTAACGCCGATTTACATTAATACGGATTTCCTATCACCTTTTAAGGTGATGGATTTTATACTCATGGTATCTTAATTAAGGAGCTTTTGATGATAAGTTCAAATGTCTCTTCTCTCATGTCCAATCAAACGTACATGAATAACAACGCATCGAATGTTGCCAATGTCAATACCGACGGATACGTTCCGCGCGACACCACTATCAGTGAAACTCAAAACGGTTCTACACAAGCAAATACAAAGTTGGCAACGGATAACGGAAGTGAAAAATCACAAACAGATTTGTCGAAAGAGATGACCGATCAAATTACAATAGCCAAAACGGCTGAATCGAATGTTCAGGCCATTCGGACTCAAAACGAAATGTTAGGTTCTCTTCTCGATATTCGCGGATAGTGTTTAACGGCGCGAAGCAAGCTTTTTCTTTCCCGCTTTGAGTGTCAAAGTCGAGGTTGAGAGAGAAGGATGAGTAAAGATATTCATGCTGAGCGCGCGAGTCAAAAGACTCATTTCCGGATCGAATTCATCTAATTCCGATCCCAGTTCTAAAGTACTTATAACTGCTTTTCCAATAATATGTCTCCCTTTTGCTCCCTGCTTATCCCGTGTACGGACACCCCAAATATTATGCATAACCAACACACTCTCTTGATACGTTCCGATATACAATAATACATGTCCTTTAAGATAAATAATCGTCTCAAAAGGTATCCCTTTCTCTTTGATCAATGCCAATTTTTGGTCGTCATTCAGCCCTTCAAAAGAGATTATCTCTCCCTTGTGAGACTGTGCGGATGAATTTCGCGGTAACCAAATGCCAAAAGGGGTATACATATCCCGTATCATCGACGAGCAGTCCCTTTCACCATACATACCGCCCCATCCGTAGGTATTTTTTAACATTTGAGAGCCAACGGTAATCAAATCGTTTTTATTCAGTTTACTTACCCCAAGATGGGCGGAAGTCTGAGCGATTGAAAGTACTTTGGAAGAATTATTTTCCGTATACACATCACAATAATATGTATCGTTCTCACTCCGGTTCAGCGGCAGTACCATCCCCACACGTGAATAAACAACAAACTGATTTTGCGTATCATAGAGCGGTATATTGTCTTCAATGATAAAAACCTTTTCCGCTCGTTGTATTTTGGCAATAGTCGCACCGTCAATCATCCGTACAGAATCCGATTTTACCCATCCCGATGCATTGTTGGTAAATATATAGCTCCATGCCCCGTCTTTGGTTGTATGGGAAATAAAAATAGGCTCATTGTAATTGACACTGCTGTTTTGCAATAAATCGAACGGATACCCGTCACCAGGGCGATCCGGATTTTTATATAGAGGTTTTTCGGTAGGGAAAGCACGAATGTTCATCCATTTCAAAGCAATGGCTTTTTGATTTAATGTTCCGTAGTTCTCAAAATTGCTCTGATCTTTGATCTCTTCAAACCATGCCGGCGGAACCGGTCTCAAATTACTTCCGTATCCTCCTCTAAAAGCACGCAACGGCCATGAAGCCTCTTGTACATTTTGGGGAGGTGCACTATAAGCCCACGGAGAGTAATAGCGTGTTTCAAATGTATTTTGAATCTCATATAAATCTGCTTTATCTACACCGTTTTTTTCGACATACGGAATTAATGATTGTTCGAAACGTTCCAAATCATTGAGTTTCGGGCCATATTCGGGAAGTTTAACATCGAGATCTTGAGGAAGCATGCAGCAAAAAGGATCGCTCACTACGCTCTTATTTATATCTTCTACTGCAGATAAAATTTTTATCGGTTGAATCACTTTAGGAGGGTTATGCACACTGCATCCTCCTACCGCTAGCGCTAAAGTGAGCATCAAAATATTCGACTTCATCTTCTTATCTTTTCACTAAAAGTTATTCGATCCCACCAAAACGTCCAACGACTCTCCCGATGATTTCAACTTCATCTCTTCGTGCAACATAGGTCGGATAATCCTTGTTATCTGAAATAATATCCAGTTTACCATCAATCCGCACTTGCAATCGTTTAATAAATAACCCGTGTTCCGTACGAATCGTAAAAACTCCTCCGCGGCTCGGATCATTTTTCGAACGGTTGATAAAAACGATATCGTTGTAACTAAACGACGGTTCCATAGAATCGCCCGACACGTTGATAGCTTCAATGTGGCGCAGCTCTTTTTCTCCCCCCAAAGAAAAAACAAAATTTTCTTCCAGCATCAGCGGCTCGTAATCCAACGCTTCATTTTCAGCACCTCCGCCGGCGGAAGCGTTTACCGATGAGAAATAACGAACCATATAAAAACGGTTTGTAGGTTCAATCAAGCTTTCGGGAGACTGGTTGTATAAGAGCCAGTTGATTGCAATCGATCGTTTTGCGCAAAAATCGAGCAATTCGTTAAAAGGGATTTTGTTCCGCTTTTTCATCGTTGCAAAATTCATTTGAGAGATTTCCAACAACTCCGCAATATCTTTATCGAACACTTTTTTATCGGGAAATTCGGAAGAGACGATGTCTTTAATCGTTTCTACAATATCACTGAATGTTTTCATGATGAAATCCTTTATATATTGATACAACATTGTAATAATTATGGCATAAAAAAATAAATATATTGCAAAATGAAATATTATTATCGGATATTTTGCAATTATCTTACTATTTGAGTAACTTTAAAACAGATCATAGATCATCAAGGAGTTCAAGATGGCAAAAGTAATTCGTAAAGCTAACGGATGGATGGATCGATTTGAAATGAAAATGGGGGAATGGGCAGAAAGATTATTCTAATCTTTTGAGATATGCTCACGATCGTTATCGATCTTTTCAGCAATATCATTTTCGCTATTCGCATTCTCTTTACGTTCCTTGTCCAGTCGTGTCAAATGATATCCGCGAAAAATATAGACTAGGAAAAGAACCAATAAAACTAAAACAACGGTATCGAGAATCTGTGCCATGTTACATCAACTTTCTGTAAGTATCAAAATTTTGTTTAATCGCTTCATAGAGGATAATCCCGCTGCTGATTGCAAGATTTAAACTCCGCCCCTCTTTGGTCATAGGGATAGTCATGGTCTGCTTCGGAAAAGCTTCCAGAATCTCGACCGGAATACCTGAAGTCTCACTCCCGAAAAAGAGATAATCTCCCTCTTGGAATTCAATATCAAAATAAGGGCGATCGGTTTTTGTCGTAGCGAAAAAAAACCGTTCTCTATCAGGATGGACATTTAAAAACTCTTCCATACTTTCCCATACGTGTAAATCGAGTTTATGCCAATAATCCAATCCTGCACGCCGAACCGCTTTTTCATCGATATCAAATCCTAACGGTTTGATAAGATGAAGGCGGGAACCGGTATTGACACATAGCCTTCCGATTGTACCGGTATTATTCGGAATCTGCGGTGTTACTAATACGATATTAAACATTTAAAAAATAATCGTTTTATTGGCATGGACAAAAATACGGTCTTCCAATGCCAACTTAAGTGCTTTTGACAAAACAATTTTCTCAACATCCCGTCCCAAACGCTGCATCTCTTCCCAACCGTAAGCATGATTGACATGAATGACATCCTGAGCGATGATCGGCCCTTCATCCAAATTGTTATTGACAAAATGGGCTGTCGCTCCGATAATTTTTACTCCGCGCTCATATGCCTGTTTATAAGGATTTGCCCCAATAAATGCGGGGAGAAACGAATGATGAATATTAATGATTTTGTCTTCGTATGTTTCTACGAATCTCGGTGTCAAAATACGCATATATTTGGCTAGAACAATATAATCGATCTCTCCAAGCTCGGCGAGCTGTTTCAATACGCGTTGTTCATGTTCGTCACGATCGCATCCCTCATGTGAAACAGTGTAATACGGGATATTGAATTTAGAGACTAGAGGTTCGAGTAAATCGTAATTGGAGACGACGCCGACGATATGACAGTCCAGTTCGCCTGCTTCGTATCGGATTAAAATATCCCCTAAAGCATGTGATTCTTTGGTTGCCATCAATACGACCCGTTTTTTACGCGGAGCGATCACTTCAAGATGGGCGTTGTTCGGCAAAACCGCACTCAATTCGCTTTTAAGCATATCCGGCGCAATTTCTCCCGCGACTTCACTACGCATAAAAAATTTATTGTGTGCTTTATCTACAAATTCGTTATTGGAAATAATATTGAGGTTGCGATGAAAAAAAATACTCGATACTTTATATACAAGCCCTTTTTCGTCATTGCAATGGATTAATATCCGATACTGTTCGTTCATTCTTTTCCTTAATTCATGAAAGCTTAGGAGTGTTTGATCGTCTCTAGGCGATTATCGATAGTAGCTAAAAGATATTCGAGAAAATTCAAGGTCAAATCGACTTTTGCTTCTATTTGGACATTATTCGGAGATTGAAACCCTTCAAAAAGGACAAGCAACCGTTCCCGTATCCCCTCAAGCATTCTGGATTCATCCTCTCTTGGTGAATGAAAAACATCTGGTTCAACCGGCACTGAAGGCGTTGCTGCCTGGGAAAGCGATGCAATCTCTGCTCTTAAAGGTTCTGTTTTTTCAACGGCTTCGGGGGCACTGCTCAGTTCTTCGATCTCGGCCAATGTCGATAAAATGACGTCTTTTAGTTCCATGCTTTCATCAACCACCTTTCAAACTGGATAAATTCAGCTTCCTCATCCATCTGGACAAAAAAAGCTTTCATTTCATTATTAACCCCAAGAAATTTTTTTCGCATACCCGAAAGCCTCCGTATCGCGATTTTGGCATCGGCATTGGAAGGGTCTTTTTTCAATATCTCTTTATAAATCTCAAGAGCATCTTCTTTCAGCCCTTGGAGCTCATAAATATTGGCAAGCGTTAAAGTTTGCATTTTGCCGCAAAATTAGCGATGATGGAACCCATTTCGCTCGTTGAACAAATCTCTTTTGCATCAAAGCCGGAGATATCCTTCGTACGGTATCCTTCCGCAAGGGCTTGTTTGATGCCGTAATCGATCCGATCAGCGGCACGATTTTCTCCCAATGCGAATCGAAGCATCATCGATGCACTCGCGATCGTAGCAATCGGGTTAGCGATCCCCTGCCCCGCAATATCGGGGGCTGAGCCGTGAATCGGCTCGTAAACGCCGATTTTCGCCCCTACAGATGCCGACGGAAGAAGACCGATAGAACCGGAAAGCATACTAGCTTCATCACTGAGGATATCACCAAAAATATTGCCGGTCAAAATAACATCGAATTGTTTCGGATCACGGATGAGCTGCATCGCGGCATTGTCGACATACATATGTGACAATTGTACTTCAGGATACTCTTTTGCCACTTCTTCGACAACTTCACGCCACAATTGGCTGACATCCAAGACATTCGCTTTGTCGACTGAGCAGATTTTTTTCGATCGTTCCATTGCAATTTTAAAAGCGACATGAGCAATACGCTCAATCTCAGGACGGGTATAGACCATTGTGTTCCATCCACGGTTTTCATCGCGCCCTTTCGGTTCGCCGAAATAGATACCGCCGATCAACTCGCGAACAACCATCAAATCGACCCCTTTTACCACTTCGGGCTTAAGCGAGCTGGCATTGACAAGTTCGTCGTAAACATTTGCCGGACGTAAATTGGCAAATACACCCAACTCTTTTCGGAAACGGAGAAGCCCGCTCTCCGGACGTTTTTCACGCGGAAGCGTATCCCATTTCTGACCGCCGATCGCTCCGAACAATACGGCATCGCTGGCAAGTGATATTTCAATCGTTTCTTGTGGAAGCGGATCGCCGGTAGCATCTACGGCGCATCCCCCCATCAGAGCTTCCTGGTAGTTAAACTCGATGTTTTCCAAAGCGGCAACGGCATCTAAAACTTTAACAGCTTCGTCGATGATTTCAGGGCCGATTCCGTCCCCTTTGATTAAGGCAATAGTGTAAGTTTTCATCAATTATTTCTCCTGAGCCGCTATTTCGGCATGTGCGTAATTCATTAATCCTCCGGCGCTAATTAGTTCTTGCATAAACGGAGGTATCGGAATGAAGGTATAAACTTTTCCGTTGGTTGTATTGGTAATAGTCCCTGCATCCATATCGATACTAACAGACTCACCTTCTTTAATTTCAAGACTTTGAGGAAGCTCAAAAATCGGCAATCCCATGTTAAATGCGTTTCGGTAAAAAATACGGGCAAACGTCGGAGCGATTACCGCAGCTATGCCGGCGGCTTTTAAAGCGATAGGAGCATGCTCGCGAGATGATCCGCATCCAAAATTTTCGTCGGCGACAATAATATCTCCCGGTGCCATTTTAGTGACAAAATCGGGATCTGCATCTTCCATGACGTGCTTTGCAAGCTCTTGTGGGTCTGAAGTGTTAAGATAACGGGCGGCAATGATAAGATCGGTATCGATATCTTTACCGAAATTCCATACTTTACCTTCAATTTTCTGCATCAAGAATCCTAATAGTTATATAAAATTGAAGCGATTATAACGAAAGAGAGTTGAAAGAGTTTTAAATTCCCGCGAAGGGAATCAATATCGATTAATATTAACGCTTGATTCCGTTCGTCGTTGCCAGCATTTCATCACTGGTCGTAATAACTTTCGAGTTAGCATCATAAGCACGTTGTCCGGTAATAAGGTCGGTCAACTCGACAACCAGTTGAACGTTTGAAAGTTCAACGAACCCTTGGCGAATCGTACCGATCCCGTTTTCACCGGCTGTACCTTCGATCGGCTGTCCAGAACTGTCGGTCTCAACAAAAAGATTATCTCCCGTCGCATGAAGTCCTGCCGGATTGATGAAAGTCGTTAAAGAAATCTGCCCGACTTGCGTCGCCTGTGCCTGCCCGGACTGGGTAACACTGACGATACCGTCCGTGCCGATGCTGATATCAACCGCATCTTCGGGAATAACCACTTCCGGAACCAATTTATATCCGTCAGAGTTGACAATAGTACCGTTTTGATCAACTTTAAATGAGCCGTTACGGGTATAGACTTCCGTTCCGTTCGGGAGTTCAAGTTTAAAAAAACCTTTTCCTGTAATAGCGACGTCCAGCGTATTATCAGTCTGTTTTAAACTCCCCTCCGTGAAGATTTTATTGATTGCCGTCGGACGGACCCCAAGACCTACTTCAATTCCCGTCGGCGATTGCGTAGTATCACTTGTAGATGTTCCGGCATACGTCATAACTTTATACATCAGGTCTGCAAATTCGGCGCGTGACTTTTTATATCCCATTGTATTAACGTTGGCAATATTATTCGCCGTCGTATCGATTTGTGTTTGCATTGCCAGCATTCCGGTCGAGCTGGTATAAAGTGATTGCATCATGGGTCAAGACTTCCTTTTATCGTATTATCAGAGACTAATTTTTAGACGCTATTTTTTGGATTGCATCGCTGTTCAGATCATTCATCTGTGCATCCATAGCCTTTTGGTACATGCCGACAAGGCGATTCGCTTCAACCAATGCAACCATTTCATTAACGGCATTAACATTGCTTTTTTCAACAAATCCCTGCATAATCCCTCCGCTCTCAGCAAGCGGAGTCAGAGGATCGGCAGAATCGGGAATATAAAGATTGTCCCCCTCTTTTTTTAGCATTCGAATATTTTGAGGTTCGATAATCATCAACTTTTTTCCCGCTACCATTTGCGTCGATCCGGGAACATTTGTCGATATCTGACCATTTTTATCGATCGAAATAACCGCATCTTGCGGTGTAAACGTAATGGCCGTTTTGGTTTGAAAATAATCGGCCGAAAGAACTTCATAGCCTTGTTTATTGACCAGTTTTCCCTCGCCGTTTATCGTGAAACTCCCGTCTCTTGTAAGGCGAACTCCGTTAGGGGTATTAACCGCAAAAAACTGCCCCTCTTTCCCGATCGCGACGTCCAGCGTATTTTCCGTTTTTTGCATAGATCCCAAACTGTAATCGGTATAAGCGTCGCTGATTTGAGGAACACGGCTAAGCGAACGGTTTAGATATTGAGCCGCTTCTTCCGTTTGATTCGCAATCGGGAGCTCGCTTTGGGCATTTTTAAATAAACGGACAAAATCACCGGTAATCAACTGGTCTCGTTTGTATCCCGCTGTATTGGCATTCGCAAGGTTGGAAGCGATGGTATCCATTCGATTGAACTGTGCTACCATCCCAGCCGTCGCTGCATAATATCCGGTCTGCATTCTGTATCCTTGTCACGTACTTGAGGTGTTTATAGCAACAAGTGTTCCAAATACAAAATATTTATATGTTAAAGACTAAAACAAAACAATTTAAGAAATATTTCGGTATAATCCATCTCTTTTTTAATGCAAGGGAGTCTTTCTCAATATGAGCGTAAAAGATTTAAACAAACACCTCGAAACCTTATTTTCAGAACACAAATCTAAAAATTGTCTCACTTACGAAACGATTGTCGATCCTTTCGATAAACAGCCGACCCTTGCACAAGCAAAAACCGTCCTTAAATTGGCGCAAAAACACAAAGTATGCCTTTTTACCTCTTCTGAACATGCAAAAATGCTCAACCAGCAAGAGGCAGCCGCAAAACGTGCCGCACAACTGAAGTTCATCGAAGAAGCCAGCGGTGACGAATTCGATATTCTTAAACAACACGAACTTCTCGAATGGTCACGTTCCGATTCTCCGGTACGGATGTATCTGCGTGAAATGGGACAGATTCCCCTTTTGACAAAAGACGAAGAGGTCGAAATATCCAAACGAATGGAGATGGGTGAGGGGATCATCATTGATGCGATCTGTTCGGTCCCTTATCTAATCGATTTTATTCTCGATTACAAAGATCCGTTGATTAATCGCGAGCGCCGCGTCAAAGAACTCTTTAAAAGCTTTGAAGACGATGCCGAAGAAGATGGTGATGATGACAGCGATGACGACAACGATGATGAAGATGTTACCGAAAAAGCTCCTTCGTTAAAAGACAAAAAACGGGTTGAAAAAGTCGTCGTCAGTTTTAAAGCGCTTGAAAAAGCGAAAAAAGACTGGGTTAAAGCGACTGAAAAAATGTTGGATGAATGCTCTATCGACGAGATGGATGCAGATTATGTTCTCTTCTTCCTCAATGTCAGTTTCAAGAAAAAAATGCTCAAAGAAGCGTTGTTGGATCTTGGACCAACCTCAAAATTGATCAACGAACTGGTCCGTTCGATGGAGACGGCATTACGCAGCGACGAAGGCTTCGACCGTGAGCTCAAACGTCTGGAGTATAAACTTCCGTTGTTTAACGATCAACTCAAAAAGAATCACAAACTGATTTTGAATAAAATTTGTGACCTTACAAAAGAAGAGATCGCTACCAAAGTTCCGGAAGCGACTATGGTCAGCACCTATATGGAGATCAAAAAACTGATTCAGACCAAAGAGGCTTCCAAAGGCGGGTTCAATATGGAGCCGGATAAACTTGCCGACATTTTGGAGCAGATCAAACGGGGTAAAAACATCTCCGAAACGGCGAAAACCCGTATGGCAAAATCGAATCTCCGTCTCGTTGTTTCGATTGCGAAACGTTATACCAACCGCGGTCTCCCTTTCCTAGATTTGATTCAGGAAGGAAACATCGGACTCATGAAAGCGGTCGATAAATTCGAATACCAAAAAGGGTATAAATTCTCGACCTATGCGACATGGTGGATCCGTCAGGCAATCAGCCGCGCTATTGCCGATCAGGCGCGTACGATCCGTATCCCGATCCATATGATCGAGACAATCAACCGCATCAACAAGATCATGCGTAAACACCTCCAAGAGCACGGAAAAGAGCCGGATGTCGAAACCATCGCGGAAGAAGTTGGCTTGTCAGTCGAGAAAGTTAAAAACGTCATTAAAATCACCAAAGAGCCGATTTCACTTGAAGCTCCTATCGGAAACGAAGAAGACGGGCGTTTCGGAGATTTTATCGAAGACAAAATGTCCCTATCTCCGTCTGACGCCATCTTAAAAGATGATTTGAAAGTACAAATCGAAAGCGTCCTCGAACAACTTAACGAACGTGAAAAAGCGGTTATTAAAATGCGCTTTGGAATCATGGACGATGAAAGTGACCGTACGCTCGAAGAGATCGGTAAAGAGCTCAATGTTACCCGCGAACGTGTCCGCCAAATCGAGAGCAGTGCGATTAAAAAGCTCAAACACCCTAAAGTGGGTCGCAAACTCAAAAACTATATCGAGGACTGATGACGTTTGATCAACAATGGATTGAATACGATTTCAATCCGTTTATTTTATTTAACTCCGGCGGAAAAATCGTTTCACTCAACACAGAGGCACAGTATCTTCTCGGTGCGATCGAAGCATCCGCGATCTATAAAATTGCCACTACGTATGCGAGTTCTTCATTTGGATTTAAAACGACTTTTCTAGAACTTGAATTCGGACGATTCAAATTTTTCGGCATAACCGTCGGATATGAAGATGAAGAACAAATTGGAATTCGACTCTATCAACTTCCGTCATTTCAGTTTACAAAACAAAAACCGGATGGACAACTGGTCAATGTTTATACCCTTATCGATTTATGTATCAGTTCCAATTCGATCGGAAGCCAGACCCGCTATCCGAAAGAACTCGATCCGACAATCCCGGAAATTCGCCTGCAAACCGAAATCTTTATCAAATTATTGAATAAAGTCTATCTATCGATGAGCGGAAATGAAAAAGTATTAACCCGCCTCTTTTTCCGCGTCGGTGAGCATATCAAGTTTGAAGGAGAGAAATATTCTCTCTTTTCTATCGAAGTATCCGCTGATACAATCATCCGCAAATACTTACCGGAGATTACTCATCTCGCGGAAGAAAACAATCTCTTTATCGATATCAAAGAGCAAAAGGTTACGATCAACGTTCCGATGATCGTTAAATAAAAAGTTTTTTGGCGATCCGGTATCCGACCGGGATTCCTGCCGCCAAGCCGACCAGATACGGCAATACCGTTAATGTATGATTATTTTGCAATGCAATAAATCCCAAAACTAAAAAAGCATACGGAATCAGTCGATAGACCGATACCCATGCTGAAGCGTTTTGAGCCGTATTTTTAATAACATTCCCTTTTTGCCGCGCTTTTTCTTCTTTAATCATCTGTTTGATATCGGTAACTTCTTCCGTCCGTTCTTGCTCATACAGATCGTATGGATCATCCATCATATCAATAATGTCTTTGTTATCTTCGATATCCACATCTTCGACACGTCTTTGAATCATATTACGATACGAATAGAGCGATCCCGTGACGATCAGCATCGATGATAGCATTGCAACTACAAAACTGGCTATCATTTAATCCTCATCGTCTTCATCATCGTTTTTTGGCGATTTACCCATATTGTAGCGGGGATCACGGGCGAGTTTTTCAAACTCTTTGTATTGTTTGCTATACGCTTTAAATACATTCAAAAAAGCGGCAGCAATACCGATGACGACACCGATCCATAAAAGCCAGTCGATACCAAACAGTTTTTTAAGCCCCAAACCGATTGCAACACCGATCAAAACGGCAACCACCATCGATATGCCCAATGAAAGGGTTTCAGCACCTTCGATAATCGGCTTTAAGCGAGGTTTGTGCTCTTCGTTTTCCATAAAAATCCTTTATTCTATACGCAATCGGAACAAGTCCCGATTTGCTACCTTAACACTAGGTTTCCTTCGGCAGGAAGCCCGCGCACACTTGTGCGCTTTATAATTCACTAAAAATTTTGTTTGCTGCTGCGATCGTCTCTTCGATCATTGCATCGGTTGTTGCGGTAGAGATAAACCCTGTTTCAAATTGCGAGCAGGCGAAATAGAAACCGGCATCGAGCATCGCGGCATGAAAACGGGCAAAACGTGCCGTATCGCTTTTCAAGGCTTCCGCAAAATTCCCCACAGACTCGGAGCTGAAGAAAAATCCGAACATCGAGCCGCGTACATCGGTTTGCAACCCTATATTGTGTTTTTTGGCCGCTTGCGAGAATCCGTCCATTAAACGTTTGGCCCGTTCTTCAAGAACGCCAAAAATACGGGCATTTTCTTTGAGTTTACGGATAGAGGCCAAACCGGCCGCCATAGCTACGGGGTTACCGCTCAAAGTTCCTGCCTGATACACTCCCCCCTCCGGTGAAAGATGAGCCATAATCTCTCTACGTCCGCCGAACGCACCGACGGGCATACCGCCGCCGATCACTTTCCCGAGTGTTACCAAGTCCGGTTTTGTCCCCGTAATGCTTTCCGCTCCGTGTAAACAAGCTCTAAAACCGCTCATGACTTCGTCGAAAATCAATAATGCGCCGTATTCGTCGCAAACGGCACGAAGCTCGGCAAGAAAATCTTTGGTCGCAGGAACAAGCCCCATATTTCCGGCAATCGGCTCTATAATGACACAGGCAATCCCAGGACTCTCTTGAAAACATTTTTTGACACTTTCGATATTGTTGTATTCTGCCAACAATGTATGTTTGGTAAAGTCGGCAGGTACTCCCGGCGAACTCGGCGTTCCAAATGTCACGGCGCCCGAACCCGCCTGAACGAGAAGCGCATCACTGTGACCGTGGTAACACCCGGTAAATTTGACGATATCGTCCCGTCCCGTAAATCCGCGTGCCAAACGGATCGCACTCATAACCGCTTCAGTTCCGCTGCTGACAAAACGGATTTTTTCGATCGAATCGTAAATCGAGATAATCAATTCCGCCAATTCGCTCTCAGCCTCCGTCGGTGCACCGAAACTCAAACCGTGTTTAACAGCTTCGATAACGGCATGTTCGATACTTTCATCGCGATGTCCGAAAATAAGCGGTCCCCAACTTTGAACATAGTCCACGTAGCGGTTGTCGTCGATATCGATTAGATATCCCCCCTCACCCCGTGCTATAAATCGTGGAATCCCTCCGACGCTTTTGAACGCACGTACCGGCGAATTGACCCCTCCGGGAATAAGCTGTTGGGCTTTTTCAAATGCGTGTAAAGAGTGCTCGATGCTCATGCATAATCCTGATCAATTAAAGTTTTCGCAATTATAGCGAAGATTGGGTTGTCCAAAAGAGAGGTTATGCGATAAAATAACGAAAAAACTTAAGGTCATCTATGCAATTTCACGTCGATGCAACGTGCGGAAACGCCAGAGCATGTACCATAACAACGGCACACTCTACGATCCAGACCCCCATTTTTATGCCGGTAGGGACGGTAGGATCGGTTAAAGCACTCGATATGGCCGACATGACGGAGTTGCTCGATACCCAAATCATTCTCGCTAATACCTATCATATGTATCTGCGCCCGGGTGATGAAACCGTAGCCCGCCTCGGCGGTTTGCACGGTTATACGACTTATCCCAAAAGCTTTTTGACCGACAGCGGAGGCTTTCAGGCGTTTAGCCTCAGCGATATTTCCAAACCTACCGAATCGGGGATCGAGTTTAGAAGTCACATCGACGGCAGTAAACACTTCTTTACCCCTGAAAAAGTGATCGACATTCAAAACAATCTCAACAGCGACATTATGATGATTTTGGACGATCTCGTGGCACTTCCCGCGACGCAAGAGCGGATCAAAACCTCGATCCAGCGTACTACTCAATGGGCGCAGCAATCAATCGATTACCACCGTCATAATCAGACTAAAGGGATCGGGCTCGATCAGAACATTTTTGCGATTATACAAGGGGGAACCGATTTTAATTTCCGTACCCAATCAGCCGAAGAGCTCTGCGCTATGGATTATGACGGATTTGCTATCGGCGGCCTCTCTGTCGGAGAATCGAATAACCTGATGTATGATACGGTCGATCACACAACCCCTCTCATGCCCAAAGACAAACCGCGCTATTTGATGGGGGTCGGAACGCCTGAGGATCTGGTCGAAAATATCGAACGAGGCGTCGATATGTTCGATTGTGTCATGCCGACACGTAACGCCCGGAACGGAACACTTTTCACCACTTTCGGAAAAGTCAATATCAAAGGTGCCGTCTATAAATACGATACCCAACCTATCGATCCCTCATGTAACTGTTATACCTGCCGACGCTACAGCCGCGCCTACCTGCACCATTTGTTCCGTTCGCGCGAGATCACCTATTTTCGTCTTGCATCGCTGCACAATCTCCATTATTATCTATGGTT
>NZ_CALDDG010000068.1 GCF_937936435.1 uncultured Sulfuricurvum sp. | reverse complement strand
GGGACGTTTACGAATCTTTTTTCAGAGTACGAAGCTCAGAAGCAGCGATTTTAAGTTTTTTGGTAGTACCGTCTTCAAGCGTTACGCGAACAGTACGAAGGTTTGGTAAAAAACGACGCTTAGTTCTATTTTTCGCGTGGGAAACGTTGTTCCCGCTCATTGGGCCTTTACCGCTAATAGCACATTTTCTTGCCATTTTGAGGCTCCTTGCGTAAATTTTAGTTGCGAATTTTACCTTATCAAACCCAAAGTTTACCTTAAGTATTATATCGATTGCGCTATTTGCAGGAACGGTCCGTTCGGACTTAAAGAGTTCTTTAACCATTAACCATTACAATCATACCTAACTTAATAACAAGAATGGACGCCGTAAAACGTGGTTACACAAGAACAAATCGCTCTTTATATCCAAAAAATTCCCCCAGCTCCCACCGTCGTCCGTGAAACGCTTGAGTATGTCCGAGGCGGCGATTTAGTAAAAGCGGCGAAATCCGCCGAAAACGATCCCGCTTTGAAACTCTATCTCAAAACATTGGTTAATCGCCCTATTTACGGATTTCGCAATGAAGTAAGCGATTTGTCGCAAATCTTCGGTATTTTGGGAACTTCTACCGCACAGCAGATTCTATACAGTTATCTTATGACTCTTCTTGCGCCGAAAGAGTGGTCATTATTTGCCCTCAATAATCACGCTTTTTACGATTTGCAGGCATCGCTCAGCCGCAGATGGGAAAAAATTCTCCGTCACCTCTCTTTACTCAATCACGATACAGAGAGCGCCATTACCCTTTTACCTGCCAGCATGATAGTATGCGATGCCCTGTTCGGTGCATGCCGAAGCGAAGTGGAACAGCTGCGAAGCGTCAAAGCACTCGATTACAACACCATTCTATTCCGCTTGAGCGGACAAAGCCTTTTCGATATTTGCAACGTGATCGCCGAAAAATGGGAGATGCCGCCTCTGATTAGCCGAATCGTTCACGGGGCGTCGGGACTCGACACGGGGCTTACGGGCGATGAAAAAATATTGGCGCAATGGATGCATCTACTCTTGTTTTATGAACTGAGTCAAGGAGCTTATGTTGCCGCAGGGCTGAACGAATTTATCGATTTTCAAATCGAGTTCGTCGAACCGATATACGTATCTTTTATGCAGGTGGTGGAGTACGATGAGAGCAACCGTTAAAGGGAGAGTCGCCGTATTCCATCCCCAAGGATTTTTAGACGGCAACAACACCCCATCCTATCTTACTCTCGACGATATCCGCGCGACGGAAGCGCTTAACGTCGATATGATTCTGGTCTCTTTGAAAAAAGTGATCTTTTTCAATAAAAACGGTCTGGACGTTTTTATCAAACTCCTTTTAAACATACGTTCCCATAAACATATTGCAGTCGGATTGTGCGATTACGATTCGGTTAAATTCAAAACGATTAATAGTTTCTACGGGGATACGCTCAATTTTTCTCTCTTCCGCACCGAAAAAATCGCCGAACTTTTCGCCCCGACGAATAAAAGCGATTCCAAAACCGTTTTGCTTTATAACGAAGACCCCTCCCAACGTTCGGCAATGGCAATCGAACTTTTCGATTACGGGCATAATCCGATTATCGCCCAAAGTAAAAAAGAGTTCGATGAAAAGAAACAGAATCCCGATCTCTATTACGCCATTATCGAAGACACCTACCTGGGACTTTTCGGCCAAAAAATAGCAACCCGCGTCACCGGAAACGCTATCATTTATACCATCGCCAATTTTCTCGATGCGGAAATCGGAAACACCTTCAACATCGCCTATCATAACAACTCCCTAAACGTCGGCTTCCGTCTTTTCATCTTCGATGCGTACAAAGTAGTCTCGATGAATGTCCATGCCCTCAACTTTTTCACCAAACTTGCCTCATCCGCGGCAGAATACAATGCAACGATCTGTTTTGTCGGTTTGACGTTTGAAAAAACACCGATCACATTTAAGAATGATCTCGAAGATGCCGGCATGCTCTTCTTCGACAACATGGACGATATACTCAAAAACAAAGAGCTTCTGCAAGAACTCGGAGGAAGCAGCGCCACGGCCTCAAAACAGACTCGAACGCTTAACAAAGCGCTGGTCAATGAACTTCCCCACTTCATCGAAGCAACCGTTTCGACCATTGCCATGATGACCAACGCCAAGGCGACTAAAGAGTCTGCGAAGGTCCAAACACTGGAAGTCAAAAACAGCGCAGACCAGTATGCCAGTTCCATCGGTTTTTACGGCGATGTAGACGGGATGATTATCCTCATTTTTCCCAAAAATATTGCGAAGAAGGCATGTGAACTGCTCATCGGCGAAGCAACGGAAGATGAAGAAGCGATTCTCGATTCTCTGGCCGAATTCGTCAATATCATCGGTGGTCGGACAAAAGCGCTTCTGGGCGAACAAAAGCATCGCGTCGATATCACCCTTCCAAGGACCTATCATGACGTCAGTTCTCTGATGGAGATGGCTCAAAACAAAAAAGGGGTTCAGGTCGATTTGAGTTTCGAGGGGAGCAATTTTATTTTTTTCCTGACGCGATAGTTCGACGCCGCATTCTCAATGTATCTGTCGCGGCAAAGCTATCCGCAAAACTTTTTCGCTAAAATATCGGAAAAAGATTCAAGGTGTCTATTATGCTTGTCGCTCCCAGTGTCCTCTCTGCCGATTTCGGTAATCTAGCACGCGATGTCCGCGCCATTTGCGATGCGGGATGCGATCTGGTGCACGTAGACGTGATGGACGGACATTTCGTTCCCAATCTCACCATCGGACCGGTCGTTGTCAATTCGATTGCGGCGGCAGCGACCAAACCTCTCGATATCCATCTTATGGTACAAAACAACACCTTTTTTGTCGATCTGTTTGCTCCTCTTAAACCGGGATACATTACTTTTCATATCGAAGAGGAAAAACATCCTCACCGCCTCATTCAGTATATCCGCTCTTTGGGAATCAAACCCGGAATTGTTCTCAACCCCCATACTCCTGCCGAATCGGTTGAATATTTACTCGGAGATATCGATATGGTTCTCGTCATGAGCGTTAATCCGGGATTCGGCGGACAAAAATTCATTCCGACCGTCGTTGAGAAAATTCATCGTCTAAAAGCGTTGCGCGATCGCATCAATCCGAACTGCCTTATTGAGATTGACGGCGGTGTCGGAAGCTCCAATATCGGAATGCTTAAAGAGGCCGGAGTCGACGTCTGTGTTGCCGGGAGCTACGTCTTCGGACAAGAGGACTACAAAAAAGCCATTGATAGCCTGAAAATATGAAAGTCAAAATCTGCGGTATAACCAATTTTGAAGACGCTACCGTTGCAATCGATGCCGGTGCCGATGCGCTCGGTTTTGTCTTTTATCCCGATTCCCCCCGCTACATTCCGGTAGATCAAGCCAAAGCCATCATTGAAAAACTCCCTCCGTTTGTCGAAAAAGTTGCTCTGTTCGTCAATGAAGCACCCGATGCCGTTCGTACGATGTGTTTAGAGAGCGGATGTACATTGGCACAGATCCACTGTGAGGTTTCCGACGATTTTTTTCCTCAAATCGGCTTCCCTTCACTGCGGGTCATACGCGCCCAAAGCCGTGAGGATGTTCTTACGTATGCCGATGAATACCGGCTTATCGACGCATATTGTGAAAACTACGGGGGGAGCGGAAAACGTCTCAATATCGAATGGTTCGACGGAATAGACTGTTCCAAAATCATTTTGGCGGGCGGGCTTGATCCTGAAAATGTCTCTTCTTTAAAATCATACGGTTTTTACGGTGTTGATGTCAGCAGCGGTGTCGAGGCATCAAAAGGGATCAAAGATCATCAGAAGGTTCAAACATTTATCATGAAAGCCAAAGCATGATACAACTCGATCCGAAAACACTGCAACGCCTCAGCAAAAACGGTATTCCCAAAGAAGAGTTTGAATCCTCTCTCCCTCAACCGGCCGAACTTTCATTGGAGCTGTTGAATGCCAGAGGCCTCAATCTTTTTCTTTACGGCAATTACTACCGCCTTTCAACGTCTCTCTCACCGGTTGACGATACCCTTTTTTGCATCGTCGATATCGAAACCAACGGCTCAAAACCTGCCCATCACCAAATCATCGAAATCGGGGCGGTAAAACTGCAAAACGGTTCCATCATCGATACCTATGAGAGTTTGGTCTATTGCGCCGAGATCCCCACACAAATCCAAGAGATTACCGGTATAACACCGGAGCAGACCCTCCAAGCACGTCCTCTAAAATATGTAATGGAAGAGTTCCGTCTTTTTTTAAGTGATAGTGTATTTGTCGGGCATGATGCAAAATTCGATTACGGGTTTGTCTCGGCAATGATGGAACGGGTCGGTTTGGAAAAACTGCTTAACCGTTCCTTGTGCACCATCGATCTCGCCGAACGTACGATTGAATCGGAACGTTACGGCCTCGCCTATCTCAACGAACAATTGGAACTGTATAAAGAGGCGACCCACCATCGTGCCCTTTCCGATGCCATGACGACTGCAAAATTGCTCAAGAGGACATTGGCTCTGGTTCCCGATACCATTCGAACGGCAGAAGAGTTGATAGCGTTTTCAAAAGAGGCAAAAAGACTCAAACGTCCCAAACCGGTAAAAGAGATTAAAAAAGAAGAGTGAGAGAACGGTCGTTTGAGACCGCAGATCGAAAGCGATTATTCGCTGAATTGCCCCATGCCGACAAGACGGTTATACCGTTTTTCCAAACGTTCCGCATCACTGAGAGCACGAAGCGTTGAAACTTCCCGCAAGAAATAGTTTTTAAGAGCTTCCGCAGCCCCTTCTTTGTCACGATGAGCACCGATCAGCGGTTCGTCGATGATGTCATCGATCAAATCAAGCTCTTTCAAATCGGCACTGGTGATTTTAAGCGCTTTGGTCGCCGCTTCGACTTTGGCAGGGTCATTCCATAAAATGGCGGAACACCCCTCAGGAGAGATAACGCTAAATACGGAGTAGCGCATCATGGCCAAACGATCGGCTACGCCGATAGCCAATGCTCCGCCACTTCCCCCTTCTCCGATAACGACGGAAATGGTAATCGTGTTGAGATTGGAGAGTTCCAGAAGATTTCGGGCAATCGCTTCGCTCTGATTACGTTCTTCCGCTCCTAGACCGGGATAAGCACCCGGAGTGTCGATCAGCATTAAAAGCGGAAGATTGAACTTTTCCGCCATTTTTGCGGCACGAAGTGCCTTGCGATACCCTTCCGGATGCGGCATACCGAAATTGCGCTTGAGCTTGTTTTTGGTTCCGCGCCCTTTTTGCTCGCCGATAACCATAACCCGTTCTTCGCCGATCGTACCGATAAAGCAGACAATGGAAAGATCGTCGCGAAAATGGCGATCGCCATGGATTTCGTATTTGGTATCCAGAAGAAGGTTAATGTAATCGATTGCATACGGGCGGTCTTGATGACGTGCCAGCTGTAATTCCTGATACGGAGAGAGGTTACTATAAGTTTTTTGAACCTCTTTGTCCAAATCCTGCTTAAGAATCTCTACCGCATGATGATCGTAACGCACTTCTGCGGCGATAATCTCTTCTTGAATTTGACGGATATTTTGTTCAAAATCTAAATAGGTAGCCAACGGCTTGCCCTCTTATATTTTTTTGAAAATGACGACACCGTTGGTACCGCCAAATCCAAAAGAGTTAGACATTACAATATTAAGCTCTGCCTTACGAGCCGTATTCGGTACGATATCCAAATCGCAGTTTTCATCCGGATTGACGTAATTAATGGTCGGAGGGATAATACCGTCACGCATCGCCATAATACTGACAACCGCTTCGATACCGCCTGCTGCTCCGAGACAGTGACCCGTTTGCCCTTTCGTCGAACTCACCGGAGGGCAGTTCTCTTTGCCGCCGAATGCGATTTTAAGTGCCGCAGTCTCATTTTTATCGTTTGTCGGAGTACTGGTTCCGTGTGCATTGACGTAATCGACTTTCGGATTTCCCGCCATTGTGAGTGCCGCTTTCATAGCACGAAGAGGGCCTTCCAGACTCGGTGTAGTAATATGGTTCGCATCCCCGCTCTCACCGAATCCGATGAGTTCCGCATAAATACGGGCACCGCGCGCAACTGCCGCATCGTACTCTTCAAGTACCAATGCCGCAGCACCTTCACCCATAACGAATCCGTCGCGTTCCGCATCAAACGGACGTGACGCATGTTTCGGATCGTCATTACGTGTGCTAAGCGCTTTCATTGATGCAAATCCGCCGATACCGACACCGGTAATCGCCGATTCCGCCGCAACGACCAACATTTGATCCGCTCCGCCGACCATGATCGTTTTTGCCGCCTCGCTGATCGCGTGGGTTCCCGCAGCACATGCCGTTACCGCAGAGAGATTAGGCCCTTGCAAACCTTGATCGATTGTGATAAACCCGCCGAGCATATTGACCAAAGCTCCCGGGATAAAGAATGGAGAGATACGACGCGGACCTTTGGTTTCAAGAATAATCGAGTTTTTCTCGATCGAAGGGAGCCCGCCGATACCGGATGCGGCATCGATTCCAAAGCGCTCTTTATTAAAGCCTTCAGGGAAATTGGCGTCCGCCATCGCTTCTTGAGCCGCTTTGATACCAAGCTGAATAAAACGGTCCGCTTTTTTCACCTCTTTGGGGTCCATGACCGTTTCAGGATCGAAATTTTTAACTTCTCCCGCGATTTGAGCGCTTTGAGCCGAAGCATCGAAAATCGTGATCGTATCGATTCCGCACTCGCCGTCACAAATCGCTTTGAATGAGCTCTCTTTATCGTGACCAAGCGCATTGATCATTCCCATTCCGGTTACTACTACTCTTTTCACATTCTCTCCTGATGATGGATGGTCTGAAACTTTGGCTCCGTTAAGCCAATCTCTTAGACCATAAAAATATTGGACATGCCGGATTTATCGAGGCGGGCCCCCGATAAAATTTTTTTAGTTTTTGCTTTCGATGTAGTTGATTACATCTTGAACGGTTTGGATTTTTTCCGCTTCGTCATCAGGGATTTCGATATCGAATTTTTCTTCAAGAGCCATTACCAATTCTACAACGTCAAGGCTGTCAGCGCCAAGATCTTCTACGAATTTAGAATTCTCTTTAACTTCGTCCGGGTTAACGCTCAGCTGCTCAACCACTACTTCTTTAATATCGTCGATAAGTGCCATAATAGCTCCTGTTCTTATGAATAAAATCGTAGAATTATAGCATATTTAGCTTAAGAGGCAAACTTCGCGCCCCAAGCGGCTTTTACATATACATACCGCCGTTGACCTTCAAAGTCTCCCCTGTTATGTAGCTGGCGTGATCGCTTAGCAAAAATGCGGTCGCTTCGGCCACTTCGCTTGCGTTCCCGAAACGTGCCATCGGTATTTTGGACGTAAACGAGGCTTTGATCTCCTCTTTGAGCTCATCGGTCATATCGGTTGCGATAAAGCCCGGTGTAATACAATTGTAACGGATTCCGCTGGTCGCCGCTTCGATTGCGAAACTCTTCGTCATTGCGATCATCCCCCCTTTGCTCGCCGCATAGTTGGTTTG
The DNA here is from genome assembly GCF_937936435.1 of uncultured Sulfuricurvum sp. Lineage (GTDB taxonomy): Bacteria > Campylobacterota > Campylobacteria > Campylobacterales > Sulfurimonadaceae > Sulfuricurvum. The sequence goes on along the minus strand of NZ_CALDDG010000068.1, from coordinate 42,057 downwards.
TCCCGCGTTTCCGGTCTCCCCGACAATGGATGCCATATTGACGACGCTTCCGAATTTTTGTTTACGCATCGCTTTCATCGCTTCGCGGCATCCGATAAATGCCGAAGTGAGGTTCGCATCGAGTACGCCCGTAAACTCTTCGGCTTTCATGCGAAGAGCAAGTTTGTCATTGGTAATACCCGCATTGTTGACAAGGTATGAAAGTTCGCCGTCTGCATCCACGATTGTTTTGACCGCGTCCACAAATGCCGCTTCATCGCTTACGTCAAACCCGATCACCGCCGCTTCTCCTCCGGCAGCTTCGATCTCTGCCTTAATCGCATCGGCTGCCGCCGCACCGCTGCGGTAGTTAATCCATACTTTAAGCCCGTATCCCGCCAACACTTTTGCCACTTCCGCACCGATTCCACGGCTGGAACCCGTTACCAATACATTTTTACCGCTAAATTTCATTTGCTGTTTCCTTTGTTTTATAATTTTTCCCGCACGATACTGTCTTTAGATCAGCGGCATATCCATCTCTGCGGGAATTTCCAATCCCATCAGTTTCAACACGGTCGGCGCAATGTTATTCAGCGCACCGGAATGGACTTGTGTTACGCCGTCAGACATAACAAAGCACCATACTTTACCGACCGTATGATTCGTCAACATGTTCCCCGCATCATCACGCATCTCTTCACAATTGCCGTGATCCGAAGTCAATACCATCGCATAGCCGTTCCTTTGTGCCGCTTCGACGATACGTCCCAACTGCGCATCAACCGCTTCGACCCCTTTGACCGCCGCTTCGAAATTACCGGTATGCCCGACCATATCGCCGTTGGCAAAATTGACAACGATGAAATCGTATCCGTCGTCGATCGCTTTACCGCCGACATCACCCACTTCGGGAGCGCTCATTTCAGGTTTCATATCGTATGTTTTCACTTGCGGGCTCGGGATCAGTACACGTGTCTCGTTTTCGTACGGCTCTTCGATCCCGCCGTTAAAGAAAAAAGTGACGTGGGCATATTTTTCGGTTTCCGCCGTATGAAGCTGCCGCAATCCGGCACGACTGATCACTTCTGCCAAGGTATTTTTAGGGGCATCTTTCGGGAACAGTACCGGATACGGAAAGTTTTTATCGTACTGTGTCATCGTCGCGAGATGGGTAGGGACAAAGGTGCGTTTGAATCCGCTAAATTCCGGATCTCCGATCGCCGTCGTGATCTCCCGCATCCTGTCGCTTCGGAAATTGAGCATCAACACGGCGTCACCCGGCTGAACTCCCTCAAATCCCTCAAATGCCGTAGGAGTGATAAATTCATCCGTCTCGCCTGCCGCATACGCATTTTCGATATAGTCCGCGACGCTTTGTTCGCTTTTCGGATGTGCCGACATAATCGCTTCATACCCTTTTTGGACACGTTCCCATCGGTTATCGCGGTCCATCGTGTAAAAACGTCCCCCGATCGAACCGATTTTCACATTATTATAGCCGTGTGCATTGACCGTATGTAAAAAAAGTTTAGCCGATTTTGGCGCAACGTCGCGTCCGTCCGTGATGAGATGCAGCCACACCTCTTTGCCCTCTTCCGCCGCGATATCGGCGACACCCATCATATGATCGATATGAGAATGGACTCCTCCGTCACTCATCAAAGCAATCAGATGAAGGCGTTTGCTGGTTTTGAGCAACGATGAGAATAGAGGATTTTTCGCGAAACTCCCGTCTTCCAGCGACAATGAAATCTTAACGAGATCCTGATACAAAACCCGTCCGCTTCCGATAGACATGTGTCCGACTTCGGAATTGCCCATTTGTCCCTCGGGGAGTCCGACACTCAGGCCGAAAGTATCCACAAATGCGTGAGGAACTTCTTGAAACAACCGATCGTACGTCGGCTTCGATGCCGAACGAAACGCATTGTATTCATGCTTCGGCGAGTACCCGATCCCGTCAGTAATGACTAAAACAGTTTTTTTGCTCAAGTTAGCTCCTTGATTAATGAAACTTTGGGGGGATTATATTAAAATGTCACTTTTGCATTGCTTTTGAAATTTAATCACAAAGAGTTCACTGAATGTTATATTGGCTTCATCATGTTTTAGGGATCAACCTATTACAGTATATTACCGTGCGCGCCGGAGTCGCTTTTTTTATCGGGTTGCTGCTCACCCTCTTTCTGATGCCCCGTTTTATCGCCTGGGCCCAACGCTCGTCGCGCGTTCAGCCGATCAATGAATACGTAGCGGCCCATCAGGGCAAAGCAAAAACTCCGACGATGGGAGGGATCGTTTTTATCGTATCGACGATTATCGCTTCGCTTCTTACGGTCAATGTGATGAATCCGTTTGTCATCGGCGGACTGCTCACTTTAGTGTTTTATGCCTACATCGGCTTTACAGACGACTGGGGAAAGATCCGCGGCGGTGATAATCTCGCAGGTCTCAGCCCCCGTGCGAAGCTGATGCTACAGCTTGTATTCGGTATCGCTATCGGAGTTTTTTTGATCTTTGTCGCCAAACTCGAAACCGGTTTTTACGTTCCGTTCCTCAAATCGAGCCTTTTCGATATAGGGTGGTTCAGTATCGGTTTCTGGGTTCTCGTCATCATCGCTACGTCTAACGCCGTTAACCTCACCGACGGACTCGACGGGCTGGCAACCGTCCCCTCGATCTTTGCCCTTCTCTCACTCAGTATTATCGTTTACGTCGTCGGGAATGCCGCTTTGGCACATTATCTCTTGATGCCGAAAATTCCTGCCGGGGAGGTGGTCATCATCGCTTCGGCACTGATCGGCTCGCTCATCGGGTTTTTATGGTTTAACTGCCATCCCGCACAGGTTTTTATGGGAGATAGCGGTTCGTTAACATTGGGAGCTTTTATCGCTTATATGGCGATCATAGGGAAAAGCGAAGTCCTCCTGATCTTGATCGGGCTTATCTTCGTCATCGAGACGGTTTCGGTCATTTTGCAGGTCGGAAGCTACAAACTGCGCAAAAAAAGGGTCTTTTTGATGGCACCGATTCATCACCATTTCGAGATGAAGCAATGGGCTGAGAACAAAATCATCGTCCGATTTTGGATCATCGCGCTTCTTTCTAATATCGTCGCCCTAATTACATTGAAGATTCGCTAATATGGAAAAACGTAATATCGCCTGTTTCGGGTACGGCAAAACAACCCGCGCCATTGCCAAAGCTTTCGGTCCCTGCATCTTTTTTGACGACAAGATCACTGTTCCTTCTGCGGACGAAGAGGGGAACTTTCTCAAGCCCGTCACCGAATTCGATACGCGTCTTTTCACCCATGAAATCCCTTCACCCGGCTTTCCCCCTTCGCATACTCTTATCCAGCAAGCGTCGCATCTGATCAGCGAATATGACTTCTTCGCTCCGACCATGCCGTTTTCGATCTGGATCAGCGGCACCAACGGAAAAACAACGACGACTCAGATGGTAGAATACCTCCTCAGTGACAAAGGAGCCATAAGCGGCGGCAACATCGGTACACCGCTCGCCGAAATGTCGAGCGAAGCGCCGATCTGGATTTTGGAGACCAGTTCGTTCAGTATGCACTACACTGACGTCGCCCGTCCGAATATCTATGCCCTGCTCCCCGTTACCCCCGATCATGTAAGCTGGCACGGGAGCATGCAGGCCTATTTTGACGCCAAACTAAAGCCGCTTTCGATGATGAAAGAGGGAGAAGCAATCCTTTTACCGAAGATGTTTGCCGATGCACCGACAAAGGGGTTTAAAATCGTTTACGAGAACGAAAAAGACCTTGCCAAATACTTCGGATTCGACGCGAGCAGAATCAAATTCAAGGGTGCTTTTCTGATGGATGCGATGATCGCCATGGGTATCGATAAAATCCTCTACGATCGCTGCGATTATGACCGTATCAATGCGTTTATCCTCGATCCGCACCGCCAAGAAGAGTTCCGCGACTCCAGAGACCGTCTCTGGGTCAATGACTCCAAAGCCACCAACATCGATGCGACTCTCGCCGCTTTGCGTACCTATGCCGATTATCCCATCCATATCATCTTGGGAGGAGACGACAAAGGAGTCGAGCTCGAAGAGCTATTCGGGCCTCTTAAAAAATACGATGTTAGCGTCTATGCCATCGGAACAAACGCACTGCGCCTTGAAGCCTTGTGCAAGCAATACGATATCCCCTGCACCCTGTGCCATACCCTCGACGTGGCTGTGGAGCAGATCAGCAAAAAACACAACCGTCACAGTATCGCAATGCTCTCTCCGGCAGCGGCGAGCCTGGATCAATTTACCTCCTACGCGCAGCGCGGGAACCTCTTCAAAGAGTTGGCAAAAGCGACAAAATAATCGCTTTTTGCACTTTAAGCTATATTTTAAGCTTTCATAGCTATAATTTCGGCCTCACAAACGTGGCCAATTAGCTCAGTCGGTAGAGCAAATGACTGAAAATCATTGTGTCCTTGGTTCGATTCCGAGATTGGCCACCACCACTTTTTAAAAACTCCCTAAACAATGAACTTTCAAACACATTGAAAATTTCCTAAATCGTTTTTAACCACACTTTTTACCTATTTCAACCACAAAATTAACCACCAAACTCCCTATTTAATGGTTTTGGTCGCCTTGGTGCGATTCAGGTATTGGCCATCACTTTCTACTTTTCTATTAAATATTTAGATATATTCATAACCATTAAGTTCAAAGGACGTATTTTGCATATTTTCATCGATGAAGCGGGCGCATTTATCAAGCCAAAAGAAAATAAATCAAACGTATCTGCCATTGGTGCTTTAATAATTCCAGAAAATCAAATTGATTCAATATTTGAAGGGTTTGTAGCATTAAAAGAAAAATGGGGAATTGTAAATGATGAAATCAAAGGTAGCAAACTTGATGAAAAACAAATTTCAGATGTAATCCAGCATTTAAGTAATTACGATGTTATGTTTGAAACTGTAGTAATAGATATGCTTACACAAGATGAACAGTTAATCACTGAACATAAGATAGAACAAGCAAACTTTATTATTAAAAATATTACCGAAAAATTTAATTCTACTCTTATTGCTAATCTTCATCAAACTAAACAAGACATAGAAAACTTACCGAATCAGTTATATATACAAGCAAAATTAACAATAGAATTGTTAATGATTATACTTCAAAAATCAACACTATACTATTCACAACGCATTCCAACTTCACTGGCTAATTTTATTTGTTCGGTAGATGCAAAAAATCAAAAAATTACTACCTATGAAAAATTATGGAAATCTTTAATTCTTCCAATTTCACAAACAAGATTTTTACGAAATCCAATTATGTTTTTAAAAGAAGGCGATTATAGTCATTTTTTTAATTCACGGAAAATTTTTGAAATTCCAGAATACTTAGATGAAGTTACTGATGATAAAAATCCTGATAATTATTTTGACCCAAAAAGTATTTTTGGTGAAAATATTATTTTTGAGCATTCACAAAATAGTTTAGGATTACAGTTGGCGGATATTTTAACAACTGCCTTTCGAAGAAGTATGAATGGTAATTTACAATATGAGGGCTGGAACCAATTTGGAAAAATCATGGTTCAAAGTTCAGGACAAACAGTAGCTTTATTAGATTTGTCTAATACACAAAACACTTATAAATATGAATCCGAACCACTCTATTATGACGTTATTCAACATATACAAAAAACAAGAAAAAATATGTTGAAATAATCCCAGAAGTAATCAAGTAAAGATATCATAATATTTGACTCAAATATTATGAAACTTCATTTTATCGTCTTGAAGTCTTCATACAATTTAACCACAAAATTGACCACATATGGAGAATAAGATGATTTGTATAAAGTCCTATTTTACGGGATTCTTCGCTGAATACGCTTTTAAAAAAGACGAAAGTAGCATTCCGAGATTGGCCACCACCTTCAAAAACCATTCACCTCAAATCCTAAAAACAAACTTTCCGATCTAAATCCACGAAATTTTTTGTTTAAAGAAAATTGATTTTTATTCTCATAGTAAACATATTAATATCTCCGATAAACGCAGAGTGCTATATTTCAATCAGAACAATGGATCAATGTATGGTTCGCTAATCGGTGAACTTTCAGACGTATCACGACTCCTTAGTCGGAGCCGTCAAATAACCTTCTTAAAGGAGATGTTATGAATACACGCGGTACAACAATGCGTCAAGTCGCATTAATGAGTTTCGGACCGGATGAATCCGATGCTATGGCAGAGCTAGACACGCTATGGGTTCAAACCATGGATTTAAAACATGAAAATGCCCTCGTCTATCCGTTGGACATCATGGTCGAACACATCGGTGAAATCTATCCGATGAAATATATCGATACCGAAAATTGTATCCGCTATGAGGCGGAAAACGGTTCACAATGGCTTATCTCTAAAAGTCTGCAGATCGATGATGTCGACGCTTTTTTCCAACTCTATCTCCACCTCGACGAAGAGGAGGCGGCAGCCTAGATTTCAGGCTGTCGAGACTCATATGTTTGATCCTTCTATCAAAGCCGTTTTATGTGACATCGGCGGTGTACTCTATGTCGGTGACACCCCTATTCCCGGCGCGATAGAGACCCTTGTCAGGATCAAAAGCCGTTATTCTGTCCGTTTCGTCACCAATACGACGCAAAAGACCGCTCAGCAGGTTGTAGAAGCCCTTCGTTCAATGGGCTTTGACATTGCCGAAGATGAAGTTCTCACCGCGCTCGATGTGACGAAACTGTTTCTTAAAAACCATGACAGCCGGGGATTTTATCTCCTGACCGACGATGCAACCGCATTTTTCGACGATTTGAACGAAATCGAGCGGCAACATTACGTCGTTGTAGGCGATGCTCAGGAGAACTTTACCTATGAAAGACTCAACAAAGCATTTCGACTTTTGCAAAGCGGAAGCGAACTGATTGCCGTCGCCAAAAACCGCTATTTTAAAGACAACGACTATCAATTAAGCATGGATGCGGGTGGATTCGTCAGTGCTTTGGAATATGCCAGTGGAAAAGAGGCACATATCATCGGAAAACCGAGCCACGACTTTTACCGTCTTGCCTGCAGCAGTATGAATGTCGAACCTGCCGAATGCCTGATGATCGGAGACGATATCGAGAGTGATATTCTCGGGGCTCAGGAAGCAGGACTTAAAACCCTGCTGGTCAAGACGGGCAAGTTTGTAGTTCAGGATCTGGAATCGGGGATAATGCCCGATTTTATCGCGGATTCGATTGCCGATATCCCTTAGGCGTTATACATCTCCACACGATTTCTACCGTTCTTTTTCGCTTCATACAATGCTGCATCCGCTTTTTCAAACAACGTTTTCTTATCATCTTCGATGCTCATTTGGGCAATCCCGAAACTGAGTGTCATATTTTTATCGACATAGCTGAATGTATGCGTTTGTGCAATTTTACGCAGATTTTCGGCCAGATTACGTGCACCGTTCATCTCCGTAGAAGGGGTTAGGATCACGAATTCTTCCCCTCCCCATCGGGCAAAAATATCGCCGTTTTTAATATTACTCGCAACCAGATTGACTAAATCGATCAAAATAACGTCCCCTGCCTGATGACCGTAAGTGTCATTAACCAATTTAAAGTTATCCACATCAAAGATGATCAGGCTCAGCGGCACATTGTTTTGCTTTGCGTTCGCGATTTCAATCGCAAAAATATCTTCGAAATTTTCCCGGTTATTGATACCGGTGAGATTATCCCGATATGCCTTTTGTTCCAGCGTATTGGTCATCGAATAAAGTTCATCGACTTTTTGTTTCATCGCTTTATTGATATTTTTAAGCTGCTGCTTTGTCTCTTCGAGTTCCGTGATATCGTGTCGTATCGCTATGTATTCCACGACATCTCCGTCCACATCCAGGATCGGGATAATCGTCGTATCGACGATGTATTGTCCTCCGTCTTTTCGCATATTGGTTACGATACCGTTCCAGCTCTTTTTGGCCTTGATGGTATCCCACAAATTTTTAAACGTCTCCCTCTGCATATCCGGATGGCGGATGATATTGTGCGGCTTACCCACAAGCTCGTCGCGCGTATATCCCGAGATTTCGCAAAACTTGTCATTGACGTAGGTAATGACCCCTTTGGGATTGGTTTTTGAGACGATATTGCTTAAATCCACCGCTTTTTTATACTCGGCAAGGAGGTTAGAGTTTTCACTTTTGTAGTTTTTATTGCTTCCGATAATACTTTCAAAATTGACGGCGAGATCATTTGCCATCTCTAACGTCAGAGCATCGATTTCACTTTGCAAAGCATACGAAAGGTTCCCGTTTTCAAAAATAACGGATTCGATAGCATTTTTGAGTTTTGTGATAAGGGTAAAAAGATCGGCAGTCGTTACATTGTAATTATTGAGAAGCTGTAAAAAATCGATTTTAACCTGACACTCGGAGATCGTCGAGCGCCATTCAATAATGCTGATATAACAATCGCAAAATTCGTAAAATAAATGGGTATTTTTTTCAATAGCGGGGAGAGAATGCCGATGAAGCACGTTTTGCACTTCGCTTTTATTCATCCACCGTTTGATGATCTCATTTCTATGAACGCGCAGGAAATAGGAAAACTCTTCACTGTTTATAATCTTTATCACATTAACTCGCTTTTCGGGTCTTCTCAATGATCGAATACTATCATTGTAGTATAACAAGAGTAAATTTTTAGTATCATTAGGCATTAACAGTATATACAAAAAAATTGAAAGATTATTATAACTTTTGGAAGATGCGGTGCGACGGCTTTCTGAGAAATTCTCAGAAAACTGTTTTCGCATTAAAACATAAGGTTGAGAGCGACCCGAAGGTCTATATGATCGGTGGAAGCGTTGCCCGCAGCGTCATCATTATCGACCGAGAGTAATGTTATACCGCCGTCAAACCCTTTCACGCCGAAAAGCTTTTCATAATCCAGTGAAGCTTCTATGGCATTCGTATCTTGATACGCATTAGGTTTATAATACAGCAGTCCCGGACTTGACGAATACTGGTTGTCACGGTTAAAGAAAAGGTATTTTAGTCCTCCTTTTAATCCTTCCAGCCCTGCATAGCCGAAATCATATTCTGCCCCAAGCGAATATGCATCCGTGCCGCCGGTGTAGCATGAGGTATCGGTAAAACCGAAATGAGGCGACTGATAACGGGTACGCACCCACGACGCATTTCCGCCGACCGGAGAGACAAATCCTCCCCGTGCTGCGTTTCCGGAGACTCCACGAGTATTGGCATACGCCGCAGTGAGTGTAGCTCCCGCATACGAAACTCCCATCTTCGCTTCATAATGGTATGCATCGATATTGTCGATTCCCAATGCGATCAACGGCGATCCGGCTACCGGATGAGCCAGAGTGTCTTTGGTACCTCCGATCGCTTTTTGAGATGCCCACTGTACTCCCGCAAACAGATCGGTATCTGCCGCTTTAAGATGATAATCGGCCTGTAAATGCGGCATATCCATGACATCCCATACGCGGTAAAACCATCCCTGTAAAATTAATCCACTGATACCGGTGTAAATCGCACCGGCTACCGTAGCTCCGGCATTATCTTTTTCCGTCGTCAAATCGCCGTCTCCGTCTGCTAATCCTTCAAAAGATGATGCTCTGGAAATACTGACGAAATCGGAGGCTTTGACATTTTGTGAAGAACCTGCGAAGCTGTTGCTTTGTACCATATCCGGACCGCTCATACGGGTGGCGTGAGACAGTACAAGAGTCATATCGGGGATATTGACGTTTACAATCTGGGCCGCTTCAAACGTGTTGGGGACCAAATAGATGTCATGTGATGATGCAAACGGAGCATCGACCATCATACGTCCTATCTGAATGAATGTCTTTCCAAATGTCGCCTTGAGATATGCCTCGCCTAAAACGGCGTAGCTGTCCGCCCCCGATCCGTAAACGGTATTGACGCGCCCAAAGGCATCTCGGCTCTGTTTGCTTTGATCATTTTCAAAAAAGATCGATTCCACTTCATTCGGATTGCCCGAATTTAATCCCAAACCACTCGCAGAGAACATTGTCACTTTTGCCTGCACTCCGTACAAAGAAGCCGTCTCATACGAGAGGCGGAGTCCTATCCCCGTCCCGTATCGATCGTCTCCAACGTCATTGTACGTTTGAGCATACAGAGCCCGTACACCGCCGGAAAAATGTCCCTCGTTTAGTGCCGATACCAAGGAATCGGCACTAAACGCAGCTGAACCGATGAGGAACGCCACCCCACCTATACTCAAACGCGTTTTCATTAATAAATCCCGGATTTTCCGGGAGCCAAGATCCCTTTCGGATCGAGTGCCCGTTTGATTTTTTGGAATACTCCCCGGATTTCCGGTCCGTACGTTTCGCCAACCAAATCCATAAACCCGCTGCTTGTACGATAAACACCGTATCCCTGCTCCGCAAATTCACGTACCAGTTCCGCATAACAATCGTGCGCACGTTTCATCTCTTCCGGATCGTTTCGGTTATAAAGCAAATCGATGATATGGTGCATATCGCGCCAGCCAACGATGAACTCAGCTACATAGTCGAATCCATATTTATTCATGATTTTTTTAGCTAACGCCGATTGATTTAGAGTATGTTTCCCTTCCGCCGGAGATACCGGAGCAAACCACATACTCCCTCCGCCGCCTCTCCAATTGTAGAGACCGAATTCCTGAAGGGTCATATATCCACGCATCAAATCCGCACGGTATTTAAATACCGGATCATTGCCCATCTCTGCGGAGGTGAGGAATTTAATATTTTCAAAATTGGACGATAGAACCGATTTGATAATGTTCCAGTTCATTTCGTTCCCTTCAGGAGTGCCATACAATGCGGCGTACACATTCCATGTTCCCATACCCGTATGCTGTTTGATTTTTTCGATTTCCTCGTCGGTAATAGAACGGTTTCCGTCGACATAATCGGCACGACTGACGACACCGGCTGCTTCATACAAAGTACTGGCGATCGTGAACGCATTCGGAATAATGTTTGCGATACGAAGGGGACGAAGAACCTCAACGATTTTTTCGACATCTTCAACTTTGTCAAACGTGACGCAAAACGGTTTGTACGCCGGAGGTTCAGGCATGAGCCAAATCCCCATTTTCGTACAAATACCGTAGTTGCTTTGGGTGAAAATACCGTCCAAAGAAGGGCCGAATCCCCATTTGAAAACCGACCAGCTGGTCGAATTTTTGATTCCTCCCATACCGGTTTTGAAGCATGACCCGTCAGCTAAAACAACTTCCATACCGCATTGCATCATAAAGTGCTCGCCATATGGGGTATAACCGACACCGCGGTCCATCGTATTACCGACCGGACTGGCAATCGCACTCGGTGCAGGACAGGAGAGCCAGAGTTTGTATCCTTTTTCATGGATATAATCAAATAATTGTTGATAGGTAACCCCCGGTTCAAGTACCGCATAACACAAATCCGGATTAACTTCGATAATTTTGTTCATCTTATGAAGGTCAAGAATCACCGTTCCGCGTTGAGCCGGTGCAGCCGTACCGTAACCCATATTTTTACCGGTAGAAAACGTCCATAGCGGGATCACGTATTTGTTGCAGACTTTTACGATGGCGATAACTTCTTCTTTTGTGGATGCCTGAATCGCCAAAGCGGGCATATGTTCCTCGATCGGAACTGCCATCATGATCTTTTTATACGGTACCATTTCCTCATCGCCGATGAGCACATTATCGGCACCTACTATTTTTACAAATTCTTTAATTGCTTTATTCATTGTCTCTACCGAAACGTTTTTCGGCAAAGCAGTCAGTTTTTTACCCATTTAAGTCCCCTTTTAAGCTTTTAAAACAAAAGATACAAACGCATTTTTAGATGCATGATCCGACACAAAATCAACCTGTTTTGCCATTGCCGATGTATGATATGTTCCGCTCGTGTGATACGAGCAGAGCACTCTTCCGTATTGATCGGTATTCAACGATGCAAACTGATCAAATGCTTTTTTAGCCGATGTCATCGCAAACGTACTTTCAGTGTGTGCTATTCCTGAATAAACCGGAGTATGAGCGATCTCAGATACGAACGAAAGCGAATTTGTCATGGCGACATGGTTTAAAAGCACATGATCGCTTGGGGTCAAAAGTCCGCAAAAGATTGCTCTGGGATTATTTTCAATCGCACGGGTCAATGTATACAGATTGTTCATACCGTCTGTCCCGAGCGAAATCACCTCATCCGCTTTACCTCCTTTTTCCAATGCACTGCGGTATCCCGTCTCATAAGCAGATTCGGATACGATAGCGATAACTTTTTGTTGGGCCTCCTTACCGAACGTCGCAGCCGAAAGCGGAGAATACACAGCGGCTGTCGCAGCCGCAAGCGCAGTATTTTTTAAAAAATCTCTACGAACCATGGCTTGCTCCTCAATGTACGGACGGATCGGTGATCGTACCGTTGGCCAATTTGGTAGCCAAGTCTCTCAACGTCGTATCGTCGATTTCCGATTTTCGGAAAGCAGGCATCGCGTTACTGCCGTGTCTAACCGTTTGAAAAATCCCTTCAGCCCGTAGCTTTATACCTTCAGCATCATCCATCTTGGTAAAAATAGTATGCGGAGCGGTCTTAAGCGAATGACAATGAAAACACACTTTTTGAAAAGCGTGTTCTCCATTTTTAAATTTAAAATTTTGACCCTGCTCTACCGCAAAGACAGAATACGTCATTAATAACAGACTTACAGCCAACTTCTTCATATAACCCCCTCAATAAGTTTTGAACGGGGTAAATATAAACTAAAAAATTCGCATAAAAATCGCATGTATCGGTTTTAAAAAAAATTCATTTATGACGAGAATAATTTGACTTTTTACCGCTTATATAGGATAAAATGATGCACTCAAAGAGGGCTTCGGATTAAGAAAAAGGAATGAGAATTGATCTCTAAAATCAAAAAAATGTCCACGGATAATCGCGCCAAAATACAGGCACTCGGGTTCGCAATCGTCGGAGTTATCGGAGTGGCTGTCGTGGACAGGGTATCGATTCACCTGATTACTCCCGGAGACGATACATTCAGTCTTCCTTTTTTTATCGGTGTCGTATTTTTTATCCTCAGTGCTTTCTTCTTGTATACGTTATTAAGACGTACGGCTCTTATTGCAGAAGACGCTCTTATTAAACTCTCTGAATACCAGAAAAAAGAGAAAGAAGAACTCCAGCTTTTTAACTTTGCACTCGACAACAGTGCCGATGCCATTTACTGGTTTACCATGGATACCCATTTTTTTTACGTCAACGATGCCGCTTGTTCTATGCTCGGTTATTCGAAAGAGGAACTTTTGACAATGTCGCTGGAGAGCGTCGATCATGCCTTCCCTACAGAACAGGGAGAGCAATTTCTACGCGAAATCAAGGAACGCAAAAAATTGCGTTTTGAACGTATGCAAACCCGTAAGGACGGCAGTATTTTCCCGGCAGAAATCTCTGCCAGTTATTTTTACAGTACGGAGCAGGAATTTATCTGTGCTTTCGGGCGAAATATCACCGAACAAAAAGAGAAAGAGAAAATCATCATCGACCAGAATGCCGCATTAAAAAGTTCTTTGCAAGACAAGGAAGTTTTGATAAAAGAGATTCACCATCGTGTCAAAAACAATTTGGAAGTTATCTCTTCTCTCCTGCAAATGCAAAATCGGCGTGAAACAAACCCTTATGTCAAAGAGGCTCTTTCCAAAAGCCAAAGCCGTATTTATGCGATCGCATTGGTGCATGAGATGCTTTACCAAAACAGTGATCTCGCGACGATCAATATGAAGTCGCATCTCGAACGTCTTTCCCGAGCAATGATCGATCTGTACGCCCAGCATAAAAATATTACATTCCACCTCAATGCCGAAAATATTTTTTTGACGATGGATGATGCGGTTCTCGTCGCCTTGATTATTCATGAACTTTTTTTGAATGCAATCAAACACGCTTTTGTCGGATTAGAGAGCGGAAGCATTGATATTTTTATTCGAAACGGAATCAACGGTTCGGTTATTTTCGGCGTCAACGATAACGGAGTGGGAATCAACGGCGATACGGTAAAAACATCTGCTTCGCTAGGATGTCAGCTGATTAATACTATCACGGAGGTGCAATTAAACGGCGAAATCGTTTCTGATTCTTCCAACGGTTTTAAATGTTCCATCACGTTCATCCCTAAAGAGAAAGGAAACGCTTGAAAGCAAAAATTTTGATCGTCGAAGACGAAAGCATTATCGCTCTCAATATCAAAGAAATGTTGAGCGATTTTGACTATGAGATTGTCGGAATTGCCGCCAACGGTACAAAAGCTCTTCAACTCGTAACGGCCAAAACACCCGATCTGGTTTTGATGGATATCACACTTCAAAACCGGGAAGACGGGATCGAAGTTGCCGAAGCAATTTCCAAAATATATTCCGTACCGATCGTCTTTTTGACGGCGAACGACAAGAACAAGACAATCGATCGTGCGATCAACATCAAACCTTACGGCTACGTCCTCAAACCGTTTAAAGCGGTTGAATTGAAAACAGCTGTAGAAATTGCTCTTAAAACCTTTTCCGAAGCTCAAAAGCTCACGGCTAAAATCAGTGATATCACCTCTGAAAATTTGTCGCTACAAAGCAAGCTGCGAGTCGATGAACACGCCAAAAAAAGGTTGATTAACCTTCCGCACGGCTACTTGTACGATACCGAAAACTTTGAGCTTCTACTCAACGGTGAAAAGTTGGAGTTGAATGAAAAAGAGAATAAACTGTTGAAACTGTTGATAAAAAATCTGGGCAAAGTCGTCACGGTTGAACAAATTGAAGATTATGTTTGGGATGGGGAACTGGTCGGAGAAGGGGCATTGCGATCCCTAATGTTTAGACTTCGGCAAAAACTGCCGAAGGATTTTATCGCCTGTCATTCTAAAATCGGATATAAAATCACCCTCTGATCTTTCCAAAAAGAGGCTCTTTCCTAATGAAGTTCAGAGGCTTCGATCACTACTAAAAATCCCTCTTGATCATATGCTTTTACGATCTCGCGCACGGCACGGATCTTTTGGTTTTCTATAATAAGCATCAATACTTTCTGCGTTTCGTCAGGATCACCTCCGACCCCTTCGAGAATAACGCCTTCACGTCCCAAAGATTCGATAATATGATGACTTAAAAGTTTCACATTTTTTGAAAAGATGTGGACCACTTTTTTAGAAGGTCTTCCGGAGATGATCGTATCCAATCCTCTCCCCGTCGCATAAACGACGATCAAACTCAACAAAGCGCTCTCTACCCGTTCAAACGCAATCCCAGCGACTATGACAATGACGAAATCCATCGCGATGATTATATTGTTCTGTTTCCATTGCATCCGATCCGCTATATAGCGCGCTATAATCGACGGACCTCCGGCAGAAGCATTGCCGGCGATCATCAACCCTAAACCGATTCCTATCGCTATACCACCGAACAAACTGGCTAAAAGCGGGTTATTCGTCCATGCCGCTACCTGAAAATATTCGCGCAGCATATCCACCGTCGATGATGAAACGACAATCGAAAAAACAGTCCGGACAGCGAACCCTTTGCTGATAAACTTAATACTCATCAAAACCAGCGGAATATTGATCAAAAACATCAGTATCCCTGCGGGAATTCCGCTAAAGTAGTTAATCAGAATCGAAATACCGGGAGTCCCTCCAGCGACGATATGATTCGGAATCAAAAATAACACGACCCCCAATCCCAGTGATACAGCGCCGAAAAAGACGAAAATATATTTTTGCACCTCTTCGTTAATCGGGAAATCTGCAAATCTGTTAATCATAATAAAACCTGTGTCCGTAAAGTTGAAGCTCCAAAGTACTCCATGAGTTAAAAAGGATAAGAACGGTTTCCAGCTGCTTCGACGGTGACCCATTTGAGTTCCGTCATCTCTTCGATCGCGAAATGTCCCCCCTCGCGTCCCATACCGCTTTCTTTGACTCCGCCGAAAGGAATGTGGGCTTCATCCTGAATGGTCGGGCCGTTGATATGTACCATACCCGATTCAATCTCTTCTGAGAGTTTCAATGCCGCGCTAAGGTTATCCGTAATGACCGATGAGCTGAGACCATATGTACTGTTGTTAGCTAATTCGATGACATGATCGATATCACGCGCTTTGATTATCGCTGCAGCCGGGCCGAATGCCTCTTCATGAAAGATCACCATCTCTTCGGTGACATCGGCAATAACTGTCGGTTTATAAAAGCATCCCTCATGTTCGCGTCCGGAAAGGAGGGTTGCCCCTTTGTACAGCGCATCATCGATAAGCCCGTCGATAAAACGGCATTGTGCTTCTTCAATCAACGGTCCGATAATCGTCGTCGGATCTTCAGGGTTTCCTACTTTCAGCATTTTGACTTTAGCCGCAAATTTTTCGCAGAATGCATCATAAATATCGGCTTCGACGATGATACGTGATCCAGCCATGCAGATCTGCCCCTGATGGAGAAATATACTGAATATCGCCGTATCAACGGCATAATCGATATCCGCATCTCCAAGTACGATCATCGGTGATTTGCCGCCTAGTTCAACCGTACATTTTTTTAAATGCATCGCTGCAGAAGCCGCTACCAGTTTGCCGACACGGGTAGAACCCGTCAATGTAATCATCTCAATGCGTGGATCGCTCTGAAAAGTCTCCCCCAAATCGCCGCTCGAACAAGGGATAATATTTAGGACTCCATCCGGCAATCCTGCTTCTTTAAAAATTTCACCGAAAATAAGTCCGCAAATCGGCGTATGACTGGAAGGTTTAAGGACGAATGCATTGCCCGCAGCTATTGCCATGGCAAATTTTTTCGTACTTAAAATCATAGGGGCGTTAAACGGAGAGATACCGGCAATGACTCCTAACGGGCGACGTGTACTGTACGATAACACTCCCGGATCATTCGACGTAAAGGTTTGGCCGAAGACCCGTCTTGCTTCACCGGCAGCTACCCGCAAAATGTCTGTAACAAGTCCGATTTCAAACATTGCTTTGGCATACACAGAACCGCTTTCCCGCATTAAAATCGTTCGGATTTCATCCGTACGACTCTCAAAGATATCTGCTGCCTTCAGTAATACCGCCTCTTTTTCGCGCGGAGTCGTTTTAGCCCAAAGCTTAGATGCCGCATACGCGGTGCTGATCGCTTCTTCTATATCCTCCGGACTGGCTAAATGGACTTTTGCAAATACTGCTCCTGTTGCCGGATTCACATCATCGATCACCTTTCCCGGATGGGAAGGTTTATTTTTTCCATTGATAAACGGCATGTACTCTTTCATAAAACGAAGCTCCTGTGTAAAAAGTTGCGTCCATCTTAAAGAAAATTATTCGCAAAAAACTCGCACCGTTCGTTTCGTGGTTCAGACATCGTGATGATAGTGATCTAGTACCCGCTTGTATTCTTCATAAACTTGAATTGGAGAGAAAGGAGAGTCGTACATTTGAAGGATTTGACGGATAAACTCGATAGGATACTCGATTGTCAGGCCGTGATTACGTTCGTAAATTTGAGAAAGGAGATCATACATCCCGGTATAAACCTCCGGATTTTCTTGTCGAAGCCGCATCAGATTTTCTTCCGCTCTAATCAGCGATTCGTCATTAAACTCACCCCGTTCGTGAATCGTTTTACGTATTTCCACATACTCTTTGAGACTTTTTTTATGCTGTACGTAATCGGTAAAAATTTCTATAAGGGACATCGTTTCTCCGAAAAAACTCTTTCGGAAAATTGTACGTTTTAACCTTCGCAAAAAAATCGCGCCGATTCATACCTCTATTCGTCAGAGGCGAAAACGAGCCTGTCTTCGACTGTTTTCAAAGCAGCCTCGGCACATGAGGCGTCTTTATCACCCCCCGGAGCACCGCTAACACCGATGGCTCCTAGCAGCGTCCCGCCGGAGATGACGGGGAGAGCTCCTTCCATGACGATAATTCCGTCGATGTGGTTGAGTTCCTGACGGATATCTTCACGGTTTTTACGGAATACTCCGCTATCCGTTCCCGACAAAATGACCGTATTGGCCTTGCGCTGTGCGATCTCGGTCGTGAACCGGCTGGCATAAACATCCCGTAACGCGACTTGCAGATTCCCACTGCGGTCCACCACGACCGCACTTACCTGATATCCCCGTTCACGGCATGTTTTTACCGCTTCCTGTGCAATTACGGTCGCAAGTTCCAATGACATTTGTTTATAGCTGACAACATCTCCCGCCCAGAGAGAAGAAATCACTGCCAGAACCGATAGCAAAGCTTTCATGAGGATCCCTTTCGCATAAATAAATACCGCAAAGTCTACCCCCTGAATGTAAAATTAATGTAAAATTCTCTATTAATAGCGTCAGGATTTATCCTCGATCACGGCGTACGTTCCCGTCGCAAAAGCGACCAGATTTTCTCCGTCATAAAGTTCGATTTTGACAAAAGAGGTACTTCTTCCCTGACGCACGACATTTCCGATGGCACGCAAGGATTTTCCTACAACCGGTTTGAGATAGTTGATCTTGATCTCCATCGTCACCGAAGTGTGCCCTTCAGCGAGGTTCGAGACTGCGGCATACCATCCCGTGTTGTCCATCAATGTCGAGATAACTCCGCCGTGTACAAATCCCATATGCTGAAGATGATACGCTTCGACGGAAAGTTCGACCTCCGCCATCCCCCTGTCATAACGGATCAACTTGCCGCCGATATGTTCTAAAAAAGGAAATTTGATTTCATGCATGGGCTTCTTCTCTTTGTAATTTCTTACGCACTTTGCCGTATTTTGACAAATTCTCTATACGTTTCGGCGATAATCGAAACGCCTCTGAACATTTCAGCAAATGTCGAATGGGTAAAGTTAAAACGTGCTTCGGAACTTTTCGGCGAACCGTCATAAAACTCTCCGCCCGGTACGAATACCGCTCCTCTTTTTAAACATTCCATAGCCAGGGCATGTGCATCGATATCGCCTTCAAACGTACCGTAAATAAACATCCCCCCCTTCGGCTTTTCAAAGACGAACTCGGGTAAAAGAATCTTTAATTTGTTCGCAAGATAATCGCATTTGGTTGCGTATACCGCCCGAATATTCGGTAAATGCGTATCGAACGCGCCTCTTTGCCAGAAATCATCGGCGATCATTTGCGAAAGAGTCGACGTATGCAAATCCGAACGCTCTTTCAGTGCCAAAATCGGCTGAAGCCATCGGCTCTCTGCCCGTATCCATCCCAGCCGCAATCCCGGAGCGAGAATTTTGGAGAACGACCCGACATGGATCGTATTCGCAGGGGCGAACATTGCCAGAATCGGCATCTTTTCTTCGAAATACAGCTCCATATAGGCTCCGTCTTCCACAATCAGCCCCTCATGTTTGAGTGCACTGTGTGCAAACCGCTTCCGCTCCTGTAGAGTATAGCACTTCCCTGTCGGGTTTTGAAAGTCACACATCAAATAAGCCCGTTTGGTTTTGGAAAAATGGTATTCAAACGCTTCTAAATCACTTATCGGCGTCGGAAACAGAGGACATCCGTTTGCGTTGAACGCATTCAATGCTCCCAGATAGGCGGGAGCTTCTACAACGGCACCCTGTTTGAAATGGACACGACTGATCAGATCCAGTGCCTGCTGTGCCCCCGTCGTGATCAAAATCTCATCTTTCGTTGTCTCTAAACCCATCGCCGTGTAATACGCCGCCAGTTTTTCACGCAGTTGAGGAATCCCTCCGCTAAACGAATACTGCAGGGATTTAGGATCGTTCAAGACCTCTTGTGCCGATTGGGCGATAGCATCCATCGGAAAGAGTTTTTCATTGGGCAATCCACCCGCAAAAGAGATCGTATCGGAATTAATCGTCTCTAAAATTTCACGGATAAACGAACGTTTCATTGCATATCCTTTTTTTTCCGACATTGTAGAAAAAACAGAAAACTTATTCTTTATCCAAACAGGCAAAATTATTATCCAAAATATACATTTTTGCGATTCATTTATGCTAACATTAGATATGAAGCGCGAAACCAAAAACCAAAGAGCCGATACCGTCAATAGTGTCCTCTCCTATATTTACCTCCATATCGATTCGGATCTCAACGTCAATGAACTGGCTTCGCTCAATCACCTCAGCCCCCATCACCTTCACCGTATCTTTAAAGAAGAGACGGGGAGAAACCTATACGAAACGATCAAGTCGATCCGTCTGCAAAAAGCGGCCAGCCTGCTGTTAACCAACAAATACGCAACCATTTCCCAAATCGCCCGGATGTGCGGCTACAGTTCCCAAACTTCCTTTATCAAAGCGTTTAAAGAACGGTTTCAGACTACTCCCAAGATATGGAGAAACGGAGCCTATCTCACGTATTCCAAAAAGATCATCGAAAGCTCCAAAAGCGCCAGCGAATCGCTCCGCGATTTCAGCGGTACGATTCCAAAAATCATCCGTACCGCACCGATCCGTGCCGCCTATATCCGCCATAACGGTTACGACATCTCGATCAAAAACAGCTGGAACCGCCTCTATGCATGGAGCCTGGAAAACCGTATCGGGGAGAATGCACGGCAAATCGGTTTTCACCATGATAATCCGACGATCACCCCTCTGAGCGAATGTGCCTATATCGCCGCGATCGAAATCGACAAAGACATCCATCCGCACGGAACGGTCGCCTGTTTTGAAATCCCGGCTTCGTTATGCGCCGTTTTTCATATCAGCGGAAAATACGGCGATGTGCTTCGCTTTATGCAATACGCCTATCTGATATGGCTTCCGTACAGCGGATTTGAGGCCAAAACCCTTCCCCCCTATGCCATCTACCGCAATAACCACTTTTTAAACGAAACGGGGGAATTCGATCTAGAGTTTTATCTTCCGATCACGGTCTTGTAACGATCTTTTTTGCAAAATCAGCCTTTTTTCACTGTACTGATTACAATTCGGTTACATTGACGATGTAACATACGTTAAAACCTACTAAAAGTATCCAAATAATATGCAAAAACTATTTCAAATAAAAAAAATTGCTCAAACAATTAAGAAGAATTAGACTATAATTTTTATCATGCAGCTAATATTTTTTTTCTCTACTTTTTTACTGGCATCGACTTTTCTAGCTCTGCTTATCCGGTACTCAGATATAGTTGGGATGGTTGATATCCCCAATAGCCGAAGCGCGCACAAAAGGGCAACACCACGCAGTGGTGGAATCGCTATTTTCGGTGCTTTTATGCTGAGTAGTCTCCTTTTTAATCTCGCTCAATTTGTCGAATATTTTTACATTTACAGTGCTATATCCATTATTTTTCTGATCGGTTTTCTAGATGACAAGTTTGATGTTTCTCCGCGTTTGAAATTTCTTTTTATCTTTATTTCCACATTGATCCTTTACCTTTATGGGGTAGAAATATCTTCTATCGGAACTTATTTCGGCTATACCCTCAATCTCACGGCATGGATCATTCTTCCTTTCACCTTTTTTGCTGTAGCCGGGTTCACTAACTCTCTCAATCTGATGGACGGTTTAGACGGTTTGGCGGGATCAATCGCACTCATCATACTGATCGCTTTTTTATCGATCGGGATTTTAAACAATGACGAACTGATGATTACCCTCTCTCTATCGCTGATCGGGACGATCATCGCATTTTTACTCTTTAACTGGAATCCAGCAAAAATCTTTATGGGGGACAGCGGCTCTTTGACAATCGGTTTTATCATTGCTCTTTTGAGTATTTTATCTCTGCAATATATCAATCCAACTGCCGTATTGTTTATTATCGCATTGCCGTTATTGGATACGTTCATCGTCATGACACGGAGAATTCAGCGCGGTATTTCACCATTCAGCGCCGATAAAAACCATATCCACCATTTCTTGTATAACGTCAAGATGGATGTTCCTTTCGTCGTTATCCTGCTTGCATCGATCCAAGGAGCGTTTACGCTGATCGGTTACCAGATACGAAGTGCGGAAAGTGTTTTATCGTTGCTTCTATTTTGCCTGATGTTTTATATCTTTTTGTCGCTCTTTGACCAACGGCTTAAACGTCGTAAACAAAAAGGGATCACCAAAAAACGGTTTGCCGCGATACGGACAAAAGTATCTAAACAAAAACCTGTTGAAACGTCAACACCCGATATACCAGATGAGCAAGAGGCCCCATCAATGATTCCCAATGTTCAACACTAACCTATACATGGAGCATTTATGAAAATCCTTATTACCGGCGGAGCAGGATATATCGGAAGCCATGTCGTTAAACAGTTCTTGGAAAAAAGCGATCATGACATCATCGTCTTGGATAATCTCTCTACAGGACACGAAAGTACACTCGATACTCTTGAAAAAATCTCTCGGCAAAGCGGACGCGGAACACTCCGTTTTTACCGTACCGATTTAGCCGATTTTGCAGCAGTCGAAAAAATCTTTCTGACCGATACGTTTGATGCCCTCATCCATTTTGCCGCCAGTATCGTTGTTCCCGAATCAGTCACCAATCCGCTGAAATATTATATGAATAACACGGTCAATACTACCAATTTAATCCGGCTATGCCATGAGTACGGTGTTACTAAAATGATTTTCTCCTCCACCGCAGCCGTTTACGGGGAACCCGATTTTACTTCCATGTCCCATACCGATAACGAGATAAAAATTACGGAAAACATGCCGACTAAACCAATCAATCCATATGGAATGAGCAAACTGATGAGTGAAACGGTCATACGCGATACCGCAGCCGCCTACAGCCAATTCAAATACGTTATCCTCCGCTATTTCAACGTCGCAGGAGCCGATATCCAAAACCGAATTGGGCAAAGCTTCCCGGATGCAACCCATTTAATAAAAGTAGCCGTACAAACAGCGATAGGAAAGAAAAACAAACTTTCTATCTTTGGAGATGACTATGATACGCCGGATGGAACCTGTATCCGCGATTATATCCACGTCGAGGACCTCGCATCGGCTCATATTCGTGCCTTGGGCTACCTTGATGAAGGCCATGAAAGCGATATTTTCAACTGCGGATACGGGCATGGATTCAGCGTTCGAGAAGTAATCGAATCGGTTAAAAAAGTAAGCGGTGCTGATTTCACGGTAGAAATAGCTCCCCGCCGTCCTGGCGATCCGGCCTTGCTGATTGCGGATAATACTAAAATAAAAAACGCGTTAGGGTGGCAGCCGCAATATGACGATCTCTCGTTGATATGCAAAACCGCCCTAGAATGGGAGAAAAAAATATGATTTTTCACTCTTTACCTTTCAAATCAGTTACAAAGGAACCGCATGTCTAAAGTCGCACTCATCACCGGAATAACCGGGCAAGACGGAAGCTATCTAGCCGAATTTTTACTCAAAAAAGGGTATATCGTCCATGGTATCAAACGCCGTACCTCCCTTTTCAATACCGATCGGATAGACCATCTCTATCAAGACCCGCATGTCGATAACCGTAATCTGTTTCTCCATTACGGCGATATGACCGACAGTATGAATCTAACCCGTATCATTCAAGAGGTTCAACCTGATGAGATTTACAATCTCGCTGCAATGAGCCATGTTGCCGTCTCTTTTGAAACCCCTGAATACGTTGCTAACGCAGATGGAACCGGGACTCTGCGTATCCTTGAGGCGGTCAAGCTTTTGGGATTGACCAAAAAAACCAAAATTTATCAGGCATCGACCTCGGAACTTTACGGCAAAGTCCAGGAGACTCCGCAGTCGGAAACGACTCCGTTCTATCCCCGTTCTCCCTATGCGGTTGCCAAAATGTACGCATACTGGATCACGGTAAACTACCGCGAGGCATACGGAATGTTCGCTTGTAACGGTATCCTTTTCAACCATGAGTCTCCGGTGCGCGGAGAGACTTTCGTTACCCGCAAAATCACCCGCGCCGCTTCCAAAATCGCTCTAGGTCTTCAGGATAAGCTTTTCCTCGGAAATCTCGATGCCAAACGGGACTGGGGGCATGCAAAAGATTATGTTCGCATGATGTGGATGATCCTTCAAGCCGAAGAACCCGAAGACTGGGTTATTGCAACGGGTCAAACAACTATGGTGCGTGATTTCGTCCGCATGGCATTCGGATATTGCGGCATCGAGCTTGAATTCGTCGGCACCGGAGTAGATGAAAAAGGGATCGTAAAATCGTGCAGCAACCCGGAATATCAGCTCGAAATCGGCCGTGAAGTCGTTGCCGTCGATCCACGCTATTTCCGTCCGACCGAAGTTGACCTCCTCCTCGGTAACCCGACCAAAGCCGAACAAAAACTCGGCTGGAATCGTGAATACAACCTCAAGGAGCTTGTGGACGATATGATGAAATCGGATCTTAAACTGATGACGAAAGACGTCTATCTCCAAGAGGGCGGCTATAAAATCATGAGTTATTTCGAGTAAACCGATGGAACAAAACAGCAAGATTTACATAGCAGGGCATCGGGGGCTTGTCGGAAGCGCCATCGTCGAAAATCTTAGGGAGAAAGGGTATACGAATATTGTCGTCCGTACCCATCATGAACTCGATTTATGCGATCAACAAGCCGTTTCAGCCTTTTTCTCTACCGAAAAACCTGAATACGTTTTTCTTGCGGCGGCCAAAGTTGGAGGAATCATTGCTAATAACACCTACCGAGGCGAGTTTATTTACGAAAATTTGATGATTCAAAACAATGTGATCCATCAAAGTTATCTTCACGGTGTAAAAAAACTGATGTTTTTGGGCAGTACCTGTATCTATCCCAAGAATGCATCCCAACCGATGCGCGAAGAGGCTCTGCTTACCGATACGCTGGAATACACCAACGAACCTTATGCTATCGCCAAAATAGCGGGAATCAAAATGTGCGAGAGCTACAATCTTCAATATGGAACCAATTATATCAGCGTGATGCCGACCAATCTCTACGGTCCGAACGACAATTTTGATCTGGAAAAATCACATGTCCTTCCCGCATTAATCCGCAAAATTTATTTAGCCAAATTGCTTTATGAGAATAATGTCCAAGCGGTTTTAGCGGATTTAAAAATGGATAGCCCCGAAAAAGCGTTAAGCTATCTCCAAGGCTTCGGCGTCAGCGGCGAGCGTGTCGAAATCTGGGGAACCGGAAAACCGATGCGTGAATTTCTATGGAGCGAGGATATGGCCGATGCCTGCGTCTTTTTGATGGAGAATCGCGACTTTAAAGATACGTTCAGCGCTACAAAAGAGATTCGCAATACCCATATCAACATCGGTACGGGAATCGACATCAGCATCCATGATCTTGCCTATATGGTGCGTGAGATCGTAGGATATCAAGGGGAACTTTATTTCAATACCGACAAACCTGACGGAACGATGAAAAAACTCACCGATGTCAGTAAATTGCATGCTATGGGATGGAAACATCGCGTCGAATTACAACAGGGGATCGAAAAAATGTACGGATGGTACCTGCAATGACCAATATTATCCTATGCGGCGGAAGCGGAACACGGCTGTGGCCGATTAGCCGAACACTGATGCCGAAACAGTTCGTACAGCTTTTCAACGGCAAATCACTTTTCCAATTGACCGTCGAACGTAACAGTAAAGCATGCGATGCACAAGTCATCGTCTCTAATGCCGAACAATATTTTTTATCCGTCGATCAGCTTTGTGAACTGAACGTTACTGAAAATACCTTTTTACTCGAACCCGTCGGACGCAATACCGCTCCGGCTATCGCTCTGGCATGTCTGGCACTGGAACCTGATGAAATCGTCCTTGTCACCCCTTCCGACCATCTCATCCGCAATGAACAACGTTATCTCGAAGTACTCGAACAAGCGAAACTCGAAGCCCTTCAGGACAATCTGGTCACGTTCGGAATTACCCCCGCTTATCCTGAAACCGGTTTCGGTTATATCGAAGCTCGCGGAACCGATGTCATCTCGTTTAAAGAAAAACCCGACTCGGCAACGGCCCAGCGTTATATAGATGCGGGAAATTATTACTGGAACAGCGGAATGTTCTGCTTTAAAGCAGGCGTTTTCCTCAACGAACTAAAACAGTACTCCCCCCTAATCTATGATTCGGCACAACTGGCCTATGCCAATGCGTCCAAAGAGGGAGTTATTCGGGTTTCCTATGCCGATATGGAAGCAATCCCGGAAGACAGCATCGACTATGCCGTCATGGAAAAAAGCAGCCGAGTCAAAGTAATTCCCAGCGATATTGATTGGAGCGATCTCGGAAGCTTCGATGCCCTATACGAAGAATTGCCTCAAGAAGCTCAGGGAAATACCCTCACCGACAACCATATCAATATCGATTCACATAACAATCTAATCTTATCGCATAAGACAATCGCAACCATTGATATTAACGATTTGATCATTATTGATACCGAAGATGCTCTCCTTATCTCTAAAAAAGGCTCTTCGCAAAAGGTAAAAGAGGTCGTTTCCGAACTCAAAAAACGTGACTCCCACCTGCCGAATATTCATTTGACAGCCCATCGTCCGTGGGGAACGTATACCGTCCTCGAAGATACTCCGGGATATAAAATCAAACGGATCGTCGTCCGACCGGGCAAACGGCTCTCGCTGCAAAAACATTACCATCGCAACGAGCACTGGATCGTCCTAAGCGGTACCGCGACCGTTACCGTCGGGGACAACACTTTTCTCGTCCGTCCGAACGAATCGACCTATATCAAGATGGGAGAGATGCACCGTTTGGAGAATAAGGGTAAAATCGATCTCGTATTGATCGAAGCTCAAGTCGGCGAATATACGGGTGAAGACGACATAGTCCGCATCGATGACGATTTTAAAAGGATATAAATGAAAATAGCCATTGCCGGAACAGGGTATGTCGGGCTTTCCAACGGATTATTACTCGCCCAGAACAACGAGGTCGTAGCCCTCGACATCATTCCCGACAAAGTCGAAATGATCAACCGCAAAGAGTCTCCTATCGAGGATAAGGAGATCGAAGAGTATCTCAAACGAGACGATTTGAATTTTAAAGCGACGCTGGATAAAACCGAAGCATACAGCGGAGCCTATTTTGTTATCATTGCGACACCGACCGATTACGATCCCGACACCAACTATTTCAATACCAAAACGATCGAATACGTCATTAATGACGTCCTCTCTATCAATCCCGATGCCGTGATGGTGATAAAATCCACCATTCCCGTCGGATACGTCAAAAAAATCAAACAGCAGTTCAATACCGACAATATTATTTTCTCTCCCGAATTTTTACGGGAAGGAAAAGCACTCTACGATAATCTCTACCCTTCCCGCATCATCGTAGGAGAACAAAGCGAACGGGCACGCATGTTTGCCGCATTGTTAGCACAAGGTGCGATTAAACAAGATATTCCGACACTCTTTACCGATGCGGATGAAGCCGAGGCGATCAAACTCTTTGCGAATACCTATCTGGCGATGCGGGTCGCTTTTTTCAACGAGCTTGACAGCTACGCCGAAAGCCACGGAATGGACAGCCGCCAAATTATCAACGGTGTCGGCTTGGACCCCCGTATCGGAAACCATTACAACAATCCTTCATTCGGATACGGCGGCTATTGCCTCCCCAAAGACACCAAACAGCTTCTTGCCAATTACAACGAAGTACCTAACAACCTGATCCGGGCTATCGTCGATGCCAATACGACACGCAAAGACTTTATCGCCGATACGATCATTCGTAAAAATCCGAAAATCGTCGGGATTTATCGACTGGTTATGAAAGCGGGAAGTGACAACTTCCGATCTTCCGCTATCCAAGGCGTTATGAAACGGATCAAGGCAAAAGGGATCGAAGTCGTCATCTACGAACCGACTCTGCACGAAGAGGAGTTTTTCCGTTCGCGCATCATCCGTGACCTCGGTGAATTTAAACGGCTCTCGGATGTGATTATTGCCAACCGCCATGCCGATGTTTTGGATGATGTCGCCGATAAAGTCTATAGCCGCGATCTCTTCGGGAACGATTAATGTCCTTTCTCGATACCGAAACATTTACGACTGTCGTTGCCAACACCCCTCTCATCGCAATCGATCTTATCGTTCAAAACGATTCGGGCGAGATTCTCTTAGGCGAACGACTCAATGCTCCGGCAAGGGGATTCTGGTTTACCCCCGGCGGACGTATTTATAAAAATGAATCTTTAGAAAATGCATTTGAGCGGATCACAATGGCTGAACTGGGAAAATTAATACCCATACACGAGGCCCATTTCCATGGAGTCTTTGAGCATTTATATGAAGACAGTGTATTTGGAAATCATATTTCAACCCATTATATAGTATTGGCATACGTACTAACATTCCCACATGATCAAATCATACTAAACGATCAGCACAATGCCTATAGATGGCAATCGATAGATACCTTGCTAATCGATCCTACAATCCATACTCATGTAAAATGGTATTTTTCATGACACATATGTATATAAACTATAGTATTGCATCAACCTTTTTAACTTTACAGCCGTCTTATAAGCAGGTACATGTCCTTGCGTAAAACATATTCAAAAAATCTGATTACTTCGTATTTCCTCATCCTACTCGGTATTGTAATACCTATCATAATGACACCTTTTATACTGGGTAAATTAGGGGCTGAACTATATGGCTTATGGATCTTGATGAATACCATAGTCTCATACTTTTATCTCTCAAACCTTGGATTAAACACGGCTTTTACAAAAGAAATCAGTGGTGATATCAATACTTCTCTGATCAACACTCTCATCTCTACAATGACATTTTTTTTCGTTGGAGTTATCGTTTTTGTATCCATTGTTACACTCATAATTTTTATTAATTTGGATACCTTTTTTTCCATCAGTGTGAACCATTTAGAAACCAGTAAGCTTTTACTTCTCATTTTCTTTGTAAATTTTTCGATAGGACTAGTCTCTTCAATTTTTGATTCAATTCTCTTTGCCAGGCAGTTTCTCTTCCTTTCAAACATTATAAGAGTCATTTCATTAATAATGACAACCAGTGTAACGGTTTTCTTGCTGTTGAACGGTTACTCCATCATCGCCCTGGCAATAAGTAATTTGGCAATTTCGGCGATACTGTCTACTGTCATGTATCTTTATACCCGTAAAATAATTGATTTCAGTATTCACCTAAAAGACGTGGATATTCAAATTTTAAAAAAACTGTTCAAACCTAGTATTTATTACTTTCTAATCAGTATAGGGGTAACCATCTCTTTTTACAGTGATACTCTCGTTATCTCTTCTGTATTGGGACTAGCAGCTGTAGCCGTATATTCGATTGCACAAAAAGTGGTCAGCATCAGCGAAAAAATACTTTTCAAAATTACAGATATTATGTTTCCGGACATTGCGAAACTTTTTCATGAAGAAAACTATGATGAAATCAAGAGACTGCACAACCGAACCATGCTTATATCTGTAAGTCTAGCCATTCTGGGTTATGGTACGCTTTTTTTTATCGGACCTTGGCTGATCAAACTATGGATTGGAGATAAACTGCAGGTAGATATGGATGTTTTTAATATTCTTCTGTTATTTTCTTTCATTCATACATGGAATCATGTCAGTTCCGTGTTCGTCATGGCGATGGGATTACACAAAGAGGTAGCCTGGGTAGTGCTGATCGAGGCGGTTTTAAATGTGTTCCTTTCGGTTCTATTTGCAAAAGCATATGGGCTTCCTGGCATTGCGATGGGGACATTGATCGCACATGCCATTACGAATAACTGGTTTACGCCGTACTGGTTTTACCGAAATTTATATCTTCTAAAAGGGAGAAAAAATGGGTGATTCAATTTCAAAAAATGGTGGATGCAGGCTAAAAGGTCACTTAAAATCATCTCGTCAAGATAAACCTCTTTTTAGTGTGGTTACTGTGGTTTTCAATGGCGAAAACACACTAGAACGAACCATACTCAGTGTTATCAATCAAAACTACGACAACATCGAATATATCATCGTTGATGGTAATTCCAAAGACCATACCCTAGATATCATCAAGCAATATGATGACCAAATCGATTACTGGATCAGCGAGCCTGACACTGGAATCTACAATGCTATGAACAAAGCGATTGGCTTATGCACGGGGGATTACATAGGTTTTTTAAACGCCGATGATTGGTATGAGCCTGACACTTTTGGTTATATTGTCGAAAATTTAAAAAATGATGTTGACTACTTTTTTGGAGACTTGGATGTTGTCGATGAAGAAGGTATCTTGAAGAGTCATTTCACAGTAAACTTAGACAATTACAAACATCATATGCCTATCCCGCACCCTGCTCTTTTTGTAAAAAAGAATATTTTGGCAAAACTACAATTTAATGAAAGTTATCGTATCGCCGCCGATTATGATTTTGTAATTAAATTGATTAGACAAGGGTTGACATATAAATATTTAAAGAAAAAATTTACGAATTTTTGTTTGGGCGGAATTTCTACGACTGCTAATACGAATGTTGAAATGTTTAAAGTACAAAAATCTCATTTTGGTTTTATCTATGCATCTTATTGGTACTTAGTAAGACTAAATAATCCAATAGTTAATTTGCTACTTAAACCATTAACTACGATAAGAAAGCGCACTAGATGAAACTTTTAAATCTGATGAATCCGTTAATTGTATTTTTTTATTTAAAACAATTCTATCTATTGTTCAAAAATAAGGGTAGATTACATGTACTGGGATTTCGTCTTTCTTGGGAACCTATGGCTGAATTTACAATTGATCTTCACTCTCATGTGTACTTAGGACGACAAGTTCATTTACGAAAGAACTGTGATATTGAAGCTAGAAACGGAGCATCTGTCAGAATAGGCAACAATTTTTTTATGAATAAAAACTCTTCTATTGTAGCTCGATACGGTATTGCCATCGGAAATAATTGCATGATAGGTGATAATACGATGATCATCGATCATAATCATGTATTTTCGGATCCTAATACATCCATTAAATCTCAAGGATATAAAGGAGCACAAATCACTATCGGAAATAATGTCTGGATAGCCGGTCGTGTATTTATCGGTCAAGGTGTTACAATAGGGAGTAATGTTGTTATCGGGGCAAATACCGTCATAACAAGGTCTATCCCGTCTAATTCCATTGTTTACGGAAAAACTGAACTTATAATCAAACCGATGGAGACAACTGAGTGAAGAAAATCATGATTATAAACAGTCACATCCCCTGGGGTGGATTGGGACAGTTTACCCTTTCTCTCGCTGAAGGATTTCGTGAATACGGACAAACCGTTATAGGACTCGTAACCCATTCGGACAAAGATAACTATCATAATTTTTCATCCATTACGAACTCTACTGCTTATTTCGGTAACTATCCGAAGTTACTCAAATACATTGCCATTTGGTGGCATATTTTAATAAGCCGTCCCGATGTCATTATTATCAACTACAATGCGGTTATTCATTTTCTCCTTCCGCTTATCCCAAAATGTACCGTTATCGATATCATCCATAACGATATCAATGATTTTTACCGCATCTCTGGAATCAATGAAAAGTATATCGATGCATGGGTCGCTCCAACACCTGGAATCAAAGAAGGTTTTATCCGTTACAGTCAGTTTGAACGTGCTGCATCCGATACGTATGTTATATCTCACGGCGTTTCAAAGAGCACTATTCAGCATCTCACTGATCCTTCCGATCTTACAATCACATTTGTCGGAGCCGTCTACGAACACAAAGGAGCAGACCTGCTTCCAGCCATTTTCGAAAAAATCGTCTTAGCACTCCCCCATGCCCGTCTACGAATTATCGGTGACGGTAAAATGGTAGGTAAACTTAAAAATATTTTTCAAAACAAAGGCTTATCTCAGAAAGTATATTTTATGGGTGTAATACCGCATGATGAAGTGAGGCAGATACTCGCGTCATCTGATATTCTCCTCTTTCCAACCCGCGTCGAGGCATTCGGTCTCGTCATCGCTGAAGCAATGATGGAAGGGGCTATTCCCGTCATTACATTGCTGCCTGGGATTACCGATGCCACTGTCACGGATGGTAAAACGGGTTATCTGGTTCCCAAAGACGATATCGATGCGTTCGCTGAAAAATGTATTTTAATCGGCAGCAATGAAATACTAAAAAACACACTCTCTCTCAACGCTGCAATACAGGCCAAGACAGTGTTATCACTGTCGATAATGTCGAATAACTATCAGCATTTGATAGATTCAATCACCATGACAAACTATGAAAAATAAAGATTTTTCTCGATCCAAGCATATTCCTGAGCTCGATGGTTTGCGCGGTATTGCTATCCTTATGGTTATGATGGCCCATTTTTTTAATGTTGACGAAGCACAGCTTCTTATTCATTATCCCTTTTTAGGGCCCTTCTTAACTAAAATATCAATGTTTGGAACAAAAGGTGTGGAACTGTTTTTTATCCTCTCAGGATATCTTATTACTCGGATATTGATACATAGTACAGATTCGCAAAATTATTTCAAATCTTTTTTTATCCGAAGAATTTTGCGTATTTTTCCGCTCTATTATCTTATTCTTCTAATCAGTTTTTTTATAATTCCCTTTTTCTCTTCTATACCGACAGATGCTGAACCTATATTCAAAGAACAGTGGAAACTATGGTTGTATGTATCAAATGTCCATTTTTTTCATTTTGTCGCATGGGATACTCCAAATTTCGTAAATTTTGGGCATTTCTGGACATTGAGTGTCGAAGAACACTTTTATCTATTATGGCCGTTTTTAATTTTTTTTATACCTATACACACTTTAGCGAAATGGATGTGGGGAATTTTCTTTATATCTCTTATATCTTGGCTTTTAGCATCTCTTCATCCTTTTTTTGGATGGACGACACTCACTCAATCCGGAAGTTTAGTTCTAGGGGGCATCATTGCTTATTACGAGTTTTCAAACCAAAATTACTTGCTAAAACTTACAGCTTGGCTCAAATCAAATTTGTTTTTACTCATTGCAATCTTTCTTATAGCTATTTTTATCCCTCGAAGCCTAGGATTTTTCAGAGATTTTTTTATACACATATTAGCTTTGATCGGTTTTAGTGCCGTTTTGATATTAAGTCTCCATCAA
Organism: uncultured Sulfuricurvum sp.; assembly: GCF_937936435.1. Taxonomy (GTDB): domain Bacteria; phylum Campylobacterota; class Campylobacteria; order Campylobacterales; family Sulfurimonadaceae; genus Sulfuricurvum. Next base: position 8,925 of record NZ_CALDDG010000068.1, on the reverse strand, counting down.
AAATCGAAAATCTTGACTGCACAATGGCTTATCTTCATAGGTAAAATAAGTTATGGTATTTATATTTTTCATGCATGGCTACGGCCATTTTATAAAACTTATTTCTATCAAAAGTGGGTTATTTTATATGGTCCGTCACATGTGTTAGAAATTACGGCGGCATATACCGTATTATCTATTTTAATTAGTGTTCTTTTTGCCTGGATTAGTTGGGAGATTTTTGAAAAACATCTTCTAAAGCTGAAAAGAACATTCACATATGCATAAGAAAAGGCTCTGATAATGAAATCCATAAAAATAGCGTACCTTGAGTACAGCGATATTTTTTCAGGTGCAGAAGGCAGTATGTACTCGTTGATTAAACATCTCAATCGTAATGATTTCACACCTATAATTATTTTTCGATATCCGCTACCTCATCAAGAACGCTATGCTGACCTTGACTGCAGATTCCACTATCTTGCAAACGAAAAAAAATGGTGGATGGGAAGCGATCGGTGGGAAAAGCCTATGCGTGGCAGTGATATGCTGAAACGCTTTCTCTTTGCCTTAAAAATTGCTATTTTTACCAAAAAAGAAAAGATCGATATATTGCACATTAATTTACTTCGACCGAACACATTTTGGTGTGTATGGCTACCAAAGTTGTTTGGCATAAAAGTAGTTGGTCACTCACGTAGTGATACAATGCACTGGATTCCCTCAAAAAATCTTCAAACCATACTTGATGGAGTTATCTGCGTATCTGAATTTGTACGGGAAAAAGTTCTTCTTAAGAATCCGCAGAACACATCTGCATTTACAATATACAATCCGATTGACTACAATCAATATGAGGGAAAATACACAAAGCATGAAGCATTAGCAAGTCTCGGCTTCTCAGCTGATCAATTTTTATTATCATCCGTAGGATTGCTCTCTCCACACAAGGGGCACGATATGGCCATTCGTGTTTTCGCTCGAATTGCTACAGATTATCCGAAACATTTATTAATGATCGCGGGAGGTGGAAATGAAAGTGAACTTTCCAGACTTAAGACACTCTGCCGTGAACTTGAAATTACAAACAAAGTACACTTCACTGAACAGCAAATTTCCGAAGTAGCCCGTGTTTATAAGGCCAGCGATATTGTTTTTTCTCTAACTACACGGGGAGAAGCCTTCGGTCGAGTCCCTTTTGAAGCTAATGCTTGCAGTACGGCCGTCATTGCTCCGGCCAAAGGAGCAGCTCAGGAACTCATTGTGGATGGAGAAACCGGATTTTTAGCCGATCCTCTTGACGAAGAAGTTATCGTTCGCAAAACCTTGGAGATTCTTAAAAATCCCCTTCGAACAAAAGAAATCATACAAAATGGAATCAACCGTTTCAAACCGCTCCTTTCCCCTGAATATTCCGCACAATGTGTTGCGAATTTCTATCTCAAAATTCTCCGCAACGGAATAATCCAATGAGTGCAAAAGATACTTTTCGTTTGTTGAGACAATTTATCCTCCGACATAAGCTTTCCAAAGTAAAAGCTATAATACCAACTTCTTCTTCCACAGTCATCATTGCCCCTCATCCTGATGATGAGACATTTGGATGTGCTGGACTTATCTGCCAAAAGACTCTCCTAAATGCTGATCTGACAGTTATTTTTTTGACACGAGGAGAAAGTAGCCTATCTGATATCTCGACAGATGAGATCGCTTTTCATAGATTCAATACAGCCTATCGTGTTTGCAAGAAACTCGGTGTAAGACAAATACTTTGCCTCAATTTAACAGATGGTTCCATCCCAAATAGAGGTGAATTTGGTTACGAAAGCGCTTTGCGTGTACTGTTAGAAAAATTACGCGATATCAATCCGAAGGAAGTTTTTTGTACTCATGATGCCGAGGGATGGTCTGATCATACAGCAGCTTTCGAGCTCACCTATGATACTCTTCGACAGATGAATAGCACGGCTGATTTATATAAATATTGGGTGTGGGTATGGTTTTCAGTTCCCCTACGAAATATTAAAGCACTTAATTTCGACCATACCTTCCGACTATCAATCGACAATGTTATCCATGAAAAAAACATTGCTATTCAAAGTTATCTTAAAGATCAAACTTCCGATGGTCGTCCCTATTGCGGGATTCTTCCAAACCGCTTTATCAGCGCTTTTAAATGGCCTTATGAAATTTTTGAAAAGGTGGATTACCAATGAAATTTGAATGGATCACCAACTGGGATACTATCTGGTCCGAACCTTTTCAGTCCCGTTGGCGAGAATGGATTGATAAAGCAGAAAATACTCATATATTTTTCCATCCTGAAATGGTACGGGTATGGATTGATACCTATTTCTCTCTACGCGAACTTCACCCAATGTTTTGTGTCGCATATAATGAAAATACAACCATTTTTCTTCCACTAATCCTCTGGAAAAAAAATTGGAAAAATGCTTTCATGCACACAATTATTCCTGCAGGATACTCTGATTTTGACTATCATGAACCGTTACTTATCGGTCAAACGACAGATATGATTTTTTTTTGGACTGCACTATTAGAAGAATGCCGATTACAAAACTTCCAATATGATGAATTATTGACCGATGACATATTTAATGCAATACAGAACCCTCTATTTCAAAAACAACGTAATGAACTTTGTCCTTATATCGATCTGAAAAACCATCAAACATTAGAAGAATATCTCAATACCCTTTCGAAAAGTAGCCGAAAAGATCTGAAGCGCTCAGCGCGTATATTAGGAGAAAATGGAACTTTACGCTATGAAGTTTTAAATACAGAAGAAGCATTGGAAACACTACCGATTATGATTAAAACACATCAAGAAAGATACCCGAATGCTTATAAAGCTCCCTCTTTTCATGAAAATCTCATTAAATATCTTTTGACAAAAGGGTTATTACATTTTTCCGTACTAATCTTAGAAAATAATATCATCAGTTGGAGAATAGGTTTCACCTTTAAAGAAGTGTATTATTCGTATATGCCTGTTTTTGATTCGACATATGCCAAATTTGCACCTAGTAAAGTCCATCTATTACTAACAATAGAAGATATGTTAAAACGTAAGTACCACACTTATGATCTAATGAGAGGGGCTAAATCTTATAAAAATTTATTTACAGATCAAACAAAAGAAATTTATTCTTATACAGTTTATTCATTTTCACCGACTTCTAGACTAAAACAGTGGTTACAAAATGCGAAATCAACATTCAAATAAAGTTCTTATCGCCATCCCATGTCTCATGCTCGGTGGAACGGAATACCAAACTCTTAACCTTGTACATGCACTGAGAGACAGTGGCTATTTTCCCGTCGTACTATGCTATTTCGAATACGATCCTCGAATGGTCAACTATATGAAATCCGAAGGTGCCGAAGTCGTTTTGATGAGTCCGGACGGGAAACGTCCGAAAGGGCCTTGGTCTACATTTATAACATTATGGAAGGGTTTTAAAAATGCCCTTCATACGTCTAAACCTGATATCATTCATGTACAGTACATGGCACCGGGATCTCTGGCAATTATTATCTTCAAACTTTTAGGAGCACGCCGTATCATTGCCACGGCGCACGTTCCCGGCCATATTTACACGCGAAAATGGGTTCCGAGACTCCTCAGCCGCTATGTTTGCGACCTGTTTCTATGCGTTTCACAATCTTCCGAACAAGCTTTTTTCGAAATAAACCCCAGTCTGTACAATCCGCAACTCCATAAACAGGGGCGAAAGCACTTTACCGTATACAATTGCACCGATATTCCTGAAAAACTTCTGCAAAAAGAAACCATTGACTCTTTTACAATCGGTGTTGTCTCCAGGCTCAGCTACGAAAAAGGGATCGACAGACTTTTATTTTCCATGCCTAAAATACTCTCCGTTTTTCCAAAACTCACACTTCTTATCATTGGAGACGGAAGTGAAAGAGAAACACTAGTTAATATTTCACAAGAACTACATATTGCCCATGCTATTACATGGGCAGGTCTCCAGCCTAAAGAAGTGTTACAAGATCATTATTTGCAGATGGACATTGTCGTTATACCTTCACGATTCGAAGGTTTTGGGCTCACAGCCATCGAAGCTATGAGTTACGGAATCCCCGTTGTTGCTTCAAAAGTCGACGGTCTTATGGAAGTTATAGATAATAATTCAGGTATTTTAACTGATGCAAGCGATCCAGTTATCTTTGCTAATGCAATTATCGAATTGCTTAAAAATCCCGTATTACGGGACCAGATGAGTGAAAATGGACATAACAAAGTTAAAGCTACTTTTGCATACAATATTTACCAAAAAACAATAGCTGACATCTACGGCAATATTTTAAAAAGGATTTAAAAACTCATGTTTGCCTTGTTAAATATTATTGTTTTTTTAGCGTTAACAGGGTATGCGTTTAAACTTTTATTTTCAAGTCCGGCTTATGTTAGACTTTCTAAAACTCAAAAAGTTCTACTCAGTGGACGAGAGCGATTCCTTCTCGTCACGATGGTTACTGGGATGGTACAAGTCGGCGTTAATGTAGGCGTCAGCTTATCGGCATTTCGTTTGATGGTCTGGATTACCATGATCTTGTTAGCCTTTGCTTTTTATAGTAAATCTCTTAAACTCAAACCTATTTATTTGCCTTACCTACTATTTCTTACATGGCTGGCAATATCGCTAATATGGACTGTTGATATCGGATACGGTATCCGCGCATATCTAAAATATCTCTATCCTTTTCTTATTATGCTTTTTGCGGCCACCTTTGTTCGATCTCCTCTATTTATCTATGTTGCCATGCGCTGGATGATATTCGCCGCATTTATTTTCTCTATTCTTCTCGGCGGTGTGATGACACATGTCTTGGAAATTTGGTATTTTTATGGTGATGGACTCTTCTGGCCTATGTCCACACTGGCTGATTTTCTTGGAATCATGAGTGCTCTTTCCTTTGTTATGTGGTGGCATACCGGAGAAAAAAAATACCTTATTTTAATCGGATGGTTCTTCCTATCCTCTGTCTTGCAAAGTGTTCGTACAGGCTTATTGGCCATTATTTTAGTCATGATGTTCGCCTCCTATCTACGATATAAAGCGCTTTCTCTCCCTTATATTGCATTAATAGCGCTAGTAGCAGTCTCAAGCGTCGTCTTCATCCCTCAAGTACGAGAAAAAATGTTTAATGAAACCGCAAAAGTGAGCAACATTAGTGACTTATCTTCCATTTCTACAGATAATATTGATAGTAATGCCCGTTTTGCAATGTGGAAATGGGCACTTGACAAATTTTACACCGGACACGAATGGACAGGTTCAGGGCTCGGAAGTGTCCAACAATATATGTATGAAAATTTTGTATTCGGTGGTTTGCAAGTATTGCACAATGACTACGTACAAATACTCTCGGATTCCGGAAATATTGGACTAATCTTATACGCCTCCTTTCCTTTGATATTTTTTTTATATGCCCATAACATTATTATGCGTAAAAAAATGGATAGTCTGAAAATCACCCATGCATTAGCATTTTTATCATACATCCCTGTACTTAGTACAATGTATACAGATAACGTGGTAAATTATAGTTTTGCAGCGCATGCTTATCCCTTTATCTTCATAGGGATAGCAGTAGCATATACGAAAATTACAAAAGAACAAAGGTCTACTGTATGATCAGTATTGTCATTCCTCTATACAATAAAGAAGCAGATATTGCTTCAACACTTAAGTCTGTTTTAGCACAAACCTATCAGGACTTTGAAATTATTGTCATAGATGACGGTTCAACTGATAACAGCACAACTGAAGTTAAAAAATTCAATGATTCACGCATTCGCCTAATTTCCCAATTCAATGCTGGGGTTTCAGCCGCGAGAAACCGCGGAATCGAAGAAGCACAATTTAATTACATCGCTTTTTTAGATGCTGATGATGAATGGCTTCCAGAATACCTATCTGTAATTTACTCACTTATTACTAAGTATCCGAATTGCAATGTCTATGCGACAAGCTATACTATTCAAAATAATTCCTCCTCTACAATGGTTCAGCTTCAAGGGCTCTCTTTTTCATCTCCTGACGGTATACTCGATAATTATTTTTCTGTTGCTACTAAAAATCTTCCACCACTCTGGACGTCGGCTGTATGCGCAAAAAAAGAGAGCCTTCAAAACATCGGTGGCTTTCCCATTGGAATTAAATCAGGCGAAGATCTTTTAACATGGGCAAAACTCTCTATCCACAATGGTATTGCCTATTCCAAACAAAACATGAGTATCTATCACAACGAAATACAAGCTTGGGAACCAGGACGTCCTGTCTCAGATATTGATGTAGTAGGAAATGAATTATTGTGTTTAATCCCCATAGTCCAAAAAGAATCTTTACAATCTTATAAATACTATATTGCCCACTGGTATGGGATGAGAGCCTCAACTTTTTTACGTCATAAAAAACGGTTTAAAGCATTTAAAGAAGTATTAAAGGCATTACGTATGCGATTTTTTTACCCTAAAATTTTCGTGTTTTTACTTCTTACTTTAACACCTGATTCAATTATTAGGAAAGCATTCAAATATAGAGAGGCCGTATAGTTATGAAAGTTGCAATGTTTCTTTCAAGCCACAATATTGGTCTTTCGACGTTACTCACAGAACAGGCCATTCATTTTTCAAAATTACATGATCTAGAATTTGTTTTTTTAACTGGAGAGAATGAACAAGAAAAAGGATTAAAGAAAAAACTGATTGATTGTCATCTAGCTTATACGATTATCAATGGCCTAGACTATCATCAAGATTTTTGGAAACTGGTTAATGAATTCTGGAGCTTTGTCGCCACGAATCAACCAGACATAGTGCATGTACAAACCAATTGGCAGCTCATCATTTCAGCACTCGTAAAACTCCGCTCAACCAAAAAATTTAAAATTATTTACACTATTCACGGATATAGACACAATAAAAAGTATATATCCTACATTGCACTACTAGTTATCCAATTTTTACTTTCAATCTTTGCAGACCATGTTTTCGCAGCATCCACAGCTGTTTACAAAAAATTTAATTTTATCCAGAAAAAAACATCTATCCTCCCTCTAGGTGTTGATGAATCTTTTTTCAGTTCTGATATCCAAACTTGCGTTGCATCTACTCCATTAACAATAATTTTTCCTGGACAATTTAGAGTTGGTAAAAATCAACACCTCATTATTAATGCGGTCTCTCAATATATAGCAAAAACCAAGGACAACACTATTCAAGTATATTTACCTGGGGAGGGACCTTTAAAGTCAAGCTATCAATCACTCACATCTCAGTTAGACCTATCCTCCAATATTCACTTCCCGGGCCAAATGAGCAGAGATGAAATTCTTTCATTATACAAAAAATCAAATATTGCAATTATCCCTTCCAACTCTGAAACTTTCGGTCATGCGATTGCTGAACCTTTTGTTCTAGGATTATGTGTAATTTCCAGACGTACAGGTATTGCAGAAGACATTATTATTCCAAGTGACAATGGTTTTCTCTTCGATTCCGATCAACAGATTGCTGATATATTAATTGAACTCTACAAGAGTCAAAATACAATTTGCCAGACTGGCTTAAATACTTTCAAAACACGTGACTTTTTACGCTGGCAAAATATTGCTAATCTCTACTCCAAAACGATATCAAAACTCTATAAAGAAAATACTCTATGACATTTTGCTATTATTTTTTTCAAGACTATAGCGCCAACATAGGAAATACAAAAGGTAGGCTCGTCCTTTTTCTATTCCGATCGGCCCAGATATGCCGTAGAGCACCGAAACCGATTCTTATTCTGTCAATCCCCTACTTAATCTTCTATCGTATCATCGTCGAATGGATATTAGGAATCGAACTGCCGTGGAATACTTCGGTCGGCTCGGGCCTAAAGCTCTACCATGGCCAAGGACTGGTCGTCAATGACCACAGCATCATCGGAAGCAACTGTACCCTTCGCCATAATACGACGATCGGGCACAAAGAACTCTCCAACGGGACTTTTTCCGCTTCACCGATCATCGGGGACAACGTCGATATCGGCTCCAACGTCGTCATTATCGGTCCCGTCACAATAGGGGACAACGTCATTATCGGTGCCGGTTCGGTCGTCGTCAAAAGTTTGGAATCCAATGCCGTTTATGCCGGAAATCCAGCAAAATTGATCAAGAAAATTAGTGTGGATACACCCCATGCTTTTTAACAGCTACGAATTCATCTTTATTTTTTTACCAATAACATTCGGTATCTACTTTTGGCTCAATAAAAAGCGGCTGACACAAGCATCTAAAGGATGGATGGTATTTGCCTCATTGTTTTTTTATTCGTGGTGGAATATCCTTTATCTTCCTCTTATTTTAGGATCGATTCTTTTTAACTTTACCATCGGTTCTACCATCACCCGACTAAACGACACAAATTCTTCGTATAAAAGATTCTCACCCAAATCAGTTTTGATATTTGGAGTCATCTCAAATATCCTTTTGCTGGGCTATTTTAAATACATGGATTTTTTTATTACAAACGTTAATATACTTGCAGGGACACATTGGGAGTTGATGCATATTGTCCTTCCCTTGGGTATCAGTTTCTTTACGTTCACTCAAATTGCCTATTTGGTCGATGCATACCGTAATGAAGTTAAAGAGATGGATTATCTCAACTATACCCTTTTCGTCACTTTCTTCCCGCATCTGCTTGCAGGACCTATCCTCCATCACAAAGAGATGATGCCTCAGTTTGATTCACTCAAAAGCAAAGTTATTAATTACCGCAACATTTCTGCCGCTCTTTTTCTCTTTGCTATCGGTCTTTTTAAAAAAGTAGTTATATCCGATACCTTTGCAATCTGGGCGACCAATGGGGTTGACAAAGTGGATTCCCTCACGATTATTGCGGCTTGG
>NZ_CALDDG010000067.1 GCF_937936435.1 uncultured Sulfuricurvum sp. | reverse complement strand
GAGATAAAGGAATGTGACTGGAGTTCAGACGTGTGCTCTTCCGATCTTCCCGTGTAATCCTGAGCGTAACAGGCACGCGGTGCACTCGCACCCCCCAGACGTCTGCGGGCGATATCTCCCTCGCCGTTGCGGCTAAAAGGCAATCCGATCCGGTTGCACCAGCGGATCGCTTCGGGAGCCTGTTCACACATAAAAGCGATCCGCCCCTCATCCCCCAATCCTCCGGAAGAGCGGAGGGTATCGGCGATATGCGACGCAATCGTATCGTCACCGCCTAAAACGGCGTTCATCCCCCCCTGCGCCATTGAGGTTTGCGACCGCGTCGGCAACGTTTTCGAAGCGACGATTACTTCCGCACCCGCTTCATGCGCCGCTAACGCACTCACCAATCCGGCACCGCCGCTTCCGATAATCAATACTTTGGCCATAGTTTGACTCCTTGTTGGCGGGATTGTACCCCATCGGGTGTTAGCGATCTCTCAAAAATCAATACTAATTTTTTTGCTACAATACCCATCAAAAAAAGATAATGCAAACTTTATTCTCTATCCTCGGTATCTACCTTTTTATCGCCGTCGGTTTCGGTGCGAAATGGGCATTCAAAGAAAAAATAGACGACCGTACCATCACGCTGCTCAGCGTCTATTTTCTACAGCTTTTTCTGACGTTCTGGGGATTGCTCAAACGCCCCATCGACACGGCGCTTTTGTTTGCCCCCTCTCTTTATCTGGCGATCACCGTTGCCTCTTTGTTATTGATGATACCTCTTGCAAAACTCCTGTTTCACGACACCAAAGAACGCTCCATCGCCACCGTCGCGGCACTGATCGGCAATACCGGAAACCTGGGTATTCCTCTAGCCATCGCGATGTTCGGGGAAGAGAGCATCCCCTATACTACATTGATCAATCTGGTCAATGTTTTTGTCGTCTCTACGGTAGGGGTATTTTATTATTCGCGTGGAGAATTCGACGTACGCAATTCGCTGCTCAACATTCTCAAGCTACCCGTTCTCTGGGCCGCTATAGCGGCTATCGCTCTTAACCTAATCGGCTATCGTCCCAGCCCGGCTGTCGACAAGACACTGATGATGGGGGCATATGCCTCGATGACGATGCAGCTGATATTGTTCGGGATTTACCTGTACGGGATTAAAATGGGAGAGCTGAAAATCCGTTTGACCCTTTGGGTGAACGGGACGAAATTTATCTTCATCCCCCTGATCGCGTTCGGAGTCTTAAGTGCGGTAGAGATGGATCCGATGGTAAAAGGGATTTTATTTTTGGAACTTCTCGTCCCGATGGCGGTTGCTAACGTCAATTTGGCATCGCTCTATCACTGCACTCCCCGAACCGTTACGATTCAGGTCTTTATGACATCCGCTATCTTTTTAGGGATCGCGCCGATCTTACCGACGTTACTCCATTTATTTTAAACGGATCAGCGAGAAACGTTTTTAGCGTTTTTGTCTGCGTACATCGATTGATCCGCCTTCCGAAACAGCTCATCGAACGAATGTCCGATATCTTCGCTGTAAACCAGTCCGTAACTGCACCCGATCACGATCATACCGTGATCGACGACCAGCGGTGTACTGCGTAGCTCTTCTTGAATCTGCAATGCAATCAATTCGGCATCGATAGCCTGCGTATGCGGAAGCAGTGCCAAAAACTCGTCACCGCCCAGCCGGAAAACATAATCGCGCCCTTTGAGGTTTTGCAAAATAACGTTGGCAAAGCGTTTGAGGACTTCATCCCCCACGTCGTGCCCGTATCGATCGTTGATCGGTTTAAATTTGTCCAAATCAAACAACAGCATCGATGCCGCTAAAGGACTTTGAGCATAACGGGTCAGCACTTCATTGAGTTTAAGACGATTATATACTCCGGTCAGTTCGTCTTTTTCCGCCGAATGTTTAATCGTTTCAAACGAATCGGCAAGTTCTCCCCGTAGTTTATTAAATGCATTTTTAAGATGATCCAATTCGGCAATCGTCGTATTAACGACAACCTCTTTGCGTAAATCTTTATGCGACATAATCGTATCGACCTGGGTGACGAAATCGTCCAGAGGAAGGATAAACTGTCGTTTAAGCATTCTGTATAGAACAAAGCTAATCGATAAAAGGGTCACGATAAAAATAGCCGTCATCATCTTCACTAAATAACCGCTACTGACCGAAAAATCACCCAACGGAAATACCAGTTCCAATACTCCGGCCGTATTTCCGATATCCGCATTGATATGACACTGCAAACAGGCATGCTCGAATTTGATCGCATAACGGTATCGGATCATCCCCTCCTCCGCCAAGGATATCTCATCTTCGTTGATCATCCGAAACGGCTTTTGCTCCGCACGTTTACCGTAAAGAGCTTCAACCAAAGGGCCGCGATACAGCTCAACGTGCATCTTATCCTGATCTTGATTGATCCGTTGTGTCATCATATCGATTTCACGTTCACCCCACCCGTTTTGCATAGCGGTGTAAAACATTGTGAAAATCAGCCGTCCGGTCTGCTTCGTCTGCTCTATTACGGGATTGTTACTCGTTTGGGAAACCACTATCCAATAGAGGACAAATAGAATAATTCCCATTCCTGCCGATCCGGCGACTACCCGTTTGACAAACGAACCGAACCGTTTTACGTTTTTATCTTGACCCACTGTCCCTCTTTGTTTCTAGCTCTTATTATAGTATTAGCACTCTATAGATAAAAACCGGATAAAACAAAGAAACTTGGCTGTTTTAAACGCGAAAACTGCGGATATTCTCGATTGTCGATTCGATGAGGCGCTGCCGTGCTTCGCGCGACGTCCAGGCGATATGGGGAGTGATATAGAGACGTTCGGGATGCTGAATACTCAAAAGCGGGTGAGGCGTCTGCATCGGTTCGCGTGAGAGTACGTCCAATCCCACAAAAATCGGTTTCACATCGATGATGACCGAAAGGGCGTCTTCATCGACGATTCCTCCCCGTCCGAGATTGAGCAGTACGGCGCCGTCTTTCATCTGTAACAGTTCGGAGTGTGAAATCAGGTTCTCCGTCGAGGCATTGAGAGGAGCATGGATTGAAATAATGTCGCTGTTTTCAATCAAACGGCTGAGTGTCGTTTTTTCGAACTCTCCGTTGTCGTTTTGACCTGACGTTGAATAATAACAAACGTTAGCCCCGAAAGCTTTAGCGACGTTTGCCACGCCGCGACCGATTTCGCCAAGACCGATAATTCCCCACGTTATGCCGCGCAGTTCGCTGAAAGACGGGCCGATATGGGCAAATACCGCCTCTTTCTGCCATCCACCGCTTTTAACGTATTCGTCATAATAACGGCTATGTCCCATCAGGTAAAACAGCATACTGAAGGTATGTTGTACAACAGCGTCGGTCGAATAACCCGCGACGTTTTTAACAGTAATCCCGCGACGTGCGGCGGCTTCATGGTCGATGTTATTCATCCCTGTTGCCGCGACACAGATGAGTTTGAGAGAGGGTGCGGCTTCCATCACGGCATCATTAATCACTACTTTGTTAGTGACGATCACCTCAGCATCACGAACACGTTCCGGTGTCTCTTCGGCAGATGTGGTGGAGTATACACAAACAGCGCCTAATGCATTAAACCCTTCTAGCGATGTATCACCGTAGGTTAGCGTATCAAGTAAGACAATGTTCATGCGTCTTTGATCCCTTTGATCAACTTTTTCGCTTTTTTGAGCGCTTTATTCACTTTGTCAAACACGAGGACAACCGCCATACGGCGACCGACATGCGCTTCCGGTTTTCCGAATACACGGACAAAACTGTTGTCGTCAAAAAGTTCATCAGCCACATCGATGACCGGCGTATGCGATTCAACCGTGGATTTAAACGCCGCGCTCGCACCGTCACCATAGAAGGTAAATCCGAGAGGAAGACCCAGCACCGCACGCACATGGAGGGCAAATTCGCTCTGGCTTTGGGTAATCAGCGTCACCATCCCCGTATCATGCGGACGTGGACTTACTTCACTGAAATAGACCTCATCGCCTCTCACAAACAACTCAACCCCGAACAACCCTTTTCCGCCCAATCCGTCGGTAATGGTTTTCGCTATTTTTTGAGAACGTTTGAGCGCTTTTTTGGACATCTCCATCGGCTGCCAGCTGTAGATATAGTCACCGTCTTTTTGGATATGCCCGATCGGCTCGCAAAATACCGTCTCGACTCCGTTACGCGCCGTTAGCAATGTGATCTCGTAATCAAATCGGATAAACTCTTCGACGATCAGCTCGCTTGCATCGCCGCGCGCCTCTTTGGCCATCTCCCAGGAAGCCGGTAAATCCTCAGGACTCCGTGCAATACTTTGTCCGTGCCCCGAACTGCTCATAACCGGTTTAATCACGCACGGAAATCCGACATCTTCCGCCGCAGTGCACATATCCTCATACGTACTCACAAAATGGTAACGGCTTGTTTTAAGCCCTAACTCTTCCGCAGCAAAACGGCGGATATTTTTGCGGTTCATCGTTTTGTTGACCGCTTCGGCATTCGGGATAACGCAGAACCCTTCGGCTTCTGCCGTAAACAACGCATCGATACTGATCGCTTCGATTTCAGGGAGAATGAAATCCGGCTTCTCTTTACGGATTATTTTTAATACCGCCTCTTTGTCTTGCATGTTCACTACATGGGAACGGTTAGCGACGAGGTGTGCCGGAGCATGTGAATAACGATCAACGGCGATCACTTCGATCCCGAGACGCTGAGCCTCGATGGCCACTTCTTTTCCGAGTTCGCCGGAACCTAACAACATGATTTTTTTGGAATTGCTTTTGAGAGGTGCGCTAAAGAGCATGGGATAGCCTTGTGCAGAAATGTTTACACGAAGTTTAGCATAGGGTTCGTAAAGGATTGGTTAGGGATGAAATGTGAATAAGAAGGGAAGGGTATAACCCAAGCGCCGAAGCGCGAGGATTACAGGCGAGATTCGTAACGTCGCATCATATACAGACGTTTCAACATCTTTTTGCGAGCGCTGATTTTGAATTGTTTACGCTTTTCAGTCTCTGTAACGTGGTTACGACGAGCACGGGCTTCAGTAACAATCAGATTACGATCTGTTTGTTTTTTGAAACGGCGGTAAGCAGCATCAAAGTTATCATCTTGTCTAAGAACGATACCAGGCATGCAATCACCTACTTTCTATTTAAAATTTTTGAATCCGAATTTTACCATAGTTTTCTGAGAAGAAGGCCATTTTTTATCCTATTATTGGCTATTATTACTTCAATAAGGAAAAGTCACCTCACGGGAGAAATTCGGATGCACCCTCGAAAAAGGCTTATATGGCTCATATTCATCGGAATGATGGTTCCTCCGATGGCATGGATATTTTTACTTGCATTTTCCCATCTTTTCACCATTGAGGAGCTTTTATCGATTCTCCTTTCCGCACCGATGATCGTCTACATGGCGATCGCTACGACTGCGATGCTGGTCGGATTCAACCGAGCCCTTACATCTATCGAAAAGGCTATGAACTCTTCCGTCCAAGGGAATGACGAAACGGCTAAAACCATCTCCCGCCTTCCATACTGGTTTTTATTCGGGCAATTCCTCTACACCTTTTTCGGCCCGACGGTGGTGTTGATCGGAAAATCGTTTATCGCATTTGACCGGTTTATTCTGGCGCAGATGGCTGTTCTGCCGCTGCTGCTGCTGTTCATAATTCCCGTTTTTATCCTTTTTGTTATCCGCCTTGAAGAGTGGGTCGTCACGATTCCTCTAAGCGAACGATTCCCGTTTATATCCTTCGGCAAGAAGATGGTTTTGGCCATTTTCACGACCATTTTGGGCAATATTATCCTGCTGGTGCTTCTCAATGCGATCCTCTATGTCTCGTTTCCTCAGCTCGATCTCAAAACGCTTCTGATCAAAAACATTGCGGTGGCGCTCATCGGCCTTATTATCTCCGCCCTCAATATAACCC
>NZ_CALDDG010000066.1 GCF_937936435.1 uncultured Sulfuricurvum sp. | reverse complement strand
GACACCGGCAACCGTTTACGGGTCTCAGGACGAGGTAATACCGGCAAAAGCGGCGTACGGGGAGACTTGTACGTCACGTTCGAGGTCGAAGAAGACAGCCATTTTATCCGTAACGGCAACGACGTCTATCTGGAAGTTCCCGTATTCTTCACTCAAGCCGTTCTCGGTGAAAATATCACCATCCCTTCTTTGACGGGCGAGCTCACCCTCGAACTTGAAACGGGGACCAAAGATACCCAGCAATACCGTTTCCGCGGCGAGGGGATCACCGACGTACACGGACGGGGCAAAGGGGATTTGATCGCCCAAATCCGCCTCACCTACCCAAATCGTCTGAGTTCGGAGCAAACAGAGCTTCTTTCCAAACTCCAAGAGAGTTTCGGCATCGAATCCAAGCCTCATGAAAGCCTTTTCGAGTCGGTGTTTGAGCGGGTCAAAGGGTGGTTTAAATAACCCAATCTCCATGTTGATCGGCACGTTTCGGTGCCGGAGACATCCGAACGAAAATCTGTACCTCTTTAATGATCCGGAGCTGCTTCGCATTCATCCAGTCGTGCAACGCTCCCCCCTCTTTCGAATCGTAGCTTATTTTAAATACGGCCTTCATCGAATCGTTTTCAAGCGCTTTTGTATAATGCCACAAAGCACGTACTACAATACGATTTCCATCTAAAAACAGTTCGGCGTCAAATGTTTTTGCCGAGCTTGAAAGAGCCACAAGAACCGCCGATTCATCTGTTTCGATCGATACCCCTTTTTCGGATATATCGTGTAAATGCAAAGCATAATGTCTGCCGTCATAATGAAAATTCATCCGATCATTTTCACCGCATTCATAGCGGATTACCTGACGCAGATGAAATCCCTCCGATACGATCTGCAAATTCTCCAGCCAAACCGTCTCTTCACGCAGATCGTATTCTCGGAGTCTGCCGATCAGCATGGCATCCTTACGGGCTCCGATCAGCCATTCGACCCCTTTATGCGCCGCTATCAACTGCTTTTTCTCGACCCGAAGACAGATTTTGCCATTAGTGGCTTCAACAATAAAAGACTCTCCCCGTATCGGTATCCCTTTGTATAAAACGACAGAGGCAAATCGTACTTTTTCCCATTGGCCTAATGCCCGTTTCAATAAAAGATGTTCGTCGCTTTGTACGTTCGTTACAGGCGATACGTTTACTTTTTTCAGCGTACGCAGCGATTTGGTCGAATCGACCGTTGCGATCGTCTGATCCGATATCCGAACCACGACGAAAATATCGATCTCATCTTCACTGTATGCGTGTTCGACTTGGACAATATGGTCTTGATAGGTAAAACATTCGTGTTCGGAAAAAAAGTGAAACAGTATTTCATCCGAAGGATTTTCGATGTTGAGCGTTTCGCCGATGACGTCGACGATGTGTTCATTCGTAAGATTGGAAAGAAGCAAGACGACCCGAATATGGTCGTTGACGAAAAAAAGTTTTTTGTGTTTAAAAAACATTACCCCTACGGGGAGATGCTTATAGGCGTTAAAGAGCTCTTTTAACGCGTCGTTCATGCTATTTCACGGCACGTTTGGGATAGGCCATCGCGATGACGATTGCGATAACGGCATAGGTCCACGGAACAAAATCCGGAACCGGAACAGGATCGCCTTTGGCATACGAATGCATTCCCGCGAGATAGTAGTTGACGCCGAAATAGGTCATCAGAACCGAGGTAAAGGCCAAGAGCGAAATGACGCTGAACGTATAATCGCTATACGCCCCTTTGATAAAGCGGACATGAATAACTACGGCATAAACGATGATTGTCACCAATGCCCATGTCTCTTTCGGATCCCATCCCCAGTAGCGTCCCCAACTCTCATTTGCCCAGACCCCTCCGAGGAAGTTCCCCACGGTGAGGAGAACCAAACCGAAGATCAAACTCATCTCGTTGATCGCATTGAGTTCCTTAATCGCCAGGTTCAGACGCTCTTGATTATGCGGTTTTTTAAGGACGAACAACAGCAGCGTAATCATCCCGAGCAATGCACCAAGTCCCAAGAAACCGTAACTCGCGGTAATCATCGCAACGTGAATCGCCAGCCAATACGATTGCAATACCGGAACGAGATTCGTCACCTGAGGATCGAGCCAGTTGAGATGAGCGACGAAAAGGATCAATCCCGTCATAATAGACGTGGCAGCCATTGTCATCACCGATTTGCGCGAAAAGATAAATCCGGCTAATACGCTGGCCCATCCGATGTAGATCATCGACTCGTATCCGTTTGACCACGGAGCGTGCCCCGCGATATACCAGCGCATAATCAATCCGACCGTGTGGGCGGCGAAGAAAACGACCAGCAAGCCAAACGAAATTTTCGTCAAAATTCCCTCTTTGAACGAAGGTTTCAAGATTTTAATGAATGACAGGATCAACAACGTAAAGCCGACGACGAAGTACAAAGGCCATAATTGTTCGAAAATATTGGTTTTGTTAT
The DNA here is from genome assembly GCF_937936435.1 of uncultured Sulfuricurvum sp. Classification (GTDB taxonomy): domain Bacteria; phylum Campylobacterota; class Campylobacteria; order Campylobacterales; family Sulfurimonadaceae; genus Sulfuricurvum. The sequence goes on along the minus strand of NZ_CALDDG010000066.1, from coordinate 2,396 downwards.
ACATAATTTCGACATTGATTTTGTTTTGGTTCGGATAGACGCTTGCCCCGACAAAACGTTGGTATTTGTCGATACGCCCCAATGCTTCGTTCGCTTTGGTCCAGTTTCCGGTTTTCATCCCTTCGTCGATCGAACCGAAATAGCCGATTGCCAACAAACGGACGATCTCAGCATCTTTCGGCGCAAAGTTTTGTAATGCCTCGATCGTCGCATCCCACTTATGATCTTTCGCATTCGGAACCGGCCACATACGTACCAACGAACCGGTATAAACCATATACGCGACATTTACCCGTTCATCGACCTGTAAAAGCGCTTTATCAAGTTTATCGCGCTTTGCCGGAGCTTTCCGGTTCGCATCGTCTACCAAACGTGCAAGTTTGTAACCGCTGATTTGATCCGGTACTTCAAAAAACTGAGAAAATGCGGCATTTTTAGCATTCTCCGGTAAACCGATCAATTTGTTGATTTCAGGGTTTCCGGTGCGGATCATCGCAATTTCGCGCCATGCGTCCGGACGAAGCATCATTCCTAAAACTACCTGATTCGGCGTCAATCCCAAAACCGAATCGGAACGGTACAGTTTGGCAACGATCTCGTGCGTCAAAGTATCCATCGGCTTCATCCGTCCGCTGGCATCCTGCACGACCAGACGACCGAATTTTTCGGCATGTGCCTTGTCAAAAGACAACGCGGTTTTAATCACCGGATTTTGCATATCTTCAGCATGTCCCGGAGTCGAAACGAACATCATTGCGACAACGGCAAGCGATGCCGCGACTTTTTTCCCTTCCAGCGCTTTGAGCTTTTCGCTCAATGCGTTAAAGCGGCCGTTTTTGACAATTAGAACCGCAAACATTCCGATCGCAAGGAGTAAATATCCGATATAAGTAATCAATGTTCCCGGATCGTGATTGACGGAGAGAACCGTTCCCAATTCATCTTGGTCGAACGAGGACTGGAAGAATCGGTACCCTTTATAATCGAGAATATGGTTCATATAAATACGAAACGGCATCTTGACTCCTGCTGATGGGTCCAAAAGGGTTACTTCACTTGCATACGATGCCGGTGACATCGATCCCGGATAACGTTCTAACTGAAAATCGTTCAAAGCGATCGCAAACGGCAGTTTACGTTCGATCGAACCGTACGAAACATCGATTTGCGTATCCCTTAAAGCTACATGTTGCGGATCGCCGATCTCGCCGGGCGTTCCCAAAACAACCGTCGTTGCTTTTGCATCACCGCTATTGAAACTGAGAGTTAAGGCATCTTCTCCGCCCCCTTGCATCATCGGCCCTTTTTTTGCCGGTTTGCCCGAAGTGAGTTTCATCACCCCCTGCGGAATGAAATCACGTAAAACGAAACCGCTTTGTGCTGTTTGGAATAAAGTACGGCGGCTCATTTCGTGTTTTCCTTGCGGAAGTTGTGACGACTGCTGCGTGTCCATACTCAATGTCGCCAATTCCATAGGGACATCCATCAACAATTTGCCGTCTTCGACACTCAATGCGATAACAGGCTTATTAAAGCTTTTTGTAGAATTAAAATCGATGACAATATCGTTTGCTTCCACAAATTCACCCGGTTTAAGACTGATTTGCTGAGCCCCCTCGGCACCCGTCACCATCAGGTTCAAAATCGGTTCTCCCTTAGGATCGGCAACGGCTTCATACCGTGCGTCTCCCATATAGCTATCGAGCTTCACATGGATGTTTTGCCCATCGATTTGTAAATCTCGCTCGAAATGGTTGGAAGAACGTTTAGAGAGATAGAGCTGCTCTTTAAATGAGTAGTTTTTTTCTCCCTTATGCACATTGAAGGTTACGTACGGCTCCGCACTTACCATCGAATCGGCACTTTCCCCCTCACGGATATGAACCGTCCCCTCGTAACCCATATATCGCGTCACGGCCGCACCGACGAGAATAATTAAAAAAGCGGCATGGAATAAAAAGACAAAAGCTTTCGCTTTACGCGCCATGTTAAAATTGATAATATTTAAAATCAGGTTCAATGCCAACAATCCCAGCAATACTTCAAACCATCGTGCATTGTAGATATCCGCTTTAGCGGTCATCGTCCCGTAATCGTTTTCTACAAAAGTAGCGTAGCCTATCGAAACGGCAAAGATGAGCATCAATGCCGCCATTGTCTTCATCGAGCCTAAAAAAGAGAGAATTTTAGTCATTTATATACCTATCGTCTATTATATGGTCGCAATTGTAATCGCACTATGGTAAACACGTGTTAATTTTGTATTAACGCATTATACCCCTTCGAGGATCATCGCCTCCGCTACCCGCTTGAATGCCGCGATGTTCGCACCGTCGACAAAATTCCGTTCCCGCCCGTACTCTTTTGCGGTTAATGCTATCCGTTTATAGATATGA
>NZ_CALDDG010000065.1 GCF_937936435.1 uncultured Sulfuricurvum sp. | reverse complement strand
ATCCTTCCTGAAAATTCGGATATCGATAAAGAAGAACTTGCATCCAAAATCATCGACTCTCTGCAAATGAAAAAATTCAAAGTCGGAGAATTTTTAATCCATTTGTCATGTACGATAGGAATTACGGAAAAACACGGCGCCAACAGTACCGAAAGCGCGCTGGTGAAAGCTCATGCCGCTATGAAAGAGGCCCGTCAAAGCGGAACCAACAGATTTCTAACCTATACGCCCGAGTCGTTGTTTATCAAGAAGCAAAAAGAGACGATAGAATGGATGCTCAAAGTACGCGATGCGATCAATAATGATGCTATCATCCCCTATTTTCAGCCGATTATCGATAATGCTACTCATCAGGTCGTTAAATACGAGTGTTTGGCACGGTTGATCGACAACGGCACCGTCATTACTCCGTTTTATTTTATCGAACCTGCCAGACTTGCCGGGCTTTTGCCCAATATAACCAAAGTAATAGCGACAAAATCTTTTGAATATTTTCAAAACAAACCTTATGATTTCAGTATCAATATTACCGAAGAAGATTTAAGAGAAAAAACACTTCCTCCATTGCTAAAAATGCTATCGGAGCACTACCGAATCGCACCGGAACGGGTGACGCTCGAAATTTTGGAGAATATCTCGGCACATGAAAACGAGGCCTCGATAGAACAGCTCTCCGAGTTGAAAAAAGAGGGGTATAAAATCGCTCTGGACGACTTCGGAAGCGAGAAATCGAACTTCTTGCGATTGCAGAAAATGAATGTCGATTATTTAAAAATAGACGGCTCATTTATTCGTGATATTCACGAAAATCCTAATAGCCTGAATATCTGTAAAACGATCGTTCATCTGGCACAATCACTCAATTGCCGGATTATCGCCGAATTTGTCCATTCCAAAGAGGTTTATGAGGTGGTCAAAGCCATCGGGATACCGTATTCGCAAGGGTATTATTTCGGCATGCCCGTCGAAACAATCGACGCACGATCAGAGTAAGCTTCAGCCGTAGCGCCTCAGGTCAATGTGCAAGTCCCCTGAGATACTCATGCATTTGAAAATATCCGATCATCACTTCGAACATCATTCTCCACATGATCTGCCCTAAGAGGAAGCATACGATAAATAACGCCAAAATCTTCATTTTAGCCCCCCGCCATCGCCCCTCTAAAGATACCCGTCTTTCCAATGAACGGCGATAATACAAAAGCATAAAAGGGATAAGCAAAGCTCCCGTATAATATACAAAAATCAGAATCGGAACCGAGATAAAGGTTTCAAAGCCCAATACGTCCATGACGCTTCTTCCGACGTTTATCTCACTCATTCTTCTACAAAATCTGTGAAATAGACGTTTTTGATTTTTGCCTCGGCAAGACGGAGATTGATCTGATCCGTAATCTCTTTTTTCAGATGCTCTTTCCCCACTTCGGTCGATACCTCTTCCATTGACTTAGATGACAATATACCGATGATGATATCGCGCAACTCCGCTTTTTTCTTATCGATCTCGGGATTCACTTCCGCCGTATTAAGTTCCAGGTTCATCTGCGTCTTTAAATAATGTTCTCTGCCGTCATCTGAGAGGACGTTTACGGTAAACGTATCCAGAGGATACAATGCGCCGATATCCGTCAATGCATCGTTTTTCGCCGTCTCCTCGGGGAGGGTCTGAGATGTATCGTCATTATGCAAAACGACGTAAGCAATAATCCCTCCTGCGATCAGTAGGAACGTAAAAAGAGCCCCGATCAAAATGAGCAATTTTTTACTTGAATGTCCCTCGGACACGTTCGTTTCCGAAACTGTTTGATTCTCTGTATCCTCGCCAGGCATGCTATCTATTCCTCTTTGTTCGTCTTTTACGGTTAGTTTACTCTAATTCGTATGATTTTTGCGTGAAATAGGCCGTATTATTAGCGCCTAATCTTCTTTGGATTCATCCGTTAGGATTTCATACGCTATTTTGGCATCATTGACATCAAAACCGTATCGGACTAATAACGGTTCTATGACGCTAAAAGGCTGTGTCTCTTTTAGCGTAAATAACGTTCTAGCACATTTTAATGCCGCGCACGTCCTTGCTTCAAGCCCTTCATCAGGAGTGATCGAATACTCGAGAGAATTCACAAACAGGGGATCAAAGTTCCAAAATCCAAAGAGTTTTGCGGCTAATTCGTCACCGGAACCGCCGAGGATGTTTTTTTCTTCTAACCCTAGTTTTTCAGGCTCATATTCACTGAAACGGTGGGATTTGTCAGCCAGCATAAGTGCATAGGAAGCTACAAGCCTCCCAATCTCTAGGATAAAAGTAAGCCCTCCGAGCGATTGGATAACCGCACGGTTTTTTTTGCCGAGCCACAAATCCAAAAAACGCTGCTGCCGCTCCATAACCCCAAACCAATCGTGGATACTCATGCCATAAGGGCTTACGTCGGTATAAGGGTGGGCTTTGAGGGCTGCGGTTAGTGACATTCCTCGTATTGCGGCGATGCCGAATAATGCAATCGCCTGAGAAATCGAGGTGATGGGATGGCGAAATCCGTGATAGGGGACATTCGAAAAACGGAGAATATCCGTATACAAAATAGGATCGGATTCGATAACCTTGATAACCGACTTTAAATCAATCTCTTCAAATTGGCATAATTCGTTAATTTTTTTAACCGACTCCGGTAAAGGGGGAAAAGACTCTATCGAAAAAAGCAAATCATTATTCATCAATATTCCTAAGATTTTCTGTGTTTTTATAATACCATGATTTCAAGTTTTATACTTTCAATTTATTTAATTTTAATGATTAGAAGAGCATTATAAGTAGCAAATCTATGCAAACATAGAACAATAATTCCACCAAAATCAAAATAGCTATTGTATACTTTATTTTTATACTTCTACTAAAGTATTTATATCCGTTTAATACTCATATACAAGGGAAAAAGTGAATAAAATATTCGGACGTTTGTCATTTGATATGCTTAAAAAGATCAAAGCGACCGACAGTCAACGCGAATTCGAAATCATGGCGACCGCAATGAAACATGCTTCCGACAGTATCATTGTTACCGATCGTTATAATAACATCATGAAAGTCAATAACGCTTTCATCAATACGTTCGGATACAGCGAAAACGAGGTATTAGGCAAGAACACCCGTTTCCTCTCTTCCGTCGAACACGACAATACTTTCTATAATCAAATGTGGACTACCCTGCTTCGCGAAAAACATTGGAGCAGTGAAATATGGATACGCCGCAAAAGCGGGAAAATATTTCCGGGCTGGGTCAGTATCACCGCTATAATGGATGAGAACGGAAAAATACAAAATTATCTGGCTATTTTCACGGATCTCAGCGCTCTGCGCGAAAGCCAAAAAAGATCGCTTAAATTAGCTTATTACGATCAGCTGACCGGATTGCCGAACCGGCAGAAAATCGTTTCGGACATGACCAAAAAAGCCCCGTCCGTCTGCATCATTTTTAATATTGACGATTTTAAAGAGATAAACGATTTTTTCGGAATCGAAATCGGCGATCTCATCCTCAGCCAGGTCGCAGAATGGTTTTACCAAATGAATTTTTCTCCCTATCGGATCGGCGGAGACGAATTTGCGATTTTGCTCTATGAAGATTTTACGTGGAACGATTTACGTAACCGGATCAACGCACTGATGTCGCTGTTTGAAGAAAAAGTCTTTAGCGCCGATGAAGAGGGGGTTAATCTGCGGATGACCGTCGGTGCCGCCATCGGAGATCATAAACTGCTGACACGTGCCGACATCGCCCTCAACCGGGCCAAAAAGTCTAAAACATCGATTGCCCTTTATACCGAACAGGAAAATATCGAAGAGATATACCGTTCCAATATGCGAATGAGTTCCGCTATCCGTTCCGCGTTGGCAGAGGGAAAAATACGCTGCCACTATCAACCGATCGTGAATCTGAACAACGATCAAACCGAAAAATATGAAACTCTCGTTCGAATGGTCGATGAAAGCGGAAATCTTATTCCCCCCGCGCTCTTTTTGCCCGTAGCGAAAAAAACGAAACTCTATCCCCAAATCACGATCGAAGTCGTCAATCAAGCATGCAGCGTGTTTTCAAAACGGGATGAAGAATTCTCTATTAACCTTTCCGACAGCGATATACGCAATCCGCATATTGTCAAAGAGATCATCCATACGATCGTTAAAACAGGGACCGCTTCTAAAATTGTCTTTGAAATTCTGGAGTCGGAAGGGATCGAAAATTATGCCGAAGTAGTAGAGTTCATCTCGACGGTTAAAGCGCTCGGTGCCAAAATAGCTATTGACGATTTCGGTACGGGATACTCAAATTTTGAAAATATTCTCAAACTCAACGTCGATTACATCAAGATCGACGGTTCTCTGATCGAGGGGATCAGCGATAATCCTAGACACCACATTGTGGTAGAGACCATCGTCAACTTCGCTCAAAAAATCGGTGCGAAAACGATAGCCGAATTTGTCAGTTCCGAAGAGATCTATACAGCAGTCAAAGCGCTTGGCGTCGATTACGCACAGGGCTATTTCACCGGCAAACCGACGGAGATGCTCTCCTCGTAATAGCTCGATTGCTTTATCTCCTTTTAACCGCTACTGCCCTATACTCTTATTTAAATCAGTTGAAGTGACATTTGTGGACTCTTTTCAAAATCTTGCCCTTTTAGAGAATCTTTATCGTCTTAAAGCACTCGGATATCGCTATGTCGATCCCATCACGCCGAATCTCCAGACATCCTCCAATACCCTTCCCGATTCCTTGGAAACACTCCAGCAGAATATACGGCAATGTTATTTATGCGATCTAAGCAAATCCCGACGCCAAAGCATGAGCGGATTTGGTAATCGTCATGCCCGCTTGATGTTTGTAGACGCGTATGTTTCTGCCGCAGAAGACGAAGCGGCCGATTATTATGTCGGTCGTTCGGGAGTCATGCTCCGCGATATGATCGAAAAAGTTCTGATGCTGAAAACGGAAGATGTCTACTACACCCACAGCGTCAAATGCAAACCGTTCGGGTTTCAAAATCCTTCTACCAGCGAATGCAACAGCTGTGCCCCTTTTCTCTCCAAACAAATCGACATAATCCAGCCTCGTGTTATCGTTACGCTAGGTCCTGATGCATACCGCATCCTTAGCGGTGACGAAAACGACTTCGAACGTGTTCGGGGTGAAATCATCCCTTTTGGGAATTCGCTTCTGATTCCGATGTACCACCCTTTGTATCTCGTCCGCAACCCTTCGCTCAAAAAAGAGGCTCTCAGAGATCTACAAACTATTAAAGGGCAGCTTCTATGATTATGTTCCGACTTCTTTTTTCTTTGGGACTATTATCCCTACTATTGTCCGCACAGCCTGTTATCTTCCATAATTCCCAAGCTTCTACGGGGTTTAGCGAACCGATATCTTCAGACGATAAAATCAGTATAGCACTCATAAGTGCGCCCAAAATCATCGGCAAATATTCCCAATCGGCCTATAACGTCTCTTTAGCAACGCTCATGAGCCGATTAAACACCCATTATCGGCTGAAACATTACGAAATCGAAGATGAATCTTCAGGATCGCTGAACGAAGCGTTAACAAGTGCCCGACAAGACGGAATGAACGCTATTATCGCCCCGCTTACCCTCAGCGGAGCCAAAAACCTCGCCGCAATCGATACCTCTTTACCGATTTTTATCCCTACCGTCCATAAACGCGATCTCCCTTCCGCTTCCGATAATATCACTTGCGGAGCGATCGATTACAGAGCGCAGATCGAAGCTTTACTGCCGTATATGTCCGATTCGATCGCAATTTTTTACGACAATTCTGCCGTTGGGAACCAGTTAAAAGCCGATACCGAAGAAGTATTTCTGGCCCATAAGAGTGAAAAGAAACGGGTTTCAAGCTATGCCGTAGATACAAAAGGGGACAACATCGTCACCCATCTTTCCAAACCGAGCGCTTTTTCCAAAAAAAGTATTATTTTACATATTCCGGTCGTGAAAAGTGCAATTTTGACCGCCCATATGACCTTTACCCGTATTAAAGAGCGCAATATTCTCTCAACTCAGATCAATATGGACCCGACGCTTCTCACGCTGACACAATACCAAGACCGTAAAAATATGATATTGGCAAATTCTCTGATCGAATTCCCTCCGGCTATCTACGAATCAAACATGCTGATGAACAACGATATCAGCTTTGACTGGATCAATTATACGACGAGCGTAGGGATCGATTATCTGATTTCTCTTCTCAATCACTCCGATCGTGAGTACACGATGCGGATCATCAATTCCCAAGTCATCTATCCGATAGAGCTTGTCCATCCGAAAGAGTTCGGCTTTGAACCCCTCACATCACGATAAAACACTCTCTTTGCGGGAGTTCGACCTTTTTAACCACCTTTCCGATACTCAACGGATGCAAATCGAATCGGTCAGCATCCTCAAACGCTATGACAAAAACGAAATCGTCTTTTACGAAGAAGAGAATCCGCTTTATTTTCATCTGCTTATCAAAGGCGAAGTTTCGATCTATAAAACGACCGCTTCGACCGAGACGATCATTATCCACCGTTTTTCGGCACCTTCGCTCATCGCTGAAGTCGCGACTCTGAAAAAACTTCCCTATCCCGCATCGTGTGAATGCGTGCAACCTTCGCTCATCCTGAAAATCCCCCGTGATCCGTTCTTGGAATTGTTGCGAAACGACCCTTCGGTCAGTATTGCGCTGATTGCCTCTCTCTCCGAAAAAATCGCCACTTTGGAACGCTCGCTGCAGCGCCACAGCGCTCCGAACGCGATGGCAAAAGTTGCTCGGCTGCTGTGTGAGAATCCCGATATTCTGCATCAGATGAAAGGCATCGACATCGCCCGCCTGCTCGGCATTACCCCCGAAACGCTCTCGCGCATCATAAAAAAACTAAAAGAAGAAGGTATCATCGCCGTATCCAAAACCGACGGTGTAACCATATTGCTTCCCGACGCTCTCGATACTTATTGCGGATAATTATTTTCCTTTAAGAGAACCAGTGATAGAGTGTGACTATTCACTTTAAAGGAGTTTGTCATGGGCAAAAGAGGAATTTCTCTCCTTCGCGGAATCGAGGCGCAAACCGTATATGAGTTGTTAAACAAGGCCTACTGCGACGAATGGCTGGCCTATTACCAATATTTTATCGAGGCCAAAGTCGTCAAAGGGCTCATGAAAGACGCCGCTATCACCGAATTGACGCAACACGCGGCCGATGAACTCCGTCATGCTACGATGGTGTGCGACCGTATCATCCAACTTGGCGGTGTACCCGTTCTCCACCCTTCCGAATGGGTAAACCACTCCAACTGCGGCTATGACGCACCCACCGACCCCGATGTACGCAAAGTCCTCGAACAGGCGATCAAAGGGGAACAATGTGCCATCAGCGTCTACTCCAATATTTTGGACATCACCCGCGAAAAAGATATCATCACCTATGATCTCGTTTCTCAAATATTGGCGGATGAAGTCGAACACGAAGAAGATTTGCAGGCTTTGTTTGACGATATCGAAGAGTTTATCGAACAGTTCAAGCGGTAATAATGTTAAGAAGCTTTTTTTTCGTATGGATACTCTCTCTATCAACACTGCACGCAGCAGATATACTCGATCTTGTCGGTCTGCTCGACCGTAACGACACGGCGACATTTTATACCCGTGTCCAAAATATCAATGACGCCAACAGTGCACG
>NZ_CALDDG010000064.1 GCF_937936435.1 uncultured Sulfuricurvum sp. | reverse complement strand
TACGAGCTAAAGGAATGTGACTGGAGTTCAGACGTGTGCTCTTCCGATCTGGCTGAAGATTGCCCCTTTTAAGTGGTTGGAGCGAAGATCGATAGAGGTGTTGGAGGCGTCGGTAAAGTTGGCCGCCTCCAGATGGGTATTGCCGAACAGCGCCCCTTTGAAATCGGTTTTGCTAAAATCGGCTTTGATAAAACTTCCGTTGCGAAAATCGACCTCTTTGGCTCTACACTCCCGCATCACCAATCCCTCTATGTTCAGACCGAAGAAGTTGCTGTCGCTCAGGATGCACTCGCGAAAACGGATCGGATCGGCATTGAGCAAACTCTTCCAATCCGCCATCGTCCAGTCGATCCCGACCATCTTGCACGAGACGAAATCGACATCGCTCATTTTGGTATTGGTCAGCTTCATGACGCTCAGGTTGCAGTTTTCGAAACGGCATTCGGTGAATTTGCAGGAGGAGAAAAAGGTTTCGCTGAAATCGCAGGAGACGAAGGTGCAGTCATCGAATTCGGCTTTGGTGATCTTTTTGCCGTGCAGGTCAATCCCTTCGAACTTCTCGGCAAATACGTCCATGTTGTCGGTGATAGTGGTCATATTACAAAAGCATCTTTACCCATGTGCCTTTAACCCATCCGCAATCAGCATTTTGAGATACGACTGATAGGGAATGTCGTTTTTATTCGCCTGAATTTTGAGCGTTTCGATCATATCGACGGGCATACGGATCGAGATCGTTTTCGCACTCTTTTGCAGTTTTGTAAGACGTACCGGCTTGGCTTTGTCCCAGTCGATATACTCAGTCGAGTCGTGTTCGTCCCAAAACGCCGCAACCTCTTCTTCGGTTTTTAATTTAGGTATTTTTTTCATAATAGCTTCTCTCCTTTTTACTCATAGATCGTGCCGATATCACCCTAATATTTTGCCCTCTCACGGTAAAAGCGACGAACAGCATTTGTCCATTATCGGTCTTTCCCAGCGCATAACATCGGCACTCTTGCTCCGAATGGGCATTGTCCTCGTAGATGAGTAACGGTTCGTTGAAAAATATCTCTTCGATCAGCCAAAAATCAAGCCCGTGTTTGAGTTTGTTTTTCTGGATATTGCCATCATCCCAATCAAACCCGCGCAATCGTTCGACATCGAGACAATCAAACATTACTCACCTTTTTCAAAATGTATGGAATGATTATATACATAATGCCACATCATGTCAAGATAATACACCAATTTCTGAAAAGATTCAAAGCTTCTCCCCCCTCAACCGCAATGCATTCGTAATCACCGACACCGAGCTGAAACTCATCGCAGCCCCGACCGCCTCGGCGAGATAATGAAGCAATTATGATCCCTGATTTCGATACTTTCTCTGCATCGCCGCTTGATAGACAATCGGGATAACAATCAAACTCACGATCGCCGACGTAACGATCCCTCCGATCATCGGGGCGGCGATCCGCTGCATCACTTCGCTACCGACACCGTGGTTGATCATGATCGGGAAAAGCCCCGCGAGGATCGCGAAAACCGTCATCAGTTTCGGGCGGACACGTTTGACGGCTCCCTCGTAAATCGCCTCTTTAATCGTCGGCATATCCATCACTGCACCCTGTTTCAACCTATCGTTTATGCTCTCCTGCAGATAGACGATCATCACGATCGCCGTTTCCGCTGCCACCCCCAAAAGAGCAAGGAATCCGACGATAACGGCAACACTGATGTTAAAATGTAGCCATTGCAGATAGATAATCCCTCCCAGCAACGCAAACGGAAGCGTTCCCAAAACAATAACAGTCGAAAGCCATTCGCGCAGAGCAAAATAGATCAGGATTACGATCAGAACGAGTACAGCAGGAATGATCCATTTGAGCGTCTGTATTGCCGATTCGAGATACTCGCTCTGTCCAGCCCACTCATACAGATACCCTTCGGGCAAAACGACCCGCTGCAACGCTTTTTGCGCCTCTTCTTTGTAGGCCGTTGCGCTTATTCCCTCTTTTGGGGTGATATAGACATACGCGACGGGGCGCGCTTTTTCGCTTTTGATCATCGCGGCACTCTGACGGTAATCAACCTGTGCCAGTGACGCGAGAGGGACATATCCCAGCGGTGTTTTGACCAGCAGTGAACGGATCGCTTCGATATCGTGGCGTTCATCCTCTTCAAGACGGAGACTGACGCTGTAGCGTTCTCTTCCATGATAGAGCGTCGAGAGTCCGACTCCTCCGATAGCTGCGGAAGTGTACTCCAGCAACACCTCTTTGCGGAGGTTATAGCGGGCCAGAGCTTCTTCGTTAATCGTAATATCGATGTAATAGCCGCTGTCGCTGCGGTCGGCAAATACACTCTGAGTGTCAGGTATCTGTTGAAGAACGGTTTCGAGTTCATGCGCTTTTTGCTGTAATACGGCCAAATCATCTCCGTAAAGCTTGATCCCAAGCGGAGTGCGGATACCGCTGAGAAGCATATCGATCCGCCCGCGGATCGGATAAGTCCAGGAGTTGACCAGTCCGGGAACCTGTAAAGCGCTGTCAAGTTCTTGCTGAAGTTTGCTCATGCTCATCCCCTCGCGCCATTGGTCTTTCGGTTTGAGGGTGATAATCGTCTCAATCATCCCTAAAGGTGCGGGATCGGTTGCCGAATCGGCTCGTCCGCCTTTACCGAAGACCCTCTCAACCTCCGGAAAACTTTTGATGATTGCATCCGTATACTGTGTCAACGCCTTGCTCTGATCGATACTCACACCGCTTTGAGTGACGGGCATATACATGAGTGTCTGTTCATCCATCATCGGCATGAACTCCCATCCCATAGCGCGATAGAGATGGATGGTATAACCCAATCCAGCTATCAATAAAACCAGTATGAGATAGCGCAGCTTCATCGATCCCAAAAGGATCGGGCGGTATGCCCAAATGAAAAATCGGCTTACCGGATTGGCCGATTCCGAGAGTATACGCCCCCGTATCACAAAATAGATCAAGACCGGCACGAGGGTGACCGATAGTAACGCTCCGACCCCCATCGCAAAACTTTTGGTAAACGCCAGCGGGGTAAACAAAAGTCCCTCCTGCCCTTGAAGGGCAAAAATCGGCATAAAAGAGACGACGACCAGCGCCAATGCAAAAAAGATGGGACGCCCCACCATCTTCGAAGAGTAGAGTACGGCATCAAAGCGCTGTGCACTGCTCAGTTTTCCGTGCTCGCTTTCACGCTGAAGCAGGACTTTATGGGCATTTTCAATCATGATGATGGATGCGTCCACCATCGTTCCGACCGCGATGGCAATCCCGCCGAGCGACATGATGTTTGACCCGATGCCGAAAAGCTTCATCAGCAAGAACGTAATAGCGATGGTTAGAGGAAGGACGATTAAAACGATTAAGGCACTGCGCAAATGAAGCAAAAACAAAGCGATAACGGCGATGACGATCCAGCTCTCGTGTTCGAGCGTTTTGGTCAATGTCCCAATGGCCGATTCGATCAGTCCGGAGCGGTCATAGACAGTAACGACTTCTACATCTTTTGTGTGGATACTTGCAAGCCGATCACGGATTTTTTGGATGACCCGGTAAACATCTTCCCCATAACGGACGACTACGATCCCCCCGACCACTTCTCCCTGACCGTTCAGATCGGCATATCCGCGACGGTTTTCAGGAACTTTTTCGATCCGGGCAACCTGTGAAAATAGGACCGGAATACCGCCACGGGTCGCTACCACCAGATTTTCGATCGAGCGGATATCGGTAAGATACCCTTTGGCCTGAACCATCCACTCATACCCGTTTTGGACGACGATACGTCCTCCGACGTCGTTGTTGTTGGCTTTGATCGCATTGGCGACTTCACCGACACTGAGGTTGTATCGTACCAGAGCATCGTTGTTCAGCGTCACCTGATAAGTCGGCACAAAACCGCCTACCGATGCCACCTCACTGACGCCGTCGATCCCCAAAAGCGCATACCTGTAGGTATAGTCTTGCAGAGTACGCAGTTCGGCAAGGTTTTTGGTTTTGGAGACCAGAGCATATTCAAATACCCATCCGACACCTGATGCATCCGGTCCCAACGAAACGTCGAGAGTTTTAGGAAGCTGCGATTGTAACGTTGAAAGCTGCTCCAATACCCTTGTCCGTGCCCAATACAAGTCGACATTATCATTGAAGATGATATAGATGAGAGCATTTTCGTATCCCGAAAATCCCCGAACCGTCTTGACATCGGGGAGTGAAAGAAGCTGACGGACGATCGGATAGGTCCCCTGTGCTTCGATGATCTCCGGACTCTGCCCTTTCCATTTGAGCTGTAAAATCACCTGCGGAGGGGAGAGGTCGGGTATCGCATCGAGCGCTGTATGACGGATCGCCCAATACGATCCCAGTGCCAGAAAGAGACAGATGGCAATAACCCAGATCCGAAACCGAAGACTCCACTCTATCAGACGTTCAATCATCATCTACACCTAAAAGTTCCCGTTGATCTGCGCATCGGAATCGATCATGAACAAAGCGTTGGCAACAACTTCGTCCCCCTCATTCAAACCGCCTTTGATCGCATAACGGTCGTTTGTAATCGGCTGCAACGCTACTTCGACCGGTTCGTATTCCCCCTCGAATTCCCCTTTTTTAAAACAATACCATTTCCCGTTTTTACGTATGACGGCATTTCTCGGTATCACCAGAGTCCCTTTGGTCTGCATCATCGGAACAATCGAGGCGTACATCCCCGGAAAGAGTGTCCCTTTAGGATTCGGGAGGCTAAGACGCATCGTTAAAGTTGATTCGGACGGATTTGCATTGGGATAGATTTTTCCCCGTTTGGCATACAAAGGACGCTCGATCCCGCTGATACGTATCTCGTAATCGTTGATCCCTTTGAGACGATCCAACTGTTCAGGAGGAAATTTCATCTCCAGCCATATCGGATCGAGCCGGACGATACGAAACAGCGGCTGCATCGCCGTGAATGCCGATCCTTTATCGATTTTTTTCTCAAAAATATAGCCCGATGCCGGAGAACGGACCGTGGTGGTCGAAGCGACTTTTCCCGTTTTCTCGATCGCCGTGATCTCGGACATCGGAACACCCAGATAAATCAGACGCTCTTTCGTACTCTCTACCATCCCCGGATTAGGACGGATGGCGTTGTATTTGAGCGAACTGAGATACTCTTCTTTCGCCTGAAGCACTTCGGGACTGTAGACTTCGGCAATCACATCCCCTTTGGAAATATGCTGGTAGGTCTCAGTGGCCCGAAGCTTCTCGACATACCCTCCGAAACGCAGCGCGATGATCGATTCTTTTCCCTCATCCGCACGAAGATACCCGAAGTTTTTACCGATAGACGCAACAGCGTCGGCATGTGTTACTTTGATAGTCGTGACATTGAACTGCTGAATGATCGGGGCAGGTTTAGCCGTCGCGGCAACCCCTAATAAAATCGCTAATACAAAATATCTCATGGTTCTTTTCCTATCAGTAAATCCAAATCGGCTAGAGATCGGTAAAACGCACTCACGGCACGTACCTGCTGCAGTTCAAGCTGCTGTTTTTGCTTTAACAGTTCGGTAAAACGGAACAGATCCTCTCCGTTTCGGATCGAGGCTTCGGAGAGCTCAAACATATGATTCAGCTGCGGAAGGCTCTCTTCATGGATCACCCGCCATATCTCCTGCGCATTTCGGACTTCAGCATATTTTTGCCGAAGCGCGGCTTCGAGTTGCAGCCGTGTCACCTCTTTTTCTCGATTGCGTTCGATCGCTTTTTCCTGCACAATCTGCGCTTTTGTCGATTCGGTACCATAGATCGGCAGCGGAATATTGACTCCTAGCGTCCAATAGTCGTTATAGGTCTCTCTCTGCGCGTATCCTACCTGAACCGTCACATCAGGATAAAAATCAAGCTGTGCCTGTTTCAGCAATGCATCTGTTCGACGTATTTGGGCATCTTTGGCTTTATACGAAAAGTTCCCGCTTAATGCTTGTTGATACGTCTCAATCGGTTCACAGGGTTTGACAGTCAGTGAAACATCGACCGATACGACCGGTTCGGCCACCAACTGCGAAAGGGAAGCATAGGCACGCTCCAATTCACTGCGTAGATTGGCCTGAAAAATCTTGATTTGGGAAAGGTCCATCTGTGAAGACATAATCCCCATATGACGCCCCGAAGCGGCCGAGGAGAGAGCGGTATAGAGTTCTGTGTTCTGCTGAACAATAATCTCGTAATCGTGATAGATTTTCAAGCTTTCCTGAATTTCCCATATCCGATACGACTCTTTTTTAATCTCACCGGCCAACAAAACCTGAGCCTGTTTAAGGGTCAATCGTGCCGTCTCTTCCTGCGCTTTCGCATCGTCGTAACGGGCATCGCGTTTTCCGGCAAACGGCAATTTCTGCTGTAAAGTGATCGATCCGAACTGCATCGGTTCAATCGAACGGTTCGTCGGATCGGCCGACTGAATATCATTGAGGAGCAATTGCACATTCGGGTTGTCAAACTGACGTGAAATCTCTTTTTGCAATCGACTTTGTTCTACATTGGCACTGATCCTTTGCAGATCGGGATTGTTTTTAAGCCCTTTCGCAATCAGTGCTTCTATCCCTTCGCCAAAACTGAGTGTACCGATCAGCAAACAGACAAATACGCAGCCTCTCATGACACACCTAAACTTAGAGGCTCAAAGATGTTTTGAGACGATATTTTTTACCCTCTTTGGTCGTTACAAAAACATGAATCTGCCATGTTCCTCCCATGTCCAGATTGAGCGATGTTTTATAAACACCGTGTCCCTGTGCCACCGCCTTGCTTTTGGACTCCATCGCCGGCATCCCCGGCATGGCCGGCATAAACGCCTTTACTTCAACCACTGCGTTCTCTATAGGCATGTTTTGCTGTTTCACAGTTAGAACCAGCGCATTGTCTCCGACAATCAGCGCTTTATCCGAACTCAGCACGGCTTTGACGTTTTGGACCGAAGCACTTTGCTCCCAAGCGGCACCGAATGCCAACGACGCAAACAGCATACCGGTAAGAATAAATTTGAATTTCATAATAGGCTCCTTGAATAACATTTTATTATTGTAGCGCTATTCACGGTTAATAAGTATGAACGCTATATTAATATCCTGAATCAGTATCCTAGTTTTACAGTTCCTTAGTCTTAGGCTCTGCAATCAAATATACGAAATAGAATGGTAAACAATATTACCCCAACAACATCAGCGGCAATATCCGCCCAATCAAATGTGCGGCTAGGGAAATAAAGCTGACTCACTTCTTCAACAAACGCAAATGTAAACACTATCAATGAGCCGATCTCTGCCCTAAGCCACCGCTTTCCATTCAGCCCGTAATTTAATAAAAACACCATGATCCCATATAAAACCATGTGACCTATCTTATCGCCATAGGGGATCATCCCCACAACATGAAACGCGAAGTTGTAGTTTGCCGTATCGGCCTTATAAATCACCGCTAATAAAAAGGCAAAAAAGGATGCCGGAAACAATACCCGCTTAAGAGCGTTCGGTTTTACAGCGCTCTCCATCGTTCTACGCACTCAATCGCTGATGATTTTTTTTCCATGCTTTGTACGATTTTTCATCCGAAAACAAAAACGCGACATTCTCCGATCCCAAAGCCTCTATTCTCGTTGCCGCTAGCGCATAACGCTCCGAATCAGGGATATTTTCGCTGTCAAAATCCCAGCAGATGCGTTCACCGCTCTCACTGCGATAATCATAAACTCCCTTAGCGTCTCGATGCAATACGTCGATACTGTGCACCGTTACCCCCATCTCGTTCAACAGTTCAACCAGCGCCAGTGCGTCGGAACGCTCTAGAGCATAAAATTGCCCGCCGTTATGGCAACTCATATCGATCCCGCACGTTTTGTAAAAATCAAAAATGTCCATGACCATCCTCCTGATTATTGATTGAATGCATACGTACTGATACGTTCATTCGCATTTACATAATTCAATTGAGTATCTCCGTGATTACGAATAAGCTCACATCTTCCATAATGATATTGCATCGCAAAGCGGCAGCTATCTTTAGGAAAATTGACCGTAACCATCACCGGAGTCTGTTTCAAAGCCGGCAATGCATCTATCGATAGGTTGGAAAGCATTGCCATATCAAGTTGTTCGGGTTTACCTTTGAATTGTTCGATGTTATGCGACGCGATCATATAATCGACATTGAGTGACGAAACGACCGTAAAAGCGATCAATCCCATTGCAGTGACGGTATTCAGGATCAAATGAAACGATTGGCGTAACAGTGTGAATACGATTCCTACAACCAAAACGGCGATTAAAAAATACTCGAACCACTCCACGTAATAACGCAATGTCGTCATTCCCATGAGTGTTTGATACAATTGCATCTTTGTGAGCGATGCGACTCCCATAATGATTGTCTGCATCATAAAAAGACTCATCAAAATCTTGATACTCAGTTCCCCTTGATATCGGCGCATAATTGCTAAAAAGATCACAACGACCAGACCGATAACCCATGCGAGCTGGAAAAACCCTTCACGGGCAAATTGAGCGGGTGAAATTCCTGATTGGGCTATGTAGTCTTTCCCTCCGAACAAATAGGCGATCTGAAACACCAAAAACGTCACGAACAATAGATTCAGTGCTCCCAAGAAAATACCGACGATGACCATATCAAATGACTTTTGGCTCTCTTGGACGGGACGCTCGGCACGATTGAGATAACTATACAAAAATAGACTCAAATAGATCAAAAAGTAAACCGGAATCATCACCAATTTATCCAGCTGCGGCATGGCAAAAAAGCTTATGACGTTATTAACGGCGATATTAAAGTTAGTATCCGCATTCATAAATAGAGTCAAAAATATTCCGATAAACGGTACGGTAATCAATATCCCGATCAGAACTCTTTTATAGATCGAATAGTTTGGATTGAGTGAAAAGATATGGACGGTAAAGACTCTGAGATATCTCAATAATGAAAATGCGATCAAAAGTCTCGGGATCAGTGTCTGATACAGATAATCGACTTTATGCATACTCGTCAGATACAAAATAACGATGGTTCCCACGACGATCAAAGGCAAAAACTCTTGCGTCAATGTGTTGTTGTAGATAAAAATATCAGCGATCCACACTAAAACAATAGGGAGGAACCAATAGGTATAACGGTTGAGCACTTGACGGCTTAGTCCCAGATACGCTATCGGTATCAGCGCAATCATGTAAAACAAAATATTTCCCAAACCTATCGCCTGAGCTGGAACGAACTGCGTTTTGAACAGTGCCAACAGCAGACTAATCCCCACCAACAACAAACTAAATCGGACATTTTTAAAATGATTATCCTCAAAATCGACCTTACGGATCTCTTCTGTCAAATTAGCCATGATTTTCTCCTTGGTATTGATTCATAATTTCTCGCGCCGATCGTGTGTCGATCCGCGCACCTAGCTGTTCGAACATCGTGTAATATCCCAAAAGGGTACGGTTTAGAAAAAGATACTCTTGGTTAAATTTATGAACCGAGTGGGTCTGCTTTTTCTGCACTTCCAAAATCGTGTCAAACCCTCTTTTAGAAAAAGAATGATCATTTCCGAAATCGTAATAATCTTTTGTAAGAACATCGATATAGAGCCGATCCAGAGGTTTAATCACCTCGTTATAAAAAGCAACCATCGACGCATCATCGCTCGAATCGATCATGTTGAGCGCGGCATACTGTTTTGCGATACTAAGATCATCACATTCCTCTATGAGAGAGAGGTGTAAACGGTTATAAGGGATAAGGAAATCGTCATCGACGTATTTGATACAACCAAAATCGATGAGCCCCAATCGGTCATTATCCATAAAGATAAAATTACCTGGATTCGGATCGGCATGGATCGCTTTGAGCTGATACAATGAGGTAAAAAAGGTATCAAAAAGGAGCTGTGCAAAGTGATTTCGCACCTCTTGCGACGGAGATGATGTTAAAAATTCGCCAAACGATTTCCCCTCTATATACGAACACACCAAAACTTTTGAGGTGGAAAGTTCGGGATAGACTTTAGGAATAACCACATGCGGATGATTGAGACGCTCACCAAAAAAGAGGACATTTTTCGCTTCATAGGTGTAATCAACCTCTTCGTAGAGTCTTTGGTTGATCTCTTCGACGATATGATCGACGTTTTGCCCTTTTGCGAAACGTTGAAGTGCGAATTTTATCATCCCCATATCGGTATTAATCGTGTTGGCGATGCCGGGATACTGCACTTTGATTGCGACACTCTCGTCGTTATGGAATGCTTTGTGGACTTGTCCGAGACTCGCACTCCCAAACGGTGTGGATTCAAACGATTCAAACAGCTCTTCGGGATAGCCGTTTAATTCCTGCTTGATGATTTTACGGATCAATGCGCGATTGATCGGAGGGATTGCATTAAACGATTTGGTGATCTGTTCGAGATAGGTTTGCGGTAAAAAAGGCAATGCCAATGCCACTTGCTGGGCGATTTTAACCGATACGCCTTTGAGCTCGCCGAGGGCTTCGATGATCAGCTTTGCCGTTGCTTCTTGCGTCTCATCGTGGATGGATTGTCGGTTGCTATCGGATGAGATCAGTTTTTTAATCACCCCTTTGGAGTGGTTGGCTCCGATTTTAACCAACGTTTTGCCGATCACATTGGCACGTGCAATCGTGGTTGTCGGTATGCACTTATCCATGAAGCACCTCGCCGAGTTTGCGTTTCATTTTTGTGAAACGACTCTGTTTGGTAGAAAAACGTGTCAACGAAGAGAGGAGATGATTTTTGAACAAAAACATTCCCAACTCAGACGCTTTATTCAGAAGATTCGATTGGAGCAACGCTTCGATAACCCCCATCGAATGGTCGATAAACTGCGTCGTATTTTCGAACGATTCGCTCTCATCTTTGACCCAATACGCGACCACCACCACGAAGTAATCCCAAAACAGCTTCGGCAGATACTCTTCAAACGGAGGTTTCTCGATCTCACCCGCTTCGATGGCGATGGCGATCATTTCACCTACCATATCGGTAAAAAGACGATTGGTCGCATAGAGTGATTCGAGTTTTAACGATGAGGAGTGAAAAACCATATCGGCGATTTGGATCACAAACTCCCGATCTTCGAGATAGAGTTCGAGTTCGGTCTCGATCAATGTTTGGAGTTGCTCTCGCAAGGTATAGGTATGAAAATCCTCAATCGCATTTAAAATCTCCTGCGTTTGCTGATGTTTCAACTCGATGTAGGTATACAACATCTGCTCTTTGGTCGGGAAATAGTTATAGATCGTCGGATTACTGACTCCGGCGTTTTTAGCCATCTCTCTCATAGAAGCGTTTTTGAACCCTTTTTCAATGATGAGTTCAACACCCGCTTCGAGTATTTTGATCTTCGTCAGTTCTTTTGCATCCTGGGAAATTTTCATATTATCTCCTTTTGTTTAACGTAGTATATATTAAATACGCTTTCATTGTCAAGTATTTTATAGTAAGTTAAATATAAATAGATAAATTGACAAATATTCAAATGCTTCTATTTTTTCGTCATTCCCGACTTGATCGGGAATCCAGCTATCATCAACATGAAATATTGTTTATTTTCCAATGCTGTTTGTTATACTATTACGAAAATATAATTGGAGCATTTTTATGCAAAAATTCGTCTTTATAATGTTTTTATTCCTGTCAATTTCAATAAATAGCTTTGCGGAATCAGATGAAGATATTCGTCAATATGAAGAAATGATAAATGCAAAACAGAAAGAAGCTGTAAGGAATATACCGAAATTGATAACTCAATATGCAACTACTCTCGGATGCAATGATTATTTTGACCCTAAAAATGTCGTCAAATTCAAAATGAACGATGAAATAGTATATATAGGTCTGTTTAGCATAGATACAGGTTGTTCAGGTGGTACAGCAATGTCCAGACCTGTAATTATTACCCTTCGAAAAAGCATTTCATACCCTGAAATATATGTTGATGCACGATCTTCTGCACCATATCAGACATCCAATGAACTACCTCAAAATATGTCAAGAATCTACGTACATAATAATAAACTTTGGTATGAAGCAAAAGAATTTGACTTTAAAAAAGATGCTCTATGTTGCCCTTCTATTCCTGTCAGAGGTGAATTACGTTTTGAAAATGGAATGTGGAAAGGGTATCCAATTTCCAAAAAATAGCTGGATCCCCGATCAAATATGGAATGACGTAACCCATCTTTAACTATCTCATTTCGCTATAATCACGCCATGATAATAGTCCATGACCATCTCTCTTTCATCATCGCACACAAAAGTGCCGGTGTCAACTTTCACTCCGAAGAAGAAGCGGGATTCGTTGTCCAAGTGAGCCAACAGCTCGGCATTCCCCTTTTCCCCGTCCACCGTCTCGACAAGATGACCTCCGGTCTCGTGATTCTCGCCAAAACCTCCGAGACGGCGGCACAGTTCGGGAAAATGTTCGAAGCACGCGAAGTCGAAAAATACTACCTCGCCATCAGCATGCGCAAACCGAAGAAAAAAATGGGATGGATCAAGGGGGACATGGCAAGTGCACGACGGGGAGACTATAAACTCCTCGTAACGATGGAAAACCCAGCCATTACGCAGTTCATCAGCTGTGCTTTGCGCACCCACGAGCGGTTTTTTCTCATCAAACCCCATACAGGGAAAACCCATCAGATTCGCGTCGCCCTCAAAAGCCTCGGTTCCCCTATCGCCGGAGATGAGCGCTACGCGCAAGCCGACGAAGCGCGCAAAGAGGAACGGGGATATCTGCATGCCTATGCTCTGCGGTTTCGTCTGAATGATGAAACGTTTGAATTTGTCGTACCGCCCGAAGAGGGAGAACGGTTTGTGAGTGCAGAATGCAAAAATCAGCTCCAAATATGGGATAAACCGTGGGAGCTGTTTTGAAAACCTTTACGAACGAACCCATGACCGATATCCTCTCATGGGCACAAAAGATTCTCAAAGAATCCGATACAATCTCTTTTGAAGTGCTCAATCCCGATATCGGCCGCGGACACTACGCCGGCGAAACGATAACACTCGATAGAATATCCTATCTCTATCACAGCTACAAAGCATGGAGCGATCTGGGAGAACTGCTCTTTTGCCGGATGCTGACCCCGAAAACCGTATCCGAACATACCGTGCAAATCACTTACGAAAAGCTCGACCTCAGCGACTCTTTTCATTCTTCCGAAGCCAAAGAGGAAAAATACGGAACGGCGTCCCGTTTTGCGGCGATCCGAAAAAACGAAGAACCGGCATTTCTCAGTGCCTACCTGCGTGCACTTCGAAGTGTCAAAGTCGGGGAGAAAAAACGGATTCTGAATCTGGGGATCAATACGGGAGACGAATTTGACCTCATCCGCACCATAGTGCCTCATGAAAAGTATAGCAAGATCGAACTCGTCGGAATCGATTACTCCGAAAGTGTAATCACCGTTGCACGAGAACGGTTTCATGAGGGTAATGCGATATTTCACGTCCACGACATCAACGATCTCGCTTCTCTGAATTTAGGGCGTTTTGATCTCATCATCACAATCGGGACATTGCAAAGCAGCACATTGGAGTTCAAATCGCTTTTTGCATCATTAGTACAAGAGTATTTGAGTAAAGAAGGGGCAATAATCCTGGGGTTTCCGAACTGCCGCTGGATGGGAGGAGAGATGATCTATGGGGCAAAAGCACCGAACTACCCCTATTCGGAGCTGTCGATAGTGATCAAAGATATATACTATTGTAAAAAATATTTGCAGCAAAAAAAATTCAGAGTAACCCTTACAGGGAAAGATTATCTGTTTTTGACCGCTACCAAAATATTTTGAGATCATTTGTGTTATACTCGGCGTAGATACCGAAGCAAAGAAATACCATTATGCCGATTAAACTGTGCATGTCAAAATTTGACGCCCCGATCTCTTTTGTCATCGCACTGCAATCCGGTACGGTCGGCGTCGTCACTGCCGATCATGAAATCTATCTGTATGACACTCTCACCGATTCAAAAGAGAAATTGCTCCATTTCAATGTTCCGCGAACCGCTGAATTCATTTATGCTTTTGATCCTCATAATATGCGGGTCATCTTGGGTTCGAAAGAGAACCAAACCCTTCACATGATCGATCTGCTCGTCAAAAAACAGATTCATCGATTCGAACTGCACAAACAATCACCGACCGCCATTGCTTTTTCCCCCGACGGGGAACATTTCGTGTGCGGCACCGATCACGGACGCGTATTGCTATGGCGGAGTGATACGACGACAATGATTTCGCGGCTCCATTCGTTTCCGGAATACACCTCTCTTTATACTAAACCCAAAATCAATTATGTCTCCGCCATCGCCTTCCATGAGAATATGGTTGCCACCTCAGGATACGGAGGAAGCGTCGTTCTAACCAATTACCGTACCCAGACCCATACCCAACGCTTCAGTCTCGGTACGATGAAAAATCAGGCTCTCCTTTTTTATAAAGACACCGTTATTGTCGGCAACCAAAACGGCGTTTTGCTCAAAATCAACCGTAATAAAAAAATCTCAAAACAACGGCTGCCGACGGCACTCGGCGAGATCAAAGACCTGGTGCAGATAGGCTCCTCCTATGTCCTCGTCGTGTCGAAACAAAACTACATCTCTTTACTCAACGCCGAAACGATGAAAATTATCAAAGAGCGCTACATCGAACTCAGCCATCCGATTACATGGATCAGCCGCGACAATACGCAGCATCTCTTTCTCGGCACCCTCTCCGGCGAATTGTATCAGTTCGACCTTCACCCTTTTCATCAGCTCGAAAAACTGATCGCTTCCAAAGCCTATACAGACGCCTATCGCTATTGTGACGAAGAACCCCTGCTACAAGAGAGCGAATCCTATCTCCTGCTGGAATCGATTTTTGAAGAGGCCGTCCAAAAAACCAAAGATGCCCTGGAAAAAGGGGAAATCGAACAGGCTAAAAAACTTTTAGACCCGTTTAAACCGGTCAAGTTTAAAGAGACCGCCCCGTTTTTCAGTACTTTTACCTCTTATAATCGCCTGAAATATCTCTATGAGCATAAAAAATTCGCCCCTTTTTACGGCCTGATCGAACAATACCCTCTGCTCGAATCGACCCATTTATATAAAGAGGTAGAGAGCATCTGGACCAAACGTTTTATAAAAGCCCAGAAGCTGATGTTCACCGAAAGGAAAAGAGAGGCCCAAAGCGAACTCGAACCGTTCACCTCCGTCCAAAGCAAACGCCCGCTCGTACAGTTGCTTCTACATCACAGCGACATTCTCAAAACCTATTCGAAAGCCATCCACGAAAACAACTTTCCGCTGCTCAACCAATTAACGCAGCGCCATCCGATCCTCAAAAAACTCCCCTCATACGTTCAACTGATCGAAAGAGTTGCCCAGTTAGCCGATACTATCACCGAAACGATCAAAAACAAAGAATTTGAACGAGCCGACGCGTTACTCAACAAAATCGGTAAAATCACCCAATTCGAGCACGAATATCTACGGCTGAAAGCATTTCGCAGCTTTGCATCGAATCTGCACCATGCCATCGAAAACAGTCATTGGCGCTCCGCATACCACCTGTTGGATACCTATCCCGAGCTGATGGCTCTCCCCTGGGCTCAAGAGATTGAAAACCGATGGTATGAGAAACTGCGACAATGTGAAGTACATGCGATTCGCGGAGATATGGCGGCAATCAAACAAACACTCGGAAATCTCATCAATCTTCAAAACCGTCACCACCATATCGGAGATATTCTCCGTATGACCTATCAGATACAACTCAAAAAAATCCAAGCCAAAAATCCGGAAAAATTTACCTCCGGAATTCTCAATTACTGCGAATTTTTCGGTATGGATACCGAAATTCGTCATCTTCTCGAAAAAACCAAAAATTATGACGGAGAAAACAACAACTCCCAATTGCCCCTTTATCCCAAAAAAAGGGATGAATGGCTCTCCTATATCCATACCCTTCCCGATACGATCGTCTAAAGTACCTGCTCATTCTTGCATGAACCATTGAATCACTTCTCTAAAGCTTTAAGCAATATTATTTTGAATATAATTATTATTACATGAAAGTATCACAACAAGGAGACAGAATGAAACTTTCCTCTCTTTTAGCCGCCGGGATTCTGGCAGCAACACCTTTATGCGCTACGAATAGCTTCAACAGCGAATTGAGTCATTTCGGCGGCGGTGTCGTTTTGGCAGGGGCGATCACCGCTATCGCGGATCACTATAATCCCGAAGACCGGGCACGAATCGGATTTTATACCAGTACTATCGCTTTTGCGATTAAAGAGGCGATTACGACAGCCAAAGACGGCCATGCGGCAGGCAATCTGCTTGACGTTGCCGCACATGCAGCCGGTTCCGCTCTCGGTGCGACGATCACCGACCAATATCTATTGACCCCCGTAATCCGTAACGATAAAACCGAAGGGAGCTTTTTCGGAATATTTGTAGAACGCACTTTTTAATCCTGAAGAAAGTTGCAATCACTATTCTGTTATAATTTTATCCTATATCTATCAGTACCGGAGGAAGAGTCATGAAACTCTTTGTTGGCCTCTTTCTTCTCTGCTCGCTCAACCTATTTGCCGCCAGCGAAGTCGAAATGATCGACCTCTCGCTCCGCTCACTTCAAAGCGATGAGTCGATTCTGGACACTGCCGTGCTTGATACGACACTCGACCAATATCGCGGAACCATTCCTCCTCTGTATTCACGGTACAAAGCGACAAAATCCGAACTCGCCCGTATCGAAGCCAAATTCACTGAAGCGAACATCCCTCTGTACTTTGCCCTTATCCCCTATTGCGAATCCAAGTTCAACCCTTCGGCAAAAGGATACGGAACCGCAGGATTGTGGCAATTTAGCAAACAAAGCGCCCGTAATTTTGATTTATCGGTCAAAAAAGGGAACGACGGACGACTCGATGTCGATCGCTCCACCGATGCGGTCATCCGCTATTTTCTTTATTTAAAAAAAGAGTTCGGGAGCTGGTATCTGGCCGATTTTGCCTATGCCATGGGAGAGGGAAAGCTACAGCAGCTGATCCATAAAAACGGGAGCAAAAAGATTTCCGTTTTGCTCAAAGATCCCCATTTCCCTTCAGGGACAAAAGCCCATTTTGCCAAAACGCTTTTACTGGATGCCAAGATACATTACGGAAAAATCGAAGAAGAGAGTAATGAAAAACAAGAAGAAGAGGAATCAAAATAGTTAAAAGGGCGTATTGCCCTTTTGCCGTCGGTATGGCGGTTCAGCCGATATTCGTATAAACAGCCTGCCCGTCATCGTCCTCT
>NZ_CALDDG010000063.1 GCF_937936435.1 uncultured Sulfuricurvum sp. | reverse complement strand
CTTTGAAGGATTGATTTCTTCATGGATTATTATTTTTTGCCCTTATCCCAACTCCTACTTGTGAATCACAGTCGCATGGTACAGTACGCTTTATCATCGTACATAAGGGGGCTGTAATGAAAAAATATGTTGCCGAAGGGATCGGAACGTTTTGGTTGGTACTGGGAGGCTGCGGAAGTGCCGTTATGGCAGCTTCATTTCCGGAATTAGGGATCGGATTTCTTGGAGTGGCACTGGCTTTCGGTCTTACGGTGTTGACGATGGCGTATGCCATCGGACATATCTCGGGCTGTCATCTCAATCCTGCGGTTTCAATCGGTCTTTGGGCAGGGGCGTTTTCCTGCGCATGATCTTGTACCGTATATTTTAGCCCAGCTTCTCGGCGGAACAATTGCCGCAGGAGTTCTTTTTTTCATTGCCAGCGGTCATGACGGATTTGCTCTCAGTGCCGGCTTCGCATCAAACGGATATGGAGATCACTCTCCCGGAGGGTACTCGCTGGCAGCGGCATTGGTTACTGAAATCGTCATGACAATGATGTTTTTGTTGGTCATTCTCGGATCTACCGACAAGCGAGCTCCTCAGGGAATGGCACCGATAGCCATCGGATTGGCGTTGACGCTGATTCATTTGATTAGTATTCCAGTCACGAATACTTCTGTCAACCCTGCAAGAAGTACGGCAGTTGCATTGTTTGTGGGTGATTGGGCTATATCGCAGCTATGGTTGTTTTGGCTGGCCCCTATCATCGGTGCGCTGATAGCAGCGGCGATCTACCGCTATATCGGGAGCGATAAAGCGTAATACGATTGCGGACGTTTTATTTTTCGATGATCGTTATGATTTTGAACGGCGAGGTGTGATTGGCTTTGGCAATGTCATTAATACTGGCGGAGTTGCCGATGACGATCCCGGCTTTATCCAGCTTGTCTCGGAGCTTTTGGGTATCTTTATCGAAGAGTACAAAGGAACTTTCGATCGGAGCGTTGAGTACAGAATTGATAACATAATTTTTAGGATTTTTTCCGGTCTCAGCTGTCAGAATAAACCCTAATGAGACGACAGTACCGAGGGCGATGGCAATATGGAAGAGAGATTTGCGAAAATAGTTTTTCATCCCTCCCCAGTTGGCATACATATGGAGCAGTGCCGCGGCGACGAAAAAAAGTCCAAGGTTTTCATGCAGTTTTTTTGTATAGGCGTCGAGTAGATGAAAATACATCATTACGCCGGTTACGGCAATTATGGTGAATGCGACGGCAGTAAATGAAGTAGCTACATCGCGCTTGGTGAGTCGTATCATCGGAATCCTTCTATCAATCTAACGAAAAAATTGTAGCAGATTCCTTTTTGTTGTCGTTGAACCGAATATTAACGGAGTTAGAAGAAGTCTTTCGGATCGGCGTCGGCGAAATGTCCCCATTTGAGTTTTGCTCCGCCGAGAATATGAAAATGCAGATGTCCAACTTCCTGTCCGCCGTTTTCACCGATATTGCTGATAATGCGGTATCCGCTTTGATCGATTCCCAAGGTTTTGGCAACTTCTTGCATAAATACACCCATTCTTCCCATCACATCTCCCGGAATATCGTTGAAACTTTGATAGTGAGCTTTCGGGATTGCTAAAACGTGGATCGGCGCTTTTGGATTGATATCATGAAAAGCATAAAATTCTTCATTCTCTGCAACAGGATTGGAAGGGATTTCTTTATTAATAATTTTACAGAAAATACACATCGCGAACCTCTTTTTTTCTGCTATTGTAGCATATGGTTCTAACCTTGAAGCTATTTATAAAAGAGAATTGACTACAATATCTTTAAAATTGAAAGCTCTTTCAGAAATACATCGAAAAGGTGTTAAGCTTTCAGAAAATTATCAATGGAGACTCTATTTTGCAAGAGTGGTACGACGCGATAAAAGCGGCCGATTCAATCGATAAAATCGAAGAGATACGGATTGCTGTTTTTGGAAAAAAAGGGGTAATGAACGCCGAGTTCGCCCGCATGAAAGATATTCCCGATGCCGAAAAAGGGGCATTCGCCAAAGAGCTGAATATCCATAAAGAGGGATTGAACGCTTTGTTGGTGGATCGAAAACTTTTCTTGGCGATGGAACATCTGCAAGCTACCATGAAAGCGGAAGCGATCGATGTCAGCCTTTTTTCGCCCCGTTCGGAACGCGGTTCCCTGCATCCGGTAATGGAGACGATGGACCGTATCGTGGAGTATTTCGTCGCCATGAATTTTTCGGTTCGTACCGGCCCGATGGTCGAAGACGATTTTCATAATTTTGAAGCGTTGAATTTGCCGAAATACCATCCGGCGCGTGATATGCAGGATACTTTTTACTTTAAAGATTCGATGCTTTTGCGCACCCATACCTCTCCGGTACAAATCCGTACTATGCTCTCGACCAAACCGCCTATCCGCATGATTGCGCCGGGTGCGGTATTCCGTCGGGATTACGATATCACTCATACTCCGATGTTCCATCAGGTAGAGGGTTTGGTAGTCGAAGAGGCCGGTAAAGTCTCTTTTTCCAACCTTAAATTTATTCTCGAAGACTTCTTAAAGACGATGTTCGGAGAGGTAGACGTCCGTTTTCGACCGAGCTTTTTCCCGTTTACGGAGCCTTCTGCGGAAGTGGACATCAGCTGTATTTTCTGTGGCGGCGAAGGATGCCGCGTTTGTTCGAAAACCGGATGGCTTGAAGTGTTGGGGTGCGGTATCGTCGATCCGAATGTTTTTAAAGCGGTCGGTTACGAAAATGTCAGCGGGTATGCTTTCGGATTGGGAGTGGAACGTTTCGCGATGTTGATTCACCGCATCGGGGATCTTCGTTCATTATTTGAGGGTGATGTTAGATTATTGGAGCAGTTTAGATGATCGTTACAAAAAATTGGTTAGACGAATGGATCGATTTAAGCGGGATCAGTACGGAGGAGCTGCTTAAAACGTTCAATTCGATCGGTTTGGAAGTAGACCGTCATGAAGCGATTCGAGTTCCTGATGGAGTTATCATCGGATATGTGGAACAATGTGAACGTCATCCCGATGCGGATAAACTTAACGTATGTCAGGTAAATGTGGGCCACGATATTCGCCAGATCGTGTGCGGGGCTTCGAACGTCCGTCAGGGGGTTCATATCGCTTTGGCTACCGTCGGTGCCGAATTGCCGGGCGGTCTTGCGATCAAAGCGGCTAAATTACGCGGTGTCGATTCACACGGTATGATCTGTTCTGCTAAAGAGATCGGTCTCCCTTCGATAGGAGAGGGGATTATGATCCTCGATGAAAGTATCGGCGAACTGGTGATCGGTAAAAATCTGAATGAATATCCGGCATTTAACGATGATTTAATCGAGATTGAACTGACGGCAAATCGAGGCGATTGTCTCAGTATACACGGGATTGCACGAGATTTACGTGCCGCGCTCGCCCGACCTTTGAGAGAGATCGATAATCCGGAAAACCAAGACGGACGTCTAGGGATCGGACGTATTTTGCAGCTTCAGCATACGGATACGTTTCATACCGATTTGCTGTTCGGTGCGGTGGATATCAAAGAGATCAAAACTCCTTTTCTTATCACGTTGCGTTTGGCACTGATCGATATCGCATGCGTTTCGGCAGTTGATGCATTGATGTCGTATGCTACCCATAGTACGGGCGTCATTTTGCGGGGTTATCCGTTTGAAAAATTCGGTGACGGGGAAAACAAAGGGATTATTACCCTGGATACAGACGAGAACGGTTTTGCCGCGTTGTACGGTAAGGAAAAGGTTTCGATAGTCGGTGTTTCTCAGGTGAAAGAGGCTCATTTTACGTCGGAAACGGGATTAATGATTATCGAAGCGAGTTATATTGCTCCGGATGTTATCGCCCAAAACATGGGGATGAATAAAGTCCCGAGTTGTCCTCATTATTATCGTACCTCCCGCGGAAGCGAACCGAAAATCGATATGGGAATACGCTATGCCACGGAGTTGTTCGAGCGTTATTCTTCTTCGCAGATATATGGCGGAAATATCGAATTGCTCTCTTCACACGAACCGCGAATCATCAGTATGAGCGAAGAGGACTTTACCTCGTTTATCGGACTAAAAATCGACAAAACGACGATTACACAGATTCTCAAAAATTTGGGTATGGATATCGGAAAACCGAAAGGATCGAATTTTGCGATCTCGGTTCCCCGCTTTCGACATGACATCGTGAACAAACAAGATATCGTCGAAGAGATCATTCGAATCGTTGGGATCGACAATATCCCATCCAAAGCGCTTGTGTTTGCGGAAGCCAATCAGATGAGCGACGATTTGGCAGAATACAAAAAAACCCGTATGTACCGTCACCGTGCGGCTCAAAGCGGATTTTTCGAGAGTGTTCATTTCGTCTTTAACGAGCGGCTTCAGGTCGAAAAATTCGGATTTGCCTGTACGGAACCTTCTAAAGAGCTGCTCAATCCGATTACGGCAACGTTTGATACGCTGCGTCCGACTCTTTTAGTCGGCTTGTTGAATTCTGCATCGTCAAATGTCAAAGTCAATCAAAAACGGATCGCTTTGTTTGAAGCCGGAATGGTTTTCGATCCGCAGCGTCAGGAAACTAAACGGCTCTCATTTATTGTTTCGGGTCCGATGACCAATGAAAAAATAGCGAATGCGGGAAAACCGGAGAATATTGACTTTTCCGCCTTCACGCAATTGATCTCCAATGTCGTCGGGGATTTTGAATTGGTAGCCTATACCCCGAGCCATACTTTGGCTCATCCGTATATTTGTGCGAAAGTAATGATTAACGGTGAGAAAGCCGGTGAAATTTTCCGTTTGCACCCGCAAATCGAAGAAGAATTCGATCTTGCGCAAACGTTTATGTGCGAACTGATTTCCGATCGATTGCCGTATGGATTGATCGAAGCAAAACCGTATTCGAAATATCAGGCGTCCTACCGGGATTTGAGTATTCTTGTGGCTCAAAGTGTTTCGTATGAAACCATCAAATCGGTGATCGAGAAACACTCTTCCGAGCAGATCCGACGTTTTTATCCGGTGGATCGATATGTTTCCGAATCTTTGGGCGAACAGATGAGTTTGACGTTGCGGTTTGTACTCCAATCAGATGAAAAAACATTGGAAGAAGAAGACATCAACGCAGCAATGGAATGGATTTTGAGCGGTTTGAAAGAAGAACTCGGAGTAAGCTTGAGATGAGCCGTGCAAAAGTCTATCCTGCCGATGTGTTTAGCTTTCGCAGTGATGCCATAGCGCCGGACAAGTCTATTTCCCATCGCTGTGCCATGTTTGCGGTATTGGCTGAAGGGGAAAGCCGGATCGAGAATTTTTTGCGAGCCGAAGATACCCTTAATACCCTTGCGATTGTCGGTCATTTGGGTGCGGAGATCACGGATGAGGAGTCAGTGATTACAATCCGTTCCAATGGAATCAAAGAGACGGCTGAAATTCTCGATTGCGGCAATTCCGGTACGGGAATGCGTTTGTTTTGCGGATTGCTCTCCTCGGCGGAAGGGCATTTCGTTCTGACCGGTGATGAATATTTAAAGCGTCGTCCTATGAAACGGGTGACACAACCGCTCCGTAATATCGGTGCAAAACTTGATGGACGTAACAACGGTGATTTGGCACCGTTGTCGATTCGGGGAGCTTCTTTGCACGCTTTTGAATACGATTCCAAAATCGCTTCGGCACAGGTGAAGAGCGCCATGATTTTAGCCGCACTCCGTTCAGACGGTGTTTGTACGTTTCGAGAACCGGAACTCAGCCGTGACCATACCGAACGGATGCTTCGGGGAATGGGAGCTCATATAGAGATCGATGGTTTGGAGACGAAAATCTGGCCGTTGGGAAAACCTTTGAAACCGCTTGATATTCGGGTTCCGGCGGATCCATCGAGTGCCTTTTTCTTTGCCGTCGCCGCAGCCATCATACCGGGTGCTTCGAGTGTTATCGAAGGGGTAACGTTGAATCCGACCCGCATCGAAGCGTTTAAGGTATTGGAATGGATGGGTGCTAAGATCACCTATACGTTGAGTGATGAGCGGTATGAACCTATCGGAACGATCCGTGTTGAGCACGCACCGCTTCATGCCGTAACGGTAGAAGAGAATATCGCATGGCTGATCGACGAACTTCCGGCACTTTCGATTGCGATGGCGTGTGCCGAGGGAACAAGCGTTATTAAAAATGCCGAAGAGTTGCGGGTAAAAGAGTCCGATCGTATCAAAACCGTGGTGGATAATCTCAATCTTTGCGGTATTAAGACCGAAGAATATCCGGACGGGTATACCGTCACGGGTGGCGAACTCAAAAGTGCGTGCGTGAACAGCTTCGGCGATCATCGTATCGCGATGAGCTTTTTGGTCGCAGGGCTAAAATGCGGGATGGAAGTGGAAGATATCGAGTGTATCAATACCTCATTTCCAAACTTCTTTGAACTTTTGGGACTATGTACGAAGGTCGAGAGATGAAAATCGAGTTGGCGGAGAGTTACGGATTTTGTTTTGGAGTGAAACGGGCGATCAAAATTGCCGAAGATAACCGCAATTCCGCTACATACGGACCGCTTATCCATAATGCCAACGAGATAGACCGTTTGAAAAACGATTTCAATGTTGCCTTGAGCGAGAATCTCAATTCCTTTCGTGCCGGTGATACGGCCGTTATCCGTACCCACGGTATTCCGAAACAGGAACTTTCCATACTCAACGAACGAAATGTCAATGTTATCGATGCTACGTGTCCGTATGTGACCAAACCGCAGCAGATTTGCGAAGAGATGTCGGCACAGGGATATGATATTGTGATATTCGGAGATGAATCCCATCCTGAGATCAAAGGGGTAAAAAGTTATGCTATCGGCAACGTTTTTGTCGTAAATAGTCCTGATGAGATCGCATCATTAAAGCTGCGCGATAAAGTAGCCACCGTAGCTCAAACGACTCGAAAGATCGAGGAGTATCAGCAAATCGTCGGAAAATTGATGGCAAATCATAAAGAAGTCCGTGTTTTCAACACTATTTGCAATGCGACGTTCGATAACCAAGATGCGGCTCGAAAACTGGCACAAGAGGCCGATGTCATGATTGTCATAGGCGGAAAAAACTCTTCCAATACCAAACAACTCCACTCCATCGCGCAGGAGTTTTGTCCCGACAGTTACCACATTGAAAGCCAAGATGATTTACGTCAGGAGTGGTTTAAAAATAAACACTTCTGCGGAATCAGTGCCGGAGCTTCGACTCCAGACTGGATTATCGAAGACGTAATTGCCAAAATAACCGCCTTGACAAACGTTTAAATTCCACTTCCTAATTTCCAAACAAGCATTTTTGCGCTATAATCAGCCAATTTTTAGTTACAAGGGAATAGGCATGGCTTTCGATAACGAATCGTTCGAAGAAGAAAATTTTGCTGAGATGTTAGAGGCATCTTTCAAAGAGCAAGAATCTACGCGCATTACGGAAGGTGAAATCGTAGAAATCCAAGAGGGAGACAACCGCGCGTTGGTAGGCGTCGGAGAAAAACTCGAAGGAATTATTTCACTGGATGAAATCCGTGGAGCGGACGGGAAACTTTTGTTCAATGTCGGCGATAAAATTACGGTAATGGTAATGGGGCACTATAACGAGCGCCCGAAAATTTCTTACAAAAAAGTGCTGGAACAAGAGAAAACGCTCGCATTTATCAATGCTCACAAAGAAGACTTTGAATCGGTTGTTGTCGAAGCACTCGTGACAAAGAAAAACAAAGGGGGATACCTTTTGGAAGCGGACGATGTCCACTTTTTCCTCCCGCGCTCGCTTGCGGCATTCAAAGAGACCGATCAGGTTGTCGGTAAAACTATCAAAGCACAAGTGGTAAAAATCGATCCTGCGGAAGCTTCGATCGTCGTTTCTCGCCGCAAATTGTTCAACGATGAGCGCAAACGCAAAAAAGAGGTGATCGATGCGTTGATGGAAGAGGATAAAGTTATCCAAGGTACCGTCAAAAAAATCACCAGCTACGGTATGTTCGTCGACGTCGGCGGAATCGACGGGTTGGTTCATTACAACGAAATCAGCTACAAAGGGCCGGTTAACCCTTCTAAACTTTACAAAGAGGGCGATGTCGTTAATGTAAAAGCGATTGCTTACGATAAAGACAAACGTCACCTTTCCCTTTCGATCAAAGCGGTTCAATCGGATCCGTGGCAAGAAGTTGAAGAGGCGTTGGAAGAGGGTGATACTATCACCGTAACCGTCAGCAACATCGAGCCGTACGGTATTTTTGTCGATCTCGGAAACGATATCGAAGGTTTCCTTCACATCTCTGAAATCACATGGGACAAAAATATCAAACATCCGAAAGATTACCTCACTGTCGGTCAAGAGATCGATGTTGAAGTTATCGAAATCAACTCTAAAACTCATAAATTGCGTGTCTCTTACAAACGTCTTCAACCGAAACCGTTTGAAGAGTTCATGAAAAAATTCCATGAAGGAGACGTGGTCAAAGGAAGCGTAACTTCTTTGACCGATTTCGGTGCGTTCGTGAAAGTCGGCGGAGTAGAAGGGTTGTTGCACAATCAAGACCTTTCATGGGATAAAAACGTAAAATGCAAAGAGACCCTAAAAGTGGGTGACGAAATCGAAGTTAAAATTGCAAAAATTAATGCAGAAGACGAAAAAATCTCATTGAACCGCAAATCACTCGAAGAGTCTCCGATCGACCAATTTGCCGCAAAACACAAAATGAACGAGGTTGTCAAAGCAACGGTTCGTGATGTCAAAGATTTCGGCGTATTCGTTTCTTTGGAAGGGGGCGTTGATGCTTTGATCCGTAACGAAGACCTTTATCCGTTGGTTCCTGAAGAGCTCGAAATCGGACAAACGATTGAAGCGGCTATTTTGGTAATCGATGCAAAACGCGACCGTATCCGCCTTTCGGTCAAAAAATTGGAACGTATCAAAGATCAAAAAATGCTTGATGAGATCAATGATAATGATTCACACAGTCTCGGTGACTTGATTAAAGACCAATTGAAATAATATTTATGCGACGCGCTGCTTATTGGCTATTTCCTCTTATAGCGGCAGCGGTAGCGATCTTTATCGTAATTTTTATGATACAGATCAACCCTTCGGCTCCCCATATGAACGACGGGACTGACGGCGAAGAACGTGATACTTCACCACAGGTTACGGAACAATCGGGAAGCTGGCTCGATCGCTTTTCCATAAGCGAAGAAAAGGGGTATTTTTATCCGGTGAACGAAGTGAGTTTAAAACTCACCGACGGGGGAACGGCAACAGTTGCCGCACATTACCGGTTGACGGTTCCTTTGAAAAGTTCGTATGAGCTTTTTTGCGTCAAAGAAGAACTGAAAAAAAGTGAACTTCCCTATTTTATGCGTAAAGAGGGTGAAACTATGACCCTTTTTGTCGATTCGAACGATCAGAACAGACTCGTATCCCTTGTAACAAAACTAAAAACCTACCAAATCAAGGCGACGGTGTCGCCGTATACAGAGGAAAAGTAATGGAAAAATATAAAATTGTCGTATGTGACCATATCCATGAAGAGGGATTGAACCTTCTTCGCCGCGACGATCAAGTTGAGATGATTTTTGCCGCCGATATGGACAAAGTCGCCCTTTTAGATGTTATTAAAGACGCTGACGTAGCGATTACCCGCAGTTCTACGGATGTTGATGACAAATTTATCGAAGCCGGACGCGGTTTAAAAGCACTGGTACGTGCCGGCGTGGGTGTTGACAACGTCGATATCCCGGGATGTTCAAAAGAGGGGATTATCGTAATGAACGTCCCTACAGCCAATACCATTGCCGCCGTGGAGTTGACAATGGCGCATATGCTCTCATGTATGCGTATGTTCCCGTATTCACACGACCACTTGAAAAACCAACGTATCTGGAAACGCGAAAAATGGTACGGATATGAGCTAAAAGGTAAAAAACTGGGTGTCATCGGTTTCGGTAACATCGGTAGTCGTGTCGGGATCCGCTCTAAAGCATTCGAAATGGATGTAATTGCGTACGATCCGTATATCCATCCATCAAAAGCAACCGATGTCGGTGCGAAATATACGACAAATTTCGACGACATTTTGGCATGTGACATCATCACGATCCACACTCCGAAAAACAAAGAGACCATCGGCATGATCGGTGCGGACGAAATCGCGAAAATGAAAGACGGTGTTGTTTTAATCAACTGTGCGCGTGGCGGTTTGTACGATGAAGATGCCCTATATGACGGGCTAAAATCGGGCAAAATCCGTTTCGCGGGGATCGACGTATTTAACAAAGAACCTGCGACTGACAACAAACTGCTCGATTTGGATAATATCTGCGTCTCTCCGCACTTGGGTGCCAATACGTTCGAATCACAATACAACATTGCGGTTGAAGCGGCACAACAGGCAATCGAAGCGGCAAAAGGGATCGCCTATCCGCATGCATTGAACTTGCCGATCGATGAGACTAAAATTCCTGCGTTTGTCAAACCGTTCTTGGAAATGGGACAAAAAATCGGTTTCCTTGCGTCACAAATGAACAAAGCGCCGATCGTATCGATCAAAGTAAGCGGACGCGGCGATATCGCGGAGTATGTCAACTCTCTGGCGACATTTGTCACCGTCGGCGCTTTGGCAGATACATCGGGTGACACGATCAATTATGTCAATGCCGATTTCGTAGCAAAAGAACGCGGTATCAAAATCGATACGGAAGAGTTGCCTGCAAGTCCGGTGTATAAAAATCTTGTTACGGTGAAATTGACTACCGATAAAGACGTAATTGAGATCAGTGCTACGATGTTCAACGATGATGTTCAACGTATCGTCGATATCAACGGTTTCGGTGTCGACGTCGAACCGAAAGGGAATATGATCCTTTTCAAAAATACCGATATTCCGGGTGTTATCGGGCAAGTCGGTTCTTTGCTCGCGGCGCATGAAGTGAATATCGCCGATTTCCGCCTCGGACGCAATAAAAATGCTCAGGCATTGGCAGTTATTATCGTGGATTCTCCGGTAACGGATAAAACTCTCAAAGAACTTGCTTCTCTCGAAGCATGTATCAGCGTCAGCTACGCACGTATCTAATTCTCCTTTCTTTTCCTGCATCGGACAGGAGAAGAGGGTACTTTTTTCTCACTAAATACTTCTTTTAGCCCCTCTAAGTTATAATAAATTACATTGTTTTGAGACGGAGTTTGGATGAGTACGGAAGAGATCGGGGCGATATTAAACGACAAAAAGAAGCTCCTCTCCGAAATCTATTTTGAGCTCCAAGCGGCATGTGAAGCCAAATACGGCCCCGATACCCTCGTTATCATCGAAGTAGGATCGTTTTTCGAAGTTTATGAAGTCAATAATGAAGAAATGAAGATCGGTAAAGCCAAGGAAGTCGCCGAATTTCTTAATATCCAGCTGACCCGTAAAAACAAAGCGATTCTTGAAAACTCGATCCAAAATCCTCTCCTCGCCGGGGTGCCGACCGTCTCGATCGAGCGCTATCTCTCGCGTCTGGTGCAGTCCAAAAAATACACCATCGTCCTCGTCCGTCAGCAGGGAGAAGTCCCGAACATCCGCCGTTATATCTCCAATATCATCTCTCCGGGTACGAATTTCGACTATATCGCCGAAGCAAGCGAAAATTATATCGCTTCGCTCTTGATCGATCAGAACAACGGTATTTATTCGGTAGGGTATTCTGCTATCGATGTCGGGACGGGGAAAACGCTCATCAATGAAATCCATGGTACCCGAGAAGACAAAACCTATGCACTCGATGAAGTTTTCACCCTTCTGCAAAGCTATCAGACGTCCGAAGTGGTGGTAACGTTTTGTGCCGGAGATATCGATCGGGATGAAGTGAACCGCTATTTGGAGATCAAAAACCATCATCGCACCTCGATGAACGAAAAACGGCTGAGAATCGACTACCAAAACGAGTTGTTCGGGAGAATCTATCAGATACGCTCGCTTCTCAGCCCGATCGAATATCTCGATTTGGAACGCTATCCCTACGCTTCGGAATCGTTGTGTATTCTGATCAACGTCATTATCGATCATGATCCGGCGATCATCGAGAAGATGAACCGTCCTACGTTCTTGGGAACAAACCGCTATATGTATTTGGGGAATAATGCAGCGGAGCAGCTCGGGATCATTTCGCGCGATCATGATGAGATGACGCTCCTTAAACTGATTGATAAAACGTCGACGGCAATGGGAAAACGTCTGCTGCGCGAACGTCTGCTCAATCCGATATGCGATATCAAGCTGCTCGAAGAGCGGTACGATTTGATCGAAAAAATGGGCGACCATATCGCGCCGTTTGAGACCAAGCTCAAAGAGGTGTACGATCTGGAGCGGATATTGCGCCGTTTGAAGCTCGGAAAGCTTCACCCGTTCGAGCTCGCTTATTTTTACACATCGCTGAGTGCTGCCGAATCGCTTTTCGCCGATGCCGAGCGTCTTAAAATCGGATATGACAAAGCGAGTGCGCAGGAGTGTCGGCAATGTGCCAGCGAACTGCGGCGGATCTTTAATATCGATTCGTGCGCCAAATTTAGACGCGACCAGATCGATGAGAATCTCTTTAACGAGGGGATCGATCCCGCTATCGACGCTTTGGAACAGCTTCAGAACAATAACCTCTCAAAATTGGGTACCATCATCGAGCATATCGATACGTTCTTCGAAGGGGAGGGTTCTTACGCATCGATCGGATGGCTGGAGAGCGAGGGGTATCATCTCATGATGACCCGTAACCGTTACGTCAGCGTCGAAGAGGCGTTATATAACAGCTTTTTTACACTGGAAGGGGAGCACTATTTTTTCCGTGACTTTCAGATACGCAAGCTGAAAACGGCGGTGAAACTCTCTTCGCCGTTGCTGGATGAACTCTCCATCGAAAATGCGGGGGCCAAATCACGGATGATCGCGCAGGTCAAAGAGCGCTATCGGGAACATCTCGAGACCATCGAGCGGCGATATTCGCATGCGATCGAGCATCTGATCTCTTTTCTCGCCGTAGTGGATGTGAGTCTCAGCGGTGCCAAGTGTGCGAAACAGTACCGTTATGTCCGACCTAGCGTCATCTCTTCGGATAAAGCGTTTATCGAGACGGTCGGTTTGCGCCATCCGTTGATCGAATCACGCGAAGAGAACGGTATCTTTGTTCCGAACGATCTTTTTTTAGGTTCGATCCAAGAACATACCTATGAGGAACACCCGACGATTGAGAGCAATGAAGACGTCAAAGGGGTTCTGCTGTACGGGATCAACTCCAGCGGTAAGTCTTCTCTGATGAAAAGTATCGGTTTGGCCGTCGTCATGGCTCAGGGGGGATTTTTTGTCCCGTGTGCCATGATGCGGTTTTCTCCGATTGATAAACTCCTCACCCGTATCGTCTCCAAAGACAATCTCTATAAAGGGCTCTCGACCTTTGCAGTGGAGATGCTGGAATTGCGCAATATCTTTAACCGTGCCACCGAAAACACCCTCATTTTAGGGGATGAGATCAGCCACGGAACGGAGACCGAATCGGCATTGGCGATCGTCGCGAGTGCGATCCTGAAACTGCGGGAGATCGGGAGCATGTTTATCTTTGCGACCCATCTGCATCAGCTCTCATCTCTTAGCGAGATCGAGAAGGCCAAAGAGATCGTATTGCTTCATCTGGGGGTTTATTACGACGAGGCAAGCGACAAACTCGTGTATGACCGCAAGCTCAAAAGCGGCAGCGGCAGCACTCTCTATGGACTGGAATTCGCCAAATCGCTCCATATGGATGAGACCTTTTTGAAAAAGGCCTATGAGATACGGGGACGGATCACCGATAAAACGCATGAGGCATCGATGCTGAAGCGGGAGAAGAAAAGCCGCTATAACACGAAACTCTTTTTGACCAAATGTGCACTGTGTGACGAATCGGTCGATGAAGTGCACCATATCGTGCCTCAGGCCAATGCGGATGACGGCGGATCGATCGGCCATTTCAGCATGAATCACCGCTACAATCTGATCCCTTTGTGCAGCCGACACCATAAAATGGTGCATGAGGGGAAAATCGCCATTCATGGGTTTGTTATGAGCGAAGATGGATTGAGGCTCAGTTACAGTGAAAATACCCTAAAGGATGATTTATTATGAGTGTATTGCTAGAGTTTGCGATGTTTCCAACCAGTGCAGAGTGTCGGGAAGGATCATCCGTTTCCCACAAAGTTGCCAAAATCATCGATATGATCGATCAAAATGCTTTAAATTATCAGCTCACACCGATGGGAACGATCGTCGAGTGCGAGAGTGTGAAAGAAGCGCTCGGTATTGTGGAACGTGCTTATGAGCAGCTTGAAGAGTGCGAGCGGGTATACTCGACGATCAAACTGGATATTCGAAAAGGGAAACTGGAGCGGTTGGACGGTAAAATCGCTTCGATCGAATCGAAACTCGGCCGAAACGTCAAACATTAAACTGCCTATTACTAGGCCATGATCCGTTGGGCAGGGCGTGAATAGGGCTGTACCAGCTGAGCGTATATTTTCGGGATATCCAGGATCGAAATCATTTCGTTACCAAAGTCTTCGGCATGATCGGGGATGATGACCGCTTTGGTCAGAGAATTTTCGTTTTTAAGCATATTGGCGTAGTGACTGATGGATCGCAGCGGAATCTCCGGGCTGCTGAAGATGCTGTCGACGGCCAGTCCAAGATGGATCGATTGCGAATCGATGGTGGCTTTGATGATGATGATCGCATCATGCTCTTTATCGTATTTTTTCTCCATGCCCAACAATTTGGCCAAAGAGATGACATTGACCATCCGTTTGTCGTAACCGATGACGCCGAGACTGTAATCGCTCGCGTGCAAAATAGAGGTCAACTCCTGATGCATGAGGGAGCAGACGATCTCTTTGGACTCGATGGCAAAGAGCGATCCGCCGATAAAGAACGTCGACATTTCGCAGGTATCTTCCCCTCCTGTCGGTTTCGGATAAAGATAAGTGCGTTTGGCGGGAGCTTCTGCCTGAATCTGGGCCAGGATACACTCCCCGATCGGACGGAAAATGACGGCGATGATGTCGTTTCGGTATCCGTCGCTTTGTTTGTATTCGCGGTAACCGGAAGAGCAGGTCGCACCGATAGCGTAATACAGACCGTTATAGCGGATCATCCGTGCATCGCTTTGTGCCGCAGAGATCTCCAGAATCGTCTCAGGAAGGGCAATAGTACTTCCGATCTCTATCGATGAATCGGTAGAAGAGATGACACGCCCGGATCGGTCGATGAAAAGGGCAAACATTCCGTCTTTGATCGTATGATCGTCGTTTTTGGGCAGTACATCATAAAGCATTGCTTCAAATTGAGGCTGCGCATCGAAAACGATACCGATACCGCCGACAGTTTCGTCGGAGCGATTTTGGATCCCCGCGTTATAAATATAGGTAAAACGTCCGTCGTAGAACGGACTCGGTTCGAAGCATGAGACCACATAATGTTGAGACGTTTCAAGAAGAAGTGTTTGCGATGCCCAGTTATGTCCCACTTTTTTTCCGATAAAGCGCGAGCTATCCGGATTGGAAACGGCGACAATCATACCGTCGCGGTCATATAGAAACATAGTCGTATAGACGGTATAGAGATCGTTGATATAGGTAAGAATAGAGGTCATGTTTTCCTGATCGTTTTCTGAGAGCTCCGTTTGGGAAAGAAG
Organism: uncultured Sulfuricurvum sp.; assembly: GCF_937936435.1. Taxonomy (GTDB): domain Bacteria; phylum Campylobacterota; class Campylobacteria; order Campylobacterales; family Sulfurimonadaceae; genus Sulfuricurvum. The sequence continues at coordinate 5,500 of NZ_CALDDG010000063.1, read as the reverse complement.
TTCGCGAAAAGTGGATGTCAAAGCCCACCATCGGCAATCGTTTGCCCGTTCATATAAGTTACGATCCATAATATCGATCGCCAGTGAAGATTCGATTTTCAAATCTTCGAGGTAGCGGGTAAGCATCGCGCTGTTGAGGTCGGAAACGGTTTGCTCAAATACCCGCTTGGTCTCTTCGCCCGTTTTGGAGATTTCCCCTAATAATGCTTTGGTAAAGGGATTTTCTTTATTGGAGGCATTGGCGATTTGGACGTTGCCGTTCCAAACGGTAATGTCGAGCTCGGATTGGATTTTTTTCGCTTTTTCCAAAATATCTTTGAGCTCTTGGGGAAAATAGGCAGTCGTCTTGGCTACTTTTTGAAAGAGTTCATTGGCTTCGGAGGATACATTTTGGTTTGTGCGGAAAGCCAGATGAAGCGGTATCATCGCATGGCCGATCCATCCCGGCCCTTCATAGCCCTGATATCCGCTTGTCTTGACCGCTTTATAGAGGTATTCGAATCCGGCATAATAGGTAATATGGCTTTGATTGTCGCGTGCCTGCAAGGGTGAGCCGATCGGAACATGGTGAGGGGAGGAGGAAGCGATGACTCTTCCCTCTGGACTCAAAAGTTCCAATGCAATATAGGGATTATCCCGTATGAGCTTCTGAAATATACCGCGTAATTCATCTTCGAATCGAAACATCAGACATAAAACCCCGATTGCCTCTTCACTCTCCGCATCGCAGACCCGATAGGAGTAGATAAGAGAAGGCTTGTTAAGGGTCAAATCGGTAGGACGGAACGTTTCTACGTATCCTTGATGGGTCCGCAAAGATTCCTGGATCAGCGGATCTTTGGAATGGGTAACAGGATTCGTGTGATCGTACTGTACCAACACTTTCCCTTTGGTATCGAGAAGAACGATATTTTCGTAGACGCTGTATTTAGCAATGTACTCCTGAAAGCGTTGATGAAGAGCGCTCTTTTTATCGAGTTTTTCCTGCCGAAGTTCCTCGGAATGGGAAAAATCGGTACCGTTTACGAAGTGTAGATAGTTTCGTATGTCATCATCGGTTGCTAAAAAGCCGATATCGGCTGTCCGTTCAAAGAGATTGCGGATCAGAATGTCGATGGCAGATTGCGCTTTCGATTCCAATTCGTCGAGACTTTTGTAAAATGTCTCCCGTATCAGCCGTATCAGCGGTTCGTCGAGCAAATCCTCAAACGCTTTGCGGGTTTCGCTGGTATCCATCCCTATATTCGACATCGAGCCCAGAAGGGTTAAAAGATCCCATTTATCGGAAAGCGAACTCATATTTTTTTCAAAAGTCTGCACGTTGTTCATATAACTGATGAGATTGTCACGTTGCATTGGTATTCCTCAAAGGCATAAAAAATTCTGCGATAGTATAATGGGGAGGTGTATCAATAAAGAAAGCCAAGTGCTTATATTTTAATCATGATGATAAAAAATTTGATTATTTTAGAATTTTTCAATAATATTTTTAATCAAATCAAAGGATAAAAGGGGAGTTTTTAGTCTGAAAGCATACCCGTATGGTGTGGTTATGATTAAAAAATAATCATAACTTGGCTACTCCTAAGAGGAGCAGCTAAGTTTCAAGTTTTTCAGATTCAAAGGGGTAGGGAGGCTATAGCGTTCGAATAGCATATGCTCATCGTAGGGTGATTGCGCCAACATGAGCAGATCGTTTACAAGGCTAAAATTATCGTTCTCGGCCTGATCGATCGCTTCTTGAAGCATATAGTTTTTGAGGACATATTTGGGATTGGTACGGAGCATTCGCTCATGCCGTTCGTCGATAGATGAGGTATTGGTTACAAGGCGTTCATCGTAACGATCCAGCCACTCATTCAGCTGATTCGGCGCCAGAGAAAGGGCTAAAAGCGGTTCGCGTTTGCCGTCGTATCGGCTGAGGGTACGGAAAAACGGCGTCATATCGCTCCGACCGTTCTCCATAACCGTGAAAAGTGTTCGTAAGAGATCGCCGTCATTGTCATGCGGCGTATCGATACCGAGCTTTGCACGTAAAAGCTCCATGAGTTTTGTGGTGAAATACGTGCCGTATCTTTCTAACTCCCTTTGGAGCTTTTCATGCGGTATGAGCGGTGAAAGGGCATGAGCGAAACGTTCGAGATTCCAGTATCCGATACGGGGCTGATTATCGTAGCTGTAGCGCCCCTGCGTATCGGTATGGTTGCAAATATATCCGCTTTCAAATGTATCCATAAAAGCGAAAGGGCCGTAATCGATCGTAATGCCGATTGCCGACATATTATCGGTATTCATGACACCGTGGTTAAACCCTACCGATTGCCAGTGTGCGATCATCTCTGCCGTTCGTTTTACGATTTCGACATACATTTTGATATAAGCATCTTCCGCTCCGATCAAATGGGGAAACGATTCTGCGATCAAAAAATCGGCAAGGGATTCCAGTTCCCGGTGGCGGTTCGTATGGAAGAAATACTCGAAACTTCCGAACCGTATCCAGGAAGGAGCCATACGCAGCACGATAGCCCCTTTTTCCCATTTTTCGCGGGCTACCTTTTCATCGGAGCCGATAAGAGCTAACGCTCTGCTGGTAGGGATGCCGAGCCCGTGCATCGCTTCGCTCATCAAATATTCCCGAATCGACGAGCGTAAAACGGCTCGCCCGTCTCCCTGTCGGGAGTAGAGGGTCTGTCCTGATCCTTTTAGCTGGAGGTTCCAGCCTCCGACAACGCCGAGATTAATGGCGCGTCCGTCTCCCAGCCGGGGGACATAATAGCCGAACTGATGTCCGGCATAGCACATCGCATAGGGGCGTGAGCCCGGGAGTAGGCGTGTTCCGTTGAGGAGCTCTTCGAGCTCTCGGGCAGAGAGTTTTTCGGGATCCAGGCCGAGCATCTTTGCCGCTTCGGCATTGACGCTTACCAAACGGGGATTCCGTAACGGCGTCGTTGAAACTTCATGGTAGAAGATAGGATCGAGGGACAAATAGGGAGTGCTAAGGGATAAATCAAATAATTTCATAGACGTTTTGTAGCGTAAAAAATTAAAATCTTTTTGTCGTCTTTAAAAGAAGTTGATTTTTTTTAAGATTCTAATAGGAGACGTTTATCTTCTCCCTCGCGTACAAGACGAACGGTCGTTACTTGTGTATTGGGAGTGACGGCATAGTTTTGATGTGTTTTCGGGTCGATGAAAATAATCCGGTTGTGACCGTTATAGACTCCGTGATGGATGACGACGGCATGCAGATCGGCTTCGTATAGTTTGTTTAACTCTTCGTTTAAGGCATGCAAATGGGCTTCGGCTTCTTGCAGGGTATCGGAAAATTTTTTCAGATCTTCTGATTCGGCTTTAAATTGCATGACCCGTATCACATCGGCTTTGGAGGGCTCGGTACCGTTCTTTTTCGCTTCGATTAGACGCTGTTGAAATTGTTTGATGCGGCTATGTTTCTCTTTGAAAGAGATTTGGCGTGCGATCAGCTCTTTGCTCTGTTCTTGTAAACGGGACGTTTTCGCACGGATATCGATTTTAAGCGCTTCGATCTTTTCATGGTAGGATTCAAGGGCATGAGGATCGATAACGAGATTATTCCCTTCTCCCTCTATGGTTTGAATCTCTATCGACTCTAATGCCGTAATACGGGCATTGGAATAGAGAGTATCGATATAAACAGTCCGGGCGATGATCTCGCCGCCGACCATTTTAGAGACCCGGACGGTATCGGCTTCGACTTTTCCGGTTTCGAGTATCTCGATGATCGCCTCTTTGGCTTTCAAATTTCCGCGGTGCAGATGGATATTGGCGGCTTCGGTAACGTTGATTTTAGAATGGCGGTGCGTTTGTGCCCCTATCGTCACTTCACATGCCTGAATTTTAGCATTGCCCCCCACCGTACCGCTGACGTCGAGTTTTTGGACGTCGATATTGACCCCGGTTCCGATGGAGTCTTCAACCGCCACCTTTTTCTTGATTTTCAATGAGATCTCTTTGTCGACGCCGGCTTCGATAGAGCCGGTTTTTTTAAAACTTGCCGTATCGATCTGAAGTTCCTGCGCTATGAGAAAGACCCCTTTTTTCCGTTGAACGAAGCCCGATTTTTTAGCATAAAAACGGATGCTTTCCTCGTCTTCTTCGGCTTTGACGCTCTCTTCGTCGACAACCAGCTGCCCGGCATATCGGATAACGGGTTCGGGAACCAGGATGTGATTGCCGTCACAGGCCCGTCCGTCGCGTCCGTGTTTGGCAAAGACGTATTCGAGGATGAGATCGTCGGGATGGACCCCCTCTATCAGACTGTTTGATTTGTTGAGTTCTTTATAGTGGAGGATGATCTTGTCGTTCGTCGGAGGGACGGGCGGAAAGAGTTCGGCTATGGGAAGACGATACGGTGCCGACAAGGCTCCCTCTTTTTGAATTTTAAGGAGAAATCGGTTGATCTCCTGATCGAGGTGAGTGCTGAAAATACCGATCATCAGTCCGTGACGGAGCTGTTTTCGGACAATAGCCTCTTTGATCCATTTTTGAACTCCTTTTTTTAAAGGGATTGTTGATTTAGGATCGATAATTGCGACTGCTTTACTTTTGTACTTATCGGTGGCAATCGAAAAACGCAAATCCAGATAAGGATGAGGACTAAAAGGGCGAATATGGATTTGATACTCTTGGCGAAGCAAAAAAAGTTTGGAACGGATTTCGATTTCGGTTGTTTGTTCGAGGAGATTGTCCCCCTCGAGATATTGCCATTCATCATCTACCGTCCCTTTATAATAGGTTTCGTAGGTGAGAAGGTCAAAATCCAGTTCATCTACCGCGACTCCCCGATCTTTGGCGATAGTGAGCAAATCGCTCATTACGTTGGTGGAAGTTTTATTGATCGGGGTAAACACGGTAGGTTAGGGTTCCTTTATCGATACGGTTTTACGTTCGCGGAAATTGAAATGGCGTTCCAAATCGGAATTATCGATGAGGACGGGGACAACCACGAGCGATGCAATGACTGCCGCAATTGTACCAAAAATCAGCGAGACTCCAAGCCCTCCGAATACTGCATCACTGGCGAGTAGAGTAGAAGCCAGGATAATAGCCGCCGCGGTCAGAAAAATCGGTTTGGCGCGGGTTGCCGTCGCATAGGCGATTGCCTCTTGTTTGTGCATCCCCTTATCCAGCATCAGCGATTTGGTGAAATCGATCAGAAGGAGGGAGTTGCGCGAACTAATACCGATCAGGGCAATGAATCCGATCAATGAAGTTGCGGTAAGGAAAAAGGTATCTGTGGTGAAGATATCCATGATCCAGTGTCCGATAATGACTCCGATGATCGAGAGGAAACTTCCGAGAAGGACGATTCCGCTCAGAGCAAAGCTTTTGTAATAAACGACCATAAGGAGGAAAATCAAGACTAACGCCGCGATGAAAGCTCCCCCGAGATCGACAAACGTATCGAGAGTGACTTTCATCTCTCCGTCCCATTTGAGTTCATAGACCTGTTTGGTTTTTT
>NZ_CALDDG010000062.1 GCF_937936435.1 uncultured Sulfuricurvum sp. | reverse complement strand
GATTCCCGCTTCTGTAAGACTCTGAATGACTCTGTCGTATAAGCCGTTTTTTTTGATCGAACCGGTTCCATAAACGAGAAGAAGCCGTTTAATTCCCTGTTCGGCGATCATTTTTCCGATATCGTTTTCTTTGCCGCGTCCGAATTCGATGCGGGTCGGGTTATAGTAGGTAAATGGTTGCATTGGGTTCCTTTTTAAATATACGTTACGACATTACTGAGTTCTGAGCGGTGAAGCGGAGGTTGTTCGTTGACACGGTATCCAAACGGAATGAGCAAAGGGACACCGTAGGTTTGCGTATCAATCCCCATGATACTTTCTACTTCCTTACGGTCGAATCCTTCCATAGGGCATGAATCGATTCCGATCGATGCGGCAGCAGTCATCATGTTCGCCGCCGCGATATAGACCTGTCGCGACGACCAGCACTCTAACATTTCATCGCTTCGGGGATCGACGGAACCGGCATACATTGCTAAAAGATAGTCTGGATAGTGGAATTTTGCAAATTCGTCTTTGATATAGCTATCGGTACTGCGGACTTTTTTCTTATACGCGACGGCGATAAGGACGGATGCCGTCGTGATTTGGGGTTGATTCCATGCTACTGCCTGTATCGCTTGGCGCATCGCTGTATCGCGGATGACGAAAAATTGCCATTGTTCCATCCCGAACGAACTGGGACTGAGGCGTCCCGCTTCGAGGATAAAGGTCAAATCTTCGTTACGCATCGGTTTTGTGGCGTCAAACAGTTTGCACGCATAGCGGAAGTGCATCGCTTTTTCAAAATCGTTTCGCATGGGTATTTCCTTAGTGTAAATTTTGTTCTAAATGGCTATGCAGATTGTGCAATGCGGTATCGAGATCGAATTCCGATTTATAGATGTCGTGAACGGAGAAACTCGGATACGGTTTCACTCCGCAAAACTGAAATGTTTTGTGAAGGGCGATGTTGGCCTGGTCCAGACTAAGCCCGTCAAAAAAACCGTCGGGATTATCGAATTCGCTTTCCGGACAATTATAGGTAAAGCTGAGCATATACCGTTTCTCACCCATCAAGCCGCCGCTTCCGTAGGTTTTAGACGGATCGTTTCGGCTCCGTCCGTCGCTGGCGTAGGTGACCGCACCGGTTCCACCCGAGAAAATATCGTCGATATATTTTTTTCCCAACCACGGCAATCCCATCCAATAGACGGGAGATTGGACGAAAAAGAGATCGGCCCATTTGAATTTTTCCAACTCTTCGGCTACATCATATCCTTCATCGATAGTCGTCTCTTTGACTTCGTACCCATGATTCAGAAAAAAAGATTTGGCTTCCTTTAGAATATCCCGTGTTAAGTTTCCGTTAGCGATCCCTTCGTATTTCTGATGCAGGTTTAATAACAATACATGTTTCACCAGTTTCTCCTTCAAGATTTTGTCAGAAGTGATTTTATAGAATACGGTATTTAAAATCAAGAACGTACTAAAAAGTACTGTACATACTAAAAGGTAACTATAAATGATTCAATCTCCTTTCAATTGCCATTTTGAACTCACCCTTGAACTGATAGGCGGAAAATGGAAAGGACTTATTCTATGGCATTTGCACGACAAAAAAGTATTGCGTAACGGCGAAATGCTCCGGCTCATGCCCCGCATCACCCAAAAGATGCTGACGCAGCAACTGCGGGAGATGGAAGAGAACGGCCTGATCAAACGGGTCGTCTACGAACAGGTCCCCCCGAAAGTGGAGTACAGCCTCACGCCGCACGGCGAAGCGATCCGTCCGATCTTAGAGATGATGATCGACTGGGGGGTGGAATATGCGCGGGATAAGAATATACCGGTCGCCTGCACGAAAAAATAGCAAGATTGAAATAGTTTCGTTTTATTAATCATCGTATAATCATGTTGCTTATTTTAACAAAGAGGTAACGGATGAAAACGACACGTTTCGCATGGGCTGTTTTGGCACTTGCAGGGCTATTGACACTGGAGCTGAATGCCGGAGCGATCCGGGATATGATCCAAAAACGTTCCGAAGCACGAGCCGCTTCGGGATCGCAAAACGCGAGTGGAGCCAAAGAGTTTGCTTACGGAAGCGATAAGAAACAGAAATTGGATGTTTATCTCCCGGCTACACCGAAAAATGCTCCTATCTTTGTCATGGTTCACGGCGGAGCATGGAAGATCGGGGACAAACGGATGGAGCGTGTTGTCGATAACAAAGTAGCGCGCTGGAATCCGAAAGGGATCATTTTCGTTTCGGTCAATTACCGTTTATTACCTAATGCCGATCCTTTGAAACAGGCGGACGATGTTGCTTCCGCACTCGCTTATGTGCAAGAACATGCAGCTGAATGGGGCGGAGATGCGACTAAAATCGTATTGATGGGGCATTCTGCCGGAGCGCATCTCGTCGATCTCCTCTCATCCGATCCTACTCGCTATCCGAATTTGAAACCGTGGCTCGGAACCGTTTCGCTTGACAGTGCAGCGATGGATATACCAAAAGTGATGAACGGCAAACATTACGGTTTTTATGATGAAGCGTTCGGTACCGACTCCGCGTATTGGGAGAGTGCTTCACCGCAACAGCGCCTGAGTACTTCGGCACTTCCGATGTATCTGGTGTGTTCGACCGAACGTCCTGATAAACCGTGCATTCAGGCCGAAGCGTTTGTAAAAGCGGCCAAATCGATAGGCGTACGCAGCGAAGTAGCTCCGCAGGCCAAATCGCATAAAGAGATTAATGAAGAGCTGGGATTGGATAATGATTACACGCACAAAGTCGAAGAGTTTATCCGATCTCTCGGTATCGCGATTTAAGAGGTAGGAAGAAATGCGTTTGAGAGATGTAACAGTACTTTTTTTAGGAATGGTGTCGGCGGTTTCGGGCAGTGAGACGATCCGCACAGACGATCTGTTGGAAGGGAAATTTTCGATATCTACACCCGTCTATAAAGCCCATTCCGGTGCGACTCTGATCGCAGGTAAGGGAGACAATGCCCTTTTTACGCTCAACAGTTCGGGTGAGGTGACGTTTAGGGCATTGCCGAGCGTTCAGAAAGCCCATAACGATTATACGATTGTCGTAAAAGAAGCAAACAGTGAAATCACCGTATCGCTAAGGGTGATGAACGATGTGATCGATCTGGGTAAAGAGGGGAAATTGATCGCCCCCGTCCATGTGGGTACACAATGGTTTTACCATTGGGATCGCTCTGGCGACGGTACGAGCGATAACAGCGGAGTCTTGAACGGCGGTGCCGATTTTGTCAGTTTTGATCGTTTAAATGCTATTTTCAATCACGATGCCAAAGGGAAAACTCGCAAAGAAGGGGTCAATAATCTTTACCGTTACGGAACGATTAACGGTGTCAAACTGGCATTGCCGACAAGCGGAACGGGTAAAAAAGACGAAAGCTCTCCGAATCATGCCTATATCGTGAGCCGATCGGGAAAATGCAGGGATCTATGTGCTATCTGGTCTGAATCGGGTTATTCCGAGCCTGTGGGATGGACGGCAAACCGTTACGGTGCGGCGACACCTTCCGGTCTTGGGTATTCGGCATTGAATATGCAAAACGGGGAAATAAGCGAGATGATCCACTACAATACACCGTATGCGGCTCTGGAAGTGTTGTAGCGATATGAAGGATTCGACTCAAAAGGAGTACTTTCAAAGTGTCTATCGAACCGTCAGACACATTGAAGAACACAGCAGCGAAAATCTTTCTTTGGATGAGTTATCGAAAATCGCCGGATTTTCGAAATACCATTTTCATCGGATTTTCAAATCGATCGTCGGCGAGAGTGTCGGAGATTATATCCGGCGTGTCCGATTGCAAAAAACGACGATCAAATTCAAAACCGACCGTAACATAACGTCTATTGCGATGGAGAGCGGATACGAGACGAGCGCCGCATTTACGAAAGTGTTTAAAGAACATTTCGGGCAAACACCCTCCGAATTTTCGCGTCGGGCCAAAGAGACCCATTCTGCCGTTACCCTCTCTGCACGTTTTGTCGAACTCGAACCTTTCGATGTCCTAGATCGGAAGAGCACACGTCTGAACTCCAGTCACATTCCTTTATCT
>NZ_CALDDG010000061.1 GCF_937936435.1 uncultured Sulfuricurvum sp. | reverse complement strand
GACCACCGAGATCTACACTCTTTCCCTACACGACGCTCTTCCGATCTGGCATTTTTCATCTCCCCTATCGCCGATAATCTGACGACGGCCCTGATCCTCTCCACCGTCCTCATCACGATTGAAAAAGAGAATAAAGCGTTTTTGATTCCCGGTGCCATCAATATCGTAGTCGCCGCCAATGCCGGCGGTGCTTGGAGCCCGTTCGGCGATATCACGACGCTCATGGCCTGGACAGCCCAAAAAGGGGAATTTTCCGATTTCCTCTATCTTTTCCCTGCCGCATTTTTAGGATGGCTCGTCACGGCAGTGTTACTGGTCAGATATATTCCGGACGAAGATCCTTACAAAGACGGTGATCCTGCACTCGCCGAAAAAATCGAAATTCTCAGAGGGGGAAAAGTCATTATTTTTCTCGGTTTGGCGACGATTGCCGTTTCGGTCTTATGCAAACAGGTAATGCAGCTTCCACCGATGTGGGGTATGCTGTTCGGACTTTCCGTGTTGCAGCTATATATGTACACTTTAAAACGACGCCACAAACAAGACGTCAATATTTTCAAATCCATCAGTAGAATCGAAAACAATACACTCCTCTTTTTCTTCGGGATTTTGGCAGCCGTCGGAGCCCTCTATTTTGCCGGATTTTTAGGATATGTTACTCAACTGTTCGAAGCGCTTAATCCGACCTATGTCAACATCGCCGTAGGATTTGTCTCTGCCGTGATCGATAACGTCCCCGTCATGTCGGCGGTCCTAAAAGCCAACCCGCCTCTGGACTATACCCAATGGATGCTATTGACATTGACCGTGGGTATCGGCGGATCAATGATCAGTTTCGGAAGTGCGGCGGGAGTCGGAGTAATGGGGAGAATGCACGGAATTTATACCTTTTCGGCCCACATGAAACTCGCATGGACAGTGTTAGCCGGATATCTCGTATCTATCGGTATCTGGTATTTGCAATTTATCGTTTTAGGAATTGATTAGCTTTTCAGATTTGATCAAAGATCCTATTGTGACAACCACAAAGGAGTACAATGCACATTACGACAACCCTATTTGAAAATGCCAAACATCTTGCCGAAGAGTGGCAATCCGAGATTGAACTTCATCGGGAGCACACCGAGCAAAAGTTCCACGAAGTGATGGAGCGAATGCTCCAAAATCCTCTCAACAAAATTTTTCTGATCGAATTGCTGGATCAGAGTTTCCGTTCACACGATACCAAACGGATCGCCGACCAGCTCGAATTTCTTTTTTCGAAATATGAAAACACCGATTTTTTCAGCGAGTTTGAACAGCTCTTGGTATGGCTGTTCCGTCATATCGGACTCTATCTTCCGATAATCTCCGTCCCCCTTTTTATCCGCTATCTCCGCAATGATGTCAGTAACGTCGTGATTAAAGGAGAAAGCTCCCTGCTCTCTCATTATCTGGCAAAACGCAAGGACGAACATACCCGCGTCAATATCAATATTATCGGAGAAGCGGTTTTAGGCGAAAAAGAGGCCCATGAACGGATTTTAAAATATATCGATGCCTTGGAAAATCCTTCAATCGACTACATCTCGATCAAAATCTCAACCATATTTTCGCAGATCACTCCGCTGGCGCATGAATGGTCCGTACAGCAGATTTCCCGCTCTTTGGAGAGCATTTATATGATCGCGATGGAGCATAATAAATTTGTAAATCTTGATATGGAAGAGTATCGAGATGTCGGCCTAACCGTCGATGCATTCATCTATACCCTCTCTCAAAAGCCGTTTTTCGCACTGTACGCCGGAATCGTCATACAATCATATATACCTGACGCCCTTAGCTATCTGCAAAAACTCTCAAAATGGGCACTAGAGAGGGTTGAAGCGGGGGGAGCTCCGATCAAAATAAGACTGGTCAAGGGAGCCAATCAGGAGATGGAGCTGACCGAAGCTAGCCTGCGCGGATGGCCTTACGTCACCTATCTGTACAAAGCCCAAACCGATGCGAACTACAAAATACTAATGGATTATCTCCTCGATCCGCAAATCGCCTCTGCCGTCCATACGGGCGTTGCATCCCATAACCTTTTCGACCATGCACTGGGAATACTCCTAGCACGTGAACGGGGAGTCGAAGAGTCCTACAGCGCAGAGATGCTGGAGGGGATGAGCGAGACGGCGTATAAACTTCTCAAAAACGAAGGACTTGAAGTTATCCTTTATGCCCCTACCGCTACGGCAAAGACTTTTACCAATGCTATTGCCTATCTGGTACGGCGGTTTGATGAGAATACCGCCGAACAAAACTTTTTACGCCACAGTTTCGGATTGCGCGTCAACTCTCCGGCGTGGGAGAAACTGGTTCGAAGCTACGATGATGCCCTTGTAAAAATTCCCGATCTGAATCTCAAAGCGTTTCGTACCCAAAATCGCTCTCTTCCTCCCCGTGTATTAGAAATCGACCCCTCCATCTACCGCTTCGTCAACGAAAGCGATACCGACTTCGCATTGCCTCAAAATCGACAATGGGCGGAACACATTCGCTATAAATGGAAAAATATTGCACAAAACGGCAGATTTGATGTCGATGCAGTCATCGGCGGCGTCACGATACCGTCTGAAAATCGAGTTACCGTCATCGATAAATCGCAATATCACGACAACGTCGTCGTCGGAAGCTATAGCCGAGCTTCCGCAGATAATATCCGTGAAGCCCTCCGTGTGGCAGCTGCCGATCCGGATGGCTGGCGGACACTCGATCTGCTCAGCCGTCAGAAAATTTTGATGAACGTCGCCCATGAATTCCGAAAAAGCAGAGGCGATCTGATCGGTATTGCCGCTGCCGAAGTGGGAAAAGTCTTTAGTGAAACCGATGTCGAAGTCTCCGAAGCAATCGATTTTTGCAATTTTTATCCTTACAGTGTCCGAGAGTTCACTGCCCTTACCAACGCTCACGCCATGGGAAAGGGGGTCGGCGTCGTTATCAGTCCCTGGAATTTCCCCATCGCTATTCCGACCGGAGGGATTGCCGCAGCATTGGCATCCGGAAATACCGTTATCCTAAAGCCCTCATCCGATGCGGTATTATGCGCCTATCGCCTTTGTCAATGTTTTTGGGAGGGGGGAGTCAGCAAAAACACCCTCCAATTCGTCCCGACGAGCGGTGAAACGGCAGGTAAATACCTCATCACCGATCCCCTCGCCGATTTCGTCATCTTTACCGGAGGCGAAACAACCGTCTACGCCATGATCAAAGCACGCCCCGATCTCCATCTCAGTGCCGAAACCGGAGGCAAAGACGCTACCATCGTTACGGCTTTGTCCGACCGCGATCAAGCGATCAAAAATGTCATCGCATCCGCCTTTAACAACTCGGGACAAAAATGTTCGGCGACCTCATTGCTCATCTTGGAGAAAGAGGTGTATGACGATCCCCATTTCAAACAGACCCTGATCGATGCGGCATCCTCGCTGCAGGTCGGATCGGTATGGGATTTCCAAAACCGTGTCGGCGCATTGATCGCCCCTCCTTCAGGCACACTCAAACATGCACTAAGCTATCTGGACAATAATGAAAGTTGGGCTCTGAAACCCTCCTACAGCGACGATAATAATCCTTACATGCTCCGCCCGTCGATCCGATGGGGGACCAAAAACGGCGATTTTTGCCATATGAACGAGCTTTTCGGTCCGGTACTCAGCGTCATGCGTGCCGAAAATTTGGAACATGCGATTGAGCTTGTCAACGCGACCGGATACGGGTTGACCTCCGGATTGGAGAGTCTTGATGAGCGGGAACAGGCCATATGGAAAGAGAACCTCCTCGCCGGGAATCTCTATATCAACCGTCCCACTACCGGAGCCATCGTCATGCGCCAGCCCTTCGGCGGTATGGGCAAATCCTCTATCGGAAGCGGCAGAAAAGCGGGCGGGTTCAATTATGTATCCCAGTTTATGAATCTCTCTTTGTCTAGCACGAATATACACGAAACGCTCTACCATCCCTATATAGACCGTCTTCGCACACTCATGAACGGTTCCTCGCCTTTTACTTCCGAACTGCATAGTGCAATCGCCACCGCAAAAAACTTTGCCTATTGGCTGGATCGTGAATTTACCCAAGAACGGGATATTTGCCGTATACGCGGAGAGAGCAATATCGTTCGTTATCGAAACGTGAACAGCGTATTGCTCCGTTTGGAATCCGAGGAGAGTGTTCATGCGATATGCGCGTCGATTGCGGCGATAAAAATGGCAGGAGCCAAACTTTACCTCTCTGTCCCTGCCGATATATCGTCACCGTCCCTATTATGGCTGGCAGAACACCACTCTGTCTTATTGGATATCGAAGATTCATTTGCGCAAGAGGATGAAAACCGATTAAGACAAACGATGCGGCAGGTAGACAAAATACGTTATTTAAACGCTGAAAACGTTTCGCCCAAGGTCTATCAACACAGTGCGGACAATGCGCTTTATATCTCGTCCGAACCGTTTATTCCGCACGGAAGAATCGAACTCATGCATTATTTTAGAGAACAAAGCATTTCCCACAGCTATCACCGTTACGGTAATCTGGGATTGCATGCCAATACAAAGGAGAATACATGGAAACACCGGTAATTATCTCATTTGCCGCTTACATGATCACGATGGTCGCGATAGGGATTTACTTTTATTTCGAGACCGACGATCTAAGCGACTTTGTTTTGGGCGGGCGCAGACTCGGACCGGGTGTGACGGCTCTAAGCGCCGGAGCCTCGGATATGAGCGGATGGCTTCTGCTGGGGTTGCCCGGTATGATGTATACCGACGGAATCGTCGGCAGCTGGATAGCCGTGGGGCTTATCGTCGGAGCCTATCTGAACTGGCACTATATCGCCAGGCCGTTGAGAGTCTATACTCACCATCTCGACGATGCGATCACGATACCGGATTACTTTTCCAACCGTTTCGAAGACCGTACCCATTTGTTGCGTATCGTTACCGCCGTCGTGATTCTCCTCTTTTACACCCTATATACCTCATCGGGTCTGGTCGGAGGAGCGAAATTGTTTGAAGCAACCTTTCATTTAGAGTATTCGACAGCACTTATCGTCGGGAGTGTTATCATCGTCTCATATACCTTTTTAGGTGGGTACAACGCGGTGAGCTGGACCGATTTTATCCAGGGGATATTGATGATGCTTGCCCTGATAGTTACGCCTCTCGTAGTGATTTTTCATATCGGCGGCATCACTGAGGGTTTAGAAATTATCCGTTCAGCCGATCCGTCCAAACTCGACATCATCAGCGGAACCTCCTTCATCGGTATTCTCTCGCTGTTGGCATGGGGTCTAGGGTATTTCGGACAGCCCCATATTCTGGTGCGCTTCATGTCGATTCGGCATGAAAATGAGATGGAGAGGGCAAAAACGATCGGGATGAGCTGGATGATCCTCTCTATACTCGGTTCGCTCGCCGTCGGGTTCTTCGGTTTTGCCTATGTTCTCTCCGAGGGGATCGATCTGCATGACAGCGAAAAAATCTTTATTACCCTCTCTCAGCTCCTTTTCAACCCGTGGATCGCCGGATTTTTGCTCGCCGCCATACTCGCCGCTATCATGAGTACCATCGATTCGCAGCTTCTGGTCTCCTCTTCCGTCCTCACTCGCGATATCTACCATGTCCTTTTGCATAAAGAAGCATCCGATCGTGAGCTGGTATGGGTCGGAAGAGCTACCGTCATCGCCATCGCACTTATCGCATGGTATCTATCCACGGATCAAAACTCCAGCGTTTTGAAACTCGTCGCCTACGCATGGGCAGGATTTGGCGCCGCCTTCGGTCCGCTCATCATTCTCTCCCTTTACAATCCGAATATAACCCGTCTGGGTGCAATAGCCGGCATGATTGCCGGTTCCATCACCGTCATTATCTGGAAACAGATGGAGGGGGGGGTATTTGATGTGTATGAACTTCTTCCCGGTTTTGTCGCGGCATGGGTCGCCATACTCGTATTCAGTCGTATCGGCAAGAAAAGTTCCTCTGAAAGCCAAAGAATTTTCGACGAAGTACAAACACGCCTATCGCTGCCGCGATAAAGAGATTACGACTCAACGGAGTCGCGGATTAATCCGTCCTCTTTGCTCAGTCTTGAACGCATCGTTTCGCGAACATAATCCATCCCGTTGTAAAACTCTCGCATCATCACCGAAAACAGATAGCTTCCTTCGGGAATGATTTTCTTCCCTCTATACGCACCGAGCAAAGTTAAAAGGGCATTTTCGATTAATAAAGGCTCTTTTGCGGGAGTAAGACCGAACAGTTCCACCATCATCCGATACTGTTTGATCGCACGCGGAGGAAAAGTAACGGCATGGGTAATCGGCAATCGTCCCTGAGAAAGAGCCTCGGCATAACGGGGCAGAGAAAACGTATTTGCATAGAGCGTATTTCCGATAAAACTGAACGCGCCGCTTCCGATTCCTACATATTCGCTCCGCTCTATGACATATTCGTCGATAATTCCCTCTCCTCTCAGCGACCAGGCCCAGCCTGAACGCTGCGTGTAAATCCCGTTTAACCGCTCATCGATGATCCGATAGAACTTCGCCTCTTTATCATCGCTTAGCTCTCCCCACCGTTTGCTAAGGTTTTCACGTATGCCCGGTGCATACATCAGCGGATAAAAAGTCACTTGAGGCGGGCGCAGTCTCAATATCGTATCGATTTCACGATGCAAATCTTCTTCGCTTTGATCGGGATAATTGTAGATCATATCGATATTGACGATCGGAAAACGCCCGATAGCCAACTCGGCTTTGGCATATTGTTCTTGGGCAGAACCGAACTTTTTATAGCGGCCGATCTGTTTGAGCGTTTCATCGTTAAAACTCTGGATTCCGATCGAGAGGCGATCGATTTTCCCCTCCAAATAGGCTGCATCGAGATCTCCCAAATGCGCCGGATCACTCTCACACGACACTTCACGAATCGCAAACAGCGATTTTGCCAGATCGATCGTATCCCCGAGTTCACGCGGTAAAATCGTCGTCGTTCCCCCTCCGAAATAGATCGAATCGAATCGATATCCCAACGCATATACCATCCGCATCTCCTGATGCAACAACTCGAAATAAGCTCTGGCACTCGGTTCGTCGAATCGGAATTTATGAAAAGAACAGTAGGGGCACAAGGTCAGACAAAAAGGGATATGAATGTATAAAAGACGCGGGGTCTCATCGGATGCAAACGGGAGACTTTTCTCGGTCGGTTTTAAATGAAGATATCGCTTTACGGCCCATCGCATCGTTGTCGAAGCAAGCTTCCGCGCAAGCCTCATGCGAATTGTCTCGGAATATTCACTCATCCTTAGGAATCCGCTTCAATCCGTTTAGCAACACACTCTGGCTGTACACATAAATCTCTTCCATATTCTCGCGCATCAACAAATGTCCGTCGATTAATAACGAGGCCAGCCCGTGGATCGATGCCCACACCATCGCCGCCTGCACCATCGGATTAGCCTGTGCAATAATTCCCTGTTCCTGCGCCTCCAGAAGTAGACCGATCAGCGCATACAACCCCGTTGCCTGATTTTCGTCTTTGTAATCGCATAACTCTTCGCGTTCACGATGATACTTATCACCGAACAGCAAACGATACAACGTCGGATGGTGTATCGCAAAATCAAGATATTCTCGTCCCATTCGATCAAAACGTTCCGCCACACTGGAATGTTTATCCTGAAAAATCGGGGTCAGGAGCAAGTCTAACCGTTCATACCCTTTTTCGATAACGCCGAGTATTAATGCCTCTTTACTGGGGAAATGGCGATAAACCGCTGATCGTGACGTCCCCAGCCGCATCGTCAGCTCACGCAGTGTTAACGCGTCTATCCCTTCTTTATCGACCATCTCCAATGCCGTCGTCAATAGCGACTCTTTGAGATTTCCATGATGATAAGAAGATGTTTTTTTAATAGATTCGGGCGTATTCATGCAAACATTGTAACACGGATCGATCAAAATGAAAAGGCAATGTTGACATTGTTCACATTTAATGTTACCATTGTCAACATAAAATCCTAAACGGAGTATCGTATGAGGTATACTGCCCTTTTGCTCCTCACTGCCCAATCACTGATGTGCGCCGATCTAGCATCATTGCTTCCGAGTGCCAAAACCAATCTGCAGATCGAATCGGTCCGGCTAGAAGCCCAAAAAACCAAAGAACAGCTTGAACAGGCGAAAACGGCCTACTACCCGACGCTCAATGCCACCGCACTCTACCAGCGCAAAGACAAAGCGACCGCCTTCGAGCCTAAAACGATCCACGGTTTGGAACTGGGGACGCAGGTCAATATCTTCGACGGTTTCAGACGCGAATCGACTCTCGATGCCATCCACTCCGCCATCGATTCGGCAGAACACTCTCTCGCGCAAAAAGAACAGGATGTTTTGCTTGACACGATCACAGCCTATTACACCTATTTTAATGCCAAGGCAGAGTTGGATGCCATCTCGGACAAAAAAACCGAACTCTCCGCACAGGTGGAGCGCTTTAGCATACTGGTCAAAAACGATCTGGCGACGGACGATATCCTCAAATCGCTGATCGCTTCAAAACTCCAATCGGAATACGATGAACAAAACCAAAAGATCATCCTCGAACGGAGCCGTAAATATCTCGAACTGCTGACGGGACAATCGGTTCAGTCTCTCGAATACAGAGAGCTTTCCGTACCGGCAACCACCCAAATTGAGCGCAACGATTTGAAAGCCGATCAATCCGCAATCGAAACTCTGAGCCACAGCGAGGGACTCTATACCTATCTTCCGACACTCACGATTGCTGCAAAACACCGTACCTTCGATTACAACGACTACGATACGATGAACGGTGCCAATATCCAACCCGAAAACCAAAACGAGATCATCGCATCCCTTTCAATGACTCTGTTTGATATGGGAAGCATTGCCAAAGAGCGCGAACAAGCCCGTCTTTCGACCCTGAAAGCCCAAAAACTGATCGAATACAAAACCAAAAGTATCCGCAACGAAGCCGATATCGCCCTCATGAGCCTCGATGCGTCCCAAAATGCCTACAAAGCGGCACAAGCCGAAGAAGAATCACGTAATGTCGCCTTTGTTTACATCAAAAAACGGTTCGAAGCGGGTTTAGTCAACTCCACCAATTATCTGAGCGAACTCAGTGACCTGAGCGCCTCACGCGCCAGAGCCCAAAATGCCCGTAATGCCCTGCAAATTGCCAAGGCCAATCTGGCTTACGCCTACGGAACCGATCTTATGAGCCTACTCGAGGAGAAAAAATGAAAATTGCCCTATTAACGACATTATGTACTATGACCTTGTGGGGAGGCGTGTACGCTACGTTCGAGACCCAAGCCTACCGTGAAGCCTCTTTGGGGATGAATGCGTCGGGAATCGTCAAACGGGTCGCCGTTGATAATGCCGACCATGTAAAAAAAGGTTCCCTTCTCCTCGAACTCGACAGTGCCGAAGAGCAGCTATCGCTGCAAATGGCAAAAGCCGATTTGAATGCCCTTACCAAAGAGTGCGCTTTTTTAAGTGATCAATACGGACGCTATGAGAGAAGCGCACAGGTGTTTGACAAAAATACCCTCGACAAGCTCAAATCCGAACTCGATTCAAAACTGGCACAAAAAGAACGGACCCGTTTATCGGTCGCCTATGCCGAACAAAAGCTCTCCAAAATGCGTCTTGTGGCTCCGTTTGCGGGGAGTATCTCCGAGAAAAATATCGAGGTGGGGGATATGGTCTCTTCGATGGGAGGAACACCGCTGTTCAAACTCATCAGCGATCAGACCAAACTCCTGATCCGATACGACTCCAAATTTGCCCCGAACGTCAAAACAGGAGACCGTTTCTGTATCTCCATCGACGGAAAAGCGACGGGGAAATGTTCCAAAATCATCAAAATTTACCCCTCTATCGATACCAAAAGCCGCCAGATGACTGCCGAAGCCGATGGATCGGGTCTGCGTCCCGGTACCTTCGGTGACGGTATGATTAGCGCAAAATAGGGAAAACTATGTATAAAATCGCCATTCTCCGCCCTATTACGACGATTATGTTCGCTCTCGCCCTGATTTTTTTCGGGCTGGTCGAACGCTCCGGTATGCCCTCGGCACTTTATCCCAACGTCGACTTTCCGATTGTCATCGTCACTACTACCTATAAAGGGGCCAACGCCGATATCGTCGAGAGCAAGGTGAGCGACAAAATCGAAGAAGCCGTCAGCGGTATCTCGGGACTCGATACCCTCAGTTCGGACAGTTCCAAAGGGATCAGCGTCGTCGTCGCCCAATTCAAACTTTCCAAAGACCTCGATGAAGCGGTCAATGACGTCCGGGACAAAGTTTCCAGTATTCAGCTTCCCAATGAAGTAGACAAACCTTCCGTCGATAAATATTCGATCAATTCCGCTCCGGTCATCACCCTCTTTTTGGCAGGTAAAGACGGCCAAAAACTGATGAAACACGCCGATGAAATCCTCAAACCGCGTCTTCAGCGGATCGAAGGAGTCGGCGGAGTGACACTGGAAGGACTGCGCAAAAAACAGATTCTGATTACCCCTGATCCTGCCCTCCTCGCCAAATACTCACTGACGATGAACGATTTGACGAATGTCATCCGTGCCCAAAATGTCAGAATGGACGGCGGGAAAACCGTTGATCCGCGTCATGAATACCAAATCCTCATCGATAACGACAGTAAAACGGCGCAAGCCCTCAGTACCCTTCGCATACGTGAGGGATTATCGCTGGGCGATGTCGCCATCGTAAGCGATACCTTGGCGGAAGAACGCAGTTTTGCTTCGCTTGACGGACAATCGGGTGTTTTACTGATGGTTAAAAAAATGACCGGAGCCAACGAGATTGCCATCGCCGATGCGGTACGGGCTCAACTCCCGTCGTTGGCGGCATTGGAACCGACGATGACTCTCACTCCGTTGCAAGACGCGACACAATATATCCGCGATACCCTCCATGGCGTGCAATTCGACCTTATCCTGGGCTCCGTTCTCGCATCGCTGGTTATCTTTCTCTTTTTGCGAAACTTCACCCTTACCCTTATCGCCGCCGTCTCTTTGCCTGTCTCTATTTTCGGGGTATTTGCGATCATGGGATGGAGCGGCCAGACGTTTAATCTTCTCACCCTCACCGCCCTCACTCTCGCTATCGGTATCATCATTGACGACGCTATCGTCGTCATCGAAAACATCTTTAAACGGCTAGAAGCGGGACGGGATCGGATCAATGCCGCCATCGAAGGGGTACAAGAGATCATTTTTTCCATCGTTGCCATCTCCGCGATGCTTTTGGCGGTTTTCGTCCCTATCGCGAAAATGAGCGGGATCGTCGGACGGTTTTTCACCAGTTTCGGGGTGACGATCATCGCCGCCATCGTCGTCTCTTTTATCATCGCGGTCACCCTGATCCCGATGATCGCATCGCAAATCGCCAAAGGGGAGCACAGCCGTTTTTATCATCGAACGGAACACTTTTTCGTCGCTATGGAAGAGCGCTATCGCTATCTGATTCACACCGTGCTGAAATACAAAAAGACGACCCTTTTCACGGCATTAGGAATCTTTGTCGTCTCGATCGTCCTCTCGGGGACGCTGGGGATGGTATTTATGCCCAAAGAAGATAAAAGCCAGTTCGATATCACTCTGAAAGCTCCCGTCGGGATCAGCGTCCAAGGGATGAAACAACTCTCGCTCGATGTACAGCGACGTATCGGGAAAATTCCCGAAGTCGAATACTGCACCCTCTACGTCGGACGGGGAGATGATCATAAAGCGAACGAATCGGCTTTGTATGTTCGCCTAAAACCTCTGCACGAGCGTACCCGAAGCCAGAGCGATGTCATGAAAGAGACCCGCACTATGTTGGAGAGTCTCAAAGGATTCACTATGACCAGCGTGACCGAGGTCAACGATATCGCGAACTATGAAATCAACACCCCCTATCAGGTGATCCTCAAAGCCCAAAGTGCCGATCAGGCGGAAGCCTCGGCACGTAAGCTGATGAAACTGCTCAACAGCATCGAGGGGACGACCGATGTGCAAAGCAATATCCAGCCTAAAGCGCCGCAGTTGAACATTACCGTCCTTACCCAAAACGCCACGCGCCTCGGTGTCAATGTCGATGATATCGCCCACACGATCGCCGGTGCCTATTCAGGGGACAGTACGATCACTTTTCTACGCGAACGGGGCAAAGAGTACGACGTCGTAATGCGTCTGGACGATACCAAACGCGAAAACATCGAAACGATCAACGCCCTCAACGTCCGCACCTCATCGGGAGGGACCGTACCGCTATCAGCCGTCGTGTCGATTACCGATGACTATGCACCGACAACCATCAAACGGTTCGACCGTCTCAAAAAAGTGATCGTCGGAGCCGACATCACCAAAGCGCTCCCTCTCGACAAGCTCGTCAAAATCGTCAATGAACGCCAAAATGAATGGCTGGATAAAGGGGTGGCATTCGAACTCGACGGCGATGCCAAACACATGCAGGAGAGTAACGAAGCCTTCGGTGTCGCTATCGGTGCAGCGCTGGTCATGATTTATCTCATCCTCGCCGCGTTGTACGAATCGCCGTTACAGCCGCTCATCATCATGAGTGCGCTTCCGCTGAGCTTTACGGGGGCGTTTATCGGTCTGTGGGCGGCAGGGATGAATATGTCGCTCTTTAGTATGATGGGGCTGATGCTATTGCTCGGACTGGTGGGGAAAAACTCTACCCTCGTCGTCGATGCGGCGAACCGGTTGCGCGATTCGGGAAAAGAGCTTGATGAAGCGATTGTCGAAGCGGGACTTTCGCGTCTGCGCCCGATCCTGATGACGACAACGGCGATGTGTTTCGGGATGCTCCCCCTTGCCCTCTCCGTCGGAGAAGGTTCTGGGGTTAAAGGACCGATGGGGGTCGCCGTCATCTGCGGACTTCTGCTCTCGACGCTGACCAGCCTACTCGTCGTTCCGGCACTCTACAAAGTCCTAGCACCGTTGGATGCGAAACTGCGCAAGCTCTATACGATTAAAAAATAAATCTTTTGCTCGTCCTTCCCGATCAAGTCGGGGATGACGACATATAATCCATCTGCTATACTTTCACCACTTTTATCAAAGAATTATGAATGAACCTAGACGATTTAAAGCGCCTTTTACATACGAATGCCGCTACCGTAACCGAAGAATATACCCGACTCTTTCACGGACGAGGCAATACGTACGGCGGATATCGGTTTCTCACCATCGACAGTGTGGATAAAGTGCTCTTTGCCGTGTTATTTGACGCGGATGAGCAAGAGGATGCGATCGTTTCGATGTTGCGTGATTTCTTTTACGCTGAGGATAAATGGAAAGCACTGATTGTTCAACAGCGCTATCTCCCCGCATCACCATCGACCACAATAGAGGGTGAACTACCGCAAAAAACCTTTGCCATCGAGAACGGCCTCAAGTATCACATAAACTTTCTCAATGCCCAAAACATCGGATTTTTCCCCGATATGAAGCTCGGACGGGAATTTGTCCGTCGTAACGCATCCGGGAAAAACGTCCTAAATCTCTTCTCTTACACCTGCTCTTTTTCCGTTGTAGCGATTGCGGGGGGAGCAATGGCGGTCACCAATGTCGATATGAATAAAAACGTCCTCTCGATGGGAAGGGAAAATCACCGTCTCAACGGACTCGATACGAAAAATGTGGAGTTCATGCCCTATAATATCCTCAAATCATGGAGCCGTATCCGCAAAAGCGGTCCGTATGATCTGATTATTATCGATCCCCCAAGCTTCCAAAAAGGCTCATTTGCCGCGACCTCCGATTACGCAAAGATCATCCGTCGGCTGCATGAATTCACGGCAGAGGAGTGTATCGTCCTCTCGGCGCTCAATGCCCCCGAACTGGACAGTGAGTTTATCAAAAACCTTTTCCGTGAAAATGCTCCGGAGTTTCAATATATCGAGAGGTTAGAAAATCTCGAGAGCTTCCCCGAAATCGAAGAAGAACGAAGCCTTAAAAATCTGGTATTCCAAAAGTCTGCATCAATCGCACTGTAATGCAGGATAATCAAGATACCCCGTTTCATCCTGCGTATAAAAACTGGCGGGATCGGGAGTGTTCAGTTCCGAATGGGTTTTAAAGCGTTCCGGCAAATCGGGATTAGCCAGAAAAAGTGCCCCGAATGCTACCGCATCCGCTAATCCGTCCCGAATCGTCTGATTCCCTCTCTCGAACGTATAACCGCCGTTCGCGATCAAAATTCCTTTATACGCATCTCTTAAAATCCTGAGTTCTACGACATTCGCCCCGTGTCGGATATCTCCTTCGAGCGCATCGATAATGTGAAGATAAGCGAGATTGTACCTATTGAGCCGTTCGCAGATATAGGAGAAATGTTTTTGGGGATCGGAATCTTTCATATCGTTGAACGTGCCGCTGGGAGAGAGTCTAACCCCCGTTTTATTCGAACCGACAGCGGCACAAACTGCTTCGACGATTTCGCATAAAAAGCGTGCGCGATTTTCGACCGATCCTCCGTATTCATCCGTTCTCTGATTCGTTCCGTCACGTAGAAACTGATCGATCAGATAGCCGTTGGCTCCGTGGATTTCGACTCCGTCAAACCCGGCTTCCATCGCATTTTTGGCCCCCGCTATATAATCCTCGACAATGTTTTTGATCTCGCCCGTACTCAACGGATGCGGTGTGACAAACTCTTTCATCCCTTCATAGGTATAAATACTCCCTGAGGGCTTAATCGCTGAAGGGGCAACCGGCAGTTCTCCGTTATGAAAAGCGGGATGGGAAATTCGTCCAACATGCCATAGCTGTAAAAATATCCTGCCCCCTTTTGCGTGTACGCTCTGTGTCACCTTCTTCCATCCCTCGACCTGTTCGGCAGTATGAATACCGGGCGTGTAGGGGTAGCCTATCCCCTTGGTCGAAATCTGTGTCGCTTCGGTGATGATCAATCCGGCAGAAGCTCTTTGCGTATAGTATTGAACCATCATTTCATTCGGAACATTATTATGAACACTTCGGCACCGTGTCATCGGGGCCATGAATATTCTGTTGTTGAGACGGTACTCTCCGACGTCGATAGGTGAAAGCAAATCCATGACTAACTCCTTATACGATAATAAGGCCATTATTTCACAAGGGATTTTAAATCACAATGAATAATATTTAGTAATTTTTTTTCAAAGTACACCCCGTGCTTCTTTTTGCAAAAAGAATCGGGAATTACGCTATAGGAATATAGATATCGGTACGGAGATTTTCAGTTTTAGTTCGGCGCGGGGCGCGATTGAGATATCTGAACATGGGACCGCCCAGTACGCTCACTCCGCTTTGGACGATCCAGTCTCCGATCAGGCGGTACGTTTCGCGCATCTCTTCGTATGCTCCGCGATGCAGGAAAACGGCATATTTGCCTCCCCCTATACTCTTGCTCATCACTTCTCCGGAAGGGATGATACTTTTATCTTTCCAACTGATACAGGCATCGCAGCGAAGTTTGTCCGGCGGAGTCAAAGCGGGATTGTCATGGCCGATTCCCCATG
>NZ_CALDDG010000060.1 GCF_937936435.1 uncultured Sulfuricurvum sp. | reverse complement strand
CAGCATCCAATGCTTCAAGCTCATTCATTAGAAGATGAATCGCTTTTTCAGTCGCTTCATGGGTTGCAAACAGCAAATGGGCGCATTCGGTTTCCGAGGGACGCTGTATTACCGCTTCGATGGAGATCTCATGGTTGGCAAAAAGATGCGTGATCTTTGCAAGAATGCCCGGTTTGTCGGATACTCTCAACCGAAGATAATATTTGGATCGGATGTCCTCTTGCGCTTTGAGACGAAGTCCCTCTTCTAACGGATGGTTAAATCCAAGCATCGGAGAACGCTTTCCGGATCGGACGATGTCGATAATATTAGCAACTACCGCACTTGCCGTCGCATTTCCCCCCGCTCCCGGTCCGTAGTAAAGTGTTTCACCTACCCGATCACCGACGACGCTGATCCCGTTCATCACGCCGTCGATCTTCGCGATCATCGCCTCTTCATCTACCAATGCCGCATGGACGCGCAGCTCAACTTCAGCTCCGTCACGCTTGGCGATTCCAAGCAGTTTGATTGTATATCCGAACTCTTTGGCAAAAGCGATATCGGCTTGCGTTATCCCTTCGATCCCCTCAATCAGAATCTCTTCGGGTTTGGCGTCGATGCCGTACGCAATGGAAGCAAGGATAAGCAGTTTATGGGCGGCATCGAATCCGCCGATGTCAAACGTAGGATCGGCTTCGGCGTATCCCAGACGTTGAGCTTCTGCCAATACGCTCCCAAATGCCGCCCCTTCATTCATCATCTTCGTCAGCATGAAGTTACAGGTGCCGTTCATGATCCCCATAATAGAGAGGATATGGTTTGCCGATAAGCCGTCACGCAATGCATTGATGATCGGAATGCCTCCGGCGACACTCGCTTCAAATTCAAACGGAATGTCTCCGGCAATCTCTTGAAGTTCATACCGATGATATGCCAAAAGAGCTTTATTCGCCGTAACGACTGCTTTGCCGTTTTGAAGCGCTTTTTTGACAATTTCCAGAGGAAGATCGACTCCCCCCATCAATTCAACGACAATATCGATCTCAGGGTCATTGAGAATATCCTGCGGATTTTGCGAAAGAGAGATGGAGAGATCGGAGACTTTGGATAGGTTTCGGACAACCCCGCTTTTAACAACAATCTCATCACCCGCACGCGCACTGATGATGTTTTTGTTCTCTTCTAAAATCTGTACGACGGCACGCCCTACCGTACCGACTCCGATGACGCCGACTCGTGTCACTCAGGAACCTTGCAGCCGAGCTGCTGTAAAAATTGTTTGATATTTTTAGCCGCTTGACGGATCCGTTTGTCATTTTCAATCAATGCGATACGAACATACTCATCGCCGTAATCACCGAATCCGATTCCCGGTGCAACAGCGACATTCGCTTCGACCAACAGCCGTTTTGAGAATTCAAGGCTGCCCATGTGACGGGCACACTCCGGAATCTTCGCCCATACGAACATCGATGCCTGATTTCGACGAACCGGCCATCCCGCGCGGTTAAAGGCTTCGATCAAAACGTCCTGGCGGTGATCGTATTTATCGACAATCTCTTGTACGCAGTGTTGATCTCCCTGCAATGCCACGGTAGCGGCAACCTGAATCGGAGTAAACATTCCGTAATCGAGCCAGCTTTTAATTTTTTGCAATGCACCGATCAATTTCGGATTACCGACAAAAAAGCCGACGCGCCATCCTGCCATGTTGTAACTTTTCGAAAGGGTAAAGCTCTCAACCGCAACATCTTTAGCCCCGGGAACAGAGAGGATCGAAGGAGTTTTATAACCGTCAAACGTAATATCGCCGTACGCAATATCGCTGATAACGTAAAATCGTTCCCGTTTCGCCATCTCGACGACACGGGTATAAAACTCCGGGGTCACCGTTGCCGTAGTCGGATTGTGCGGGAAATTGACAACAAGATATTTCGGTTTCGGAAATGAGACGTGAAACGCATGTTCAAGACGTTCGAAGAACAAGTCTTCATCGACTTTGTAATCTTCATCAAACGGCAATTCCATTTTTTGAACATTCCCGCCGGCTAAAATAAAACCATACGAATGGATCGGATAGGTAGGATCAGGAACCACGACGACGTCGCCCGGATTGGTGATAGCATACGCCAAATGGGCATACCCCTCTTTGGAACCCATCGTCGCGACCGCTTCGGTATCCGGGTCCAAATCAACGTCAAAACGGCGTTTGTACCAATCGCATATCGCTCCGCGAAGTTTTGGGATCCCTTTGGAAACCGAGTAGCCGTGCGTTTTGGTTTTTTGTGCCGATTCAATCAGCTTCTCACGTATATGCTCGGGGGTATCTCCGTCGGGATTTCCCATACTAAAATCGATAACATCGGCTCCGGCACGTCTACGTGCCATTTTTAATTCATTTACTTCTGCAAAAACATACTTAGGAAGGCGTTTAATCCGATCGAATTGGATTTCATCAAACATGGTCATAACCTGCTATTAAAAAATTGCGCCATTTTAACATAAGAGACTTATGTTTTTATATAATTGCCTCTTACGGACGCCCTAAACTTTTAGACTCGATCCACATCCCCTCACGCAGTACTTTCATCCCCTGCACATTGGAAACTTTCAGATAAACGGAACCGCTTGGAAGTTCCAGTTCAAATCCCTCTTTAACCGAATCGGAACGATAGGAATAAAGAAGGTTAAGCGATCGGTCAAAGACGGCAATATCCGGATACCATTCAGTGCTGTACGGCGGCTCGATACGGATACTCTGAGCCTCTTCTACCCTATACCACTGAGGCGAGTGAACCCGCTTTAGTTCAATTCCTTCATCGCTTACAAGCAACGGAAGATTCCATAGTGCTTTTTGAGCATCGATCGTCATACTCAAGGTTTGCTGCTGCGTATTCATCGCTTCGATTTCAATACCTTGCTCTTTAAAACTCTCTTTTACCATTTCCGGGTTTAATACTTTATTCCCTATAGCCGTCGCTTCAAACTCGCCCGTTTGGTTCTGTGTGTCGAAATCACTGACTTCCAACCGATATCCGAACGTATTAAAAGCGCTTTGTGCCGTTTTTAGAGCGACAGCCGGTTCTCCGGAAAAATTGATGTGGGTGCTAAACGATGCCCCGAAGAGAAAGAGGGGGAAAAGTACGAAGGGAAAAAATCGTTTCATCTCGATCGTTTTACCATCCTTTTCCACCGTTGAGGGTTTCAAATTCCTCTTTTGAGATTTTTTTCATATTCCCTTTTTCGCACACAAACCAAACGGTATTTTTATCGTTAATCTCTTTTTTCCCTTCCGGGGTTTCCAATTCAATACGCCCATGTCCTAAAATGATCAACCAATTTTTCGTCGTATCTATTCGAATCGGTTCAGCCGTAATGTCCTGTGTTTTTGCTTTTGTATCCATATCGATCATCCCGTACCACACTTTGTATATCGGGTGAATCACTACCCCGTCCGCAGGTAAAACGGCTGTAGAAACGGTGCCGCTCGTATTGGTTTCAACCGGATTGACGGCGACACTAACATTGCTTTCGTTTACGTCAGTAGCGTTTGTCTCAATCACTTTTTCAACCGCATCCATACCCGACGTCGTCAACTGCATCACGTCTTCTTTCGGTTCACTGGACATTTTATTCTGCGTCACATATCCTCCGGCCATCAAGACGACAATCAGTACGACTCCGGCCATAATCCATTTTGGCTTCGAATTCGTAGAGGCCTGTAAAATGACCGATTTCTTTTCCGGCATATTCTGCATATGTTCTTGATGAAATGCCAAATATTCCTGACGGATATCACCGAGATCCACACCGTACTCACGTTCCAAAATCGAAAGGTAGCCCATGAACTGAACCCGTCCGATCTCTCCGTAGGATTTGGTCATCACCAACTCTACTTTATCACGGGAAATATGGGTCTGTTCATGAATTTTCTCTGTCCCCAGAGCCAACAAATCTTCGAACGTCTGATAGTGTTTCATCTCATTCTCTCCATTAAGATAGCGCCGGCTACACCGACATTTAAAGAATCAAAATCATGGGCCATAGGGATCGAAATCCCCGTATCTAAACTTTTTTGAACTCTGCCGCTGAGTCCCTCGCCTTCGTTACCCAAAACCAAAGCCCGCTTGGGTGTAAAAACGGTTTCGCGGATATTTTCCCCATCCATAACCGCACCGTACACTTTGAATCCCGATTGCTTCAGTTCGTGCAGTACGTCATGGATGTTATGGACGACGACCAACGGTAAATCGAGTGCGGCACCGCTGCTCGTACGGATCATAGGTTCCAGATTGGGCTCTTTGATCCCGCAGATCACCAGGGCGTCTACCCCAAGCGCATAGGCGCTTCGGATCAATGAACCGATATTTCCCATATCGGTTATCGAACTGAGTACCACGACGAAATCGCATTTTTTGAGAAACGGCGAAGCATACGGCACAATCTGCGATATTTCGGCGATAAACCCTTGATGGTTTCCCCCCTTGACCATTGACTGTGCCGCTTTTTCAGGGATCCGCTTAATCTCAAAACCCATCTTCATGAGGTGCGAGTACTCTTTTTTATCCAGCTCTTTTGCCAGATAAAGGGTCTTGATGCGCTCTTTGTGACGCTCTATTGCGTAATAAACCGGTTGTTTTCCAAAAATTAACATAAAGTATTATATCCTAAGATTGTAAGAGTCGTTGATAGCACTCTTTCGGGTTTTCTCCGGTGATCTTTGCAATCAGCTTCGAAGCCGCTTTTTTGGGAATATCCAGCGCAAGAATATCGGTTTCACTCAATGATGCCCCCTTTCCTTCAGACGCCTCGATCACGACAACCCATTCGCCGCGGATCTCGTTTTCCATCTTCGCAGCCAGCTCCGACGCCGTCCCCCGATAAAAATGTTGGTATCGCTTGGTAATCTCTTTGGCTAAAAATACCCGGCGCTCCGGTGCGGCAACGGCTATTTCAGACAACAGCTTGTTCAACCGTTTAGGAGATTCATACAAAACGGTCGTATAGCCGTTGAACAATGCTTCTTGAAAAGCGCTGGCGCGGTCGTTTCCTTTATGCGGTAAAAATCCGAAAAAGAGCATTTTCGTCTCGACAAATCCGCTGGCGACAAATGCGGTCAATGCCGCATTGGCTCCCGGAAGTACGTCGTATTCTACATTATTATCGATGCAATAACGAACCAACATCTGCCCCGGGTCGCTAAAACCGGGCATCCCCGCATCGCTGACGTATACGACGTTCTGATCAAAAAAATCCGGGCTGAGCGACATGATGAATTCTGCTTCATTATGGGAGTGGAGGCTGATAAATTTCGGCTCTTCCGTCGTAATGTTGTAGCGTTCTCTTAGAAAATGGAGCAGTTTTTTGGTGACACGCGTATCTTCGCAAAGCAATATCTGCGCAGCGGAAAGGACTTCAAGTGATCTATAGGAGATATCGGCGATGTTACCGATGGGAGTAGGGACAAGAGACAGCATTGGTTTTTCTCAATTTCTGCCTCTTAGAGGCTAACTTTAGTGCCCGGAGGGCATATATAGCCGGAAGAAACCGGCATTCTAAAATTAATTTAGCGCGTAACGTTTTTTGAATTTATCGATACGTCCCGCAGTATCTACTTGGCGCTCAGAACCGGTAAAAAATGGGTGACACTCATTGCAAATATCGACACGGATCGATTCTTTTGTACTGGTTGTTGTAAATGTGTTACCGCATGCGCAGCTAACAGAACATTCTATAACGTTCGGGTGAAGATCTTTTTTCATTATTTTGCCTTGTGATCGACGGCGTTGTACGTCGGTCGGTATAGTTTTATATCCGTACAGGGGCGGATAATTTTGGACTCGAATTATATCCAAATATTTCTTTTTTTACAAACTCATTGAAATAACCGCTACAGCAGCCGTTTCCGAACGGAGAATCATCGGTGATTTCAGAGACCGGACGCGATGTGCCGAAAAAAGTTTCCGCTCGCTTGCGTCAAACCCCCCTTCGCATCCGATAACGACCGTCTCCATTTTTTCTCCGTGCTGTAACACGTTATCGCAAAAATCAAGAATAACCGAATCCGGGTTTTCGTCCAGAAAAGTGCCTAATGCGGGAGATTCCGCCAATTCGATCAGCGATGTACGTCCGCATTGCATGATAGAACTTTCCATGATCCGTTCAAAACGCTCAAAATCGAGCCGAAAATTTTGCTGAGAGCGGCGGCAATGGATAAAAGTAATTTTGTGAACACCCAGTTCGGTAAGCATCGGCAATGTTTTTTCGACCGTTTTGGGATCGATCAGACACCATCCCAGATGTATTTTCGTCTCGTTTTCGCACGGTACGTTCCGATGGCTTTGCAGTGTAAAATAGCCGTTGCGGCCATCGGTGCGTTCCAATCGGTAACGGTATTCTTCTCTCAATTGCGAACGTGAGCGAAACGCAATCAAATCTCCGCTTTTGTGTCGCCGCACTTTGATCAGATATTTGTAATCCTCCCCGCTGATAACGAGTTCATTCGATCCCGCATCGTTATGTAGGAGAAACCTCATGCCACCATCATCCAAATCGTCATCACACCGAGCATCGCCATCTCAATACCCAAAAAACGGAATGCTTTCTTTTTGTATTCGCTAAATGCGTTTTCCTGTGTGATATCGGTTCGCCGTTTCAGTGTTTTATACCGCTTGGCTTCCAGAATAATCATCACAATCGCAATTGTGATCATCGCGACATTCGATAACGTAAAGTGTAAATGTTTTGCCGCCATCATCACTGCTCCCGTAAAAAGGATCAGGGCGATCAGAGAACCTGAAATCGGCATCACGATCCTCATCCGTTTGGCATATTGAATAATGTGCTTTGAGAGGGCCAGCATGATAATATTGAAAAGGACGACCCCCATCAACACCATCACTCCGAAATAGTGGATATTAATTCCTGTTGTATACATAGCTTCCATAAAGGGGATTTTACCTTAAATTGCCTATAATGAGTACATAAATCTTCTTTTGTCGCATCGAATATTTGTTGCATAGAGAGAATTACGGACACCCTTCAAGGAGACGAAATGGCCATCAGTGTAGAAGAGGCTCTGGATCAAATTTATAAACTATCACTGCCTCTCGGGGGCGAAATCGCTCCGATTGAAAACGCTGTCTACCGTGTTCTCGCCGAAACCGTTGTCGCATCCCATTCGCTTCCGTCGTTTGATAACTCGGCTATGGACGGGTATGCGGTACGGACGGAAGACGCGGGCAAAACGCTGCCGCAATCATGTGTCATTTTTGCGGGAGACGAAGGGGAAGTGCGTCTTGTCGAGAATCAATGTATCCGAATTATGACCGGAGCCAAAATCCCGCTGGGTTGCGAAGCGATCGTCCCCATCGAGGAAGTCACTCTCAGCGATGGCAAAGTGACCCTCCCCCCTTCCATCAAGGCCTCTCAGCATATCCGCCTCAAAGGCGAAGATATCCAATCCGGAATGGTTTTACTCGAAAAAGGGACGATGCTTCATGCCCATCACATCTCCCTGCTCGCGTCGCAAGGGATTACCCATGTCACCTTGCACCGCCGCCCGAGAGTCGCCCTGTTCTCTTCGGGCAATGAGCTTAAAATGCATTTTGAATCGTTAGGGTCCAATCAGCTCTATAACACTAATACACCGACATTCGCCTCCCGCGCCCGCGAGCTGGGATGCGATATCATTTTTACCGGAACGGCGGAAGATACCCTCGAATCGATCCAATCGCATATCCGAAGCGCCCTCAATGCCGATTTGATCATTACTTCGGGAGGGGTGAGCGTCGGAGATGCCGATTTCACGAAAAAAGCGTTTCATTCGCTCGGATTTGAAAGCGCTTTCGAGTCGGTCGATATCAAACCCGGTAAACCGACAACCTTCGGACGGATCGGAAACAGCGTCATCCTGAATCTCCCCGGAAATCCTTTGGCTGCGGCATTGTGTTTCGAACTTTTCGGGCAAAGCGCCATCATGAGCTTAAGCGGGCGTGCCGATAAATATCTCGCGACGATCACTACTCGGATTTCCGAAACCTTTAAAATGAAAAAAGGGCGCCGTGCCCTAATCCCCGGATGGTTCGACGGAGCGACTTTCACTCCGAGTCCGAAATTCGGTCCCGGGATGGTTTTACCTCTTTCGCGTGCCAATGGGTTTATGATGGTGGATGAAAAAGTAGAAGGGTTCGATGCGGGAGCGGTGGTCAAGATTATCCCGACACGCTGGTGTATGGGGTCAGAATCTCGTCATTCGCTGATAACGCATTAAACCGTTTCAGGGTTTACAAACGGCTTCCCTGTTAAGATTTTATCCCATAACTGCGGATCGTTCCAGCCCTCGCGCACTTCGTCGCTAAACGCTATCGTCTCAAGCGAAATCGTCCCCATCAATTCCGAGTACGCATCCTCTTCGAAAGCCTGTGCATATCCGGTTTCAGTCTCGTGGACGATGATGCTGTGCAGTTTCACGCCCCGTTCGCCGTTGATCATTTGCGTAGAGGACAACAGTCTGTCCAGCATCAAAAAGATAATCCGGCTAAACTGTTCGCACGAAGGAGAAACCGGTAACATGGCCCATCGGTTGGAATGGTTTTTCATCGCTTCAATATACTCTGCATCATCACCGTCCCAGATTGCGATAGCATGGTCGAAACTGTCGATGAGATCTTTCATCCCCTGTTTCATCAGACCGAAATCGTATACCATTTGACCGTGATCGAGGTATTTGGATTCGAACAGCACTTCTACTTTGTAGGAATGACCGTGAATCGAAGCCCGGCATCGCTGAGTCGAACAGCCTCTGACGATGTGGGCATTTTCAAATTTGAAAAGTTTACGGATTAGCATGATAAACCTTCTGATGTTAAAATCACAATAGCGTGACTTCAAGTATTACACGTATTATACTCCGTGATTTTGATCCCAAATACGGATGTGTAAACGATCCGAGTAAACAAATCCGCGCCGTTTGCAAAACTCGATAACCGCTTCGCAATTCGCTTCGATATGAGCTTTGTCGCCTCCTAAAGGCATACAATAAACGGGAACATACGGATACGATGCGATCACATCGTCGATCTCCGATTCGATATGGCTTACTAATGAAGGCTCATCGACGGTGAATTTGAAAAAACTCTCTTTAGCGTTAGCGATAATCGCTCCGAATGCCTCCGGCTTTACCCGTTTGTCCAGCGGTTCGCCGCTGTTGGAGAGTTTGACCGAAAGCGCATAGGTTGCCTGCTTATAAAACGGAAAGCGTTTAAAATCCGGCGCTATGGTCGCATTCGTTTCAAACGTCACCCGGTGCCCTTGCGATGTAAGGTATTCGATAAACTCGATAAAAATCGGCTCATTCGCATAGATCAGCGGCTCCCCTCCTGTGAGTACAACATCCACATGAGGAGGCAATCGGTATCCGTTCATGATCCAGATCAGGCTTTGTAGCTCTTCGATCTCCATCCACAGCTCACCGAATGCACGACGATCGACGGCATACACGGTATCGCATCCGAGAATCTCCGATCCGTCCGGCGCACTTTCTCGGCATCCGAATCCTTCGCATTTGAGATTGCATCCTCCGAATCTAAAAAACAGCGAAGGGACTCCCGTATATTTTCCTTCCCCCTGTACGGAGTAAAAATGTTCTACCAGATAGAGCATCTCACCCTCCGGTTTCGTAAAACGCACGGCTGGAAACTTCAGAATCTCCTTCGCTCCAGCGGTTTTTTTCCGGTTTGGTGCGAATCACCTCTTTGAGCACCAATGCCGCCTCTTTGATATCACCCCGTCTTACCGCTTCTCGGATCGACATCGCTTCGTCAAAATAAAGACAAGGGATCAGATTTCCCTCCGCCGTCAGGCGGATACGGTTGCACTTGGTGCAAAAATCATCTTTGTGCGGTTCGATAATCCCGAATTCATAGCCGTCTTCAAGTTTATAATAATGAGAGGGTGAATGACCGTCAAACCCCTCATCACTGTATGTATAGCGGTTCCCAATAATTCCGAGGAGTTCAGGGCTTTGCATCCCTTTTATGTTGACCTCGGCATGAACATTTTCCATATACTCGATAAAACGGACTACCATTCCCCGTTCTTTACAGTATTCGAGCACATCCAACACTTCACCCTCATTAAGCCCTTTCATCGGAACCATGTTGACTTTGACTTTCAATCCGACTTTCAATGCCTCTTCTACCCCTTCGAGAACCTGGCGGAGAACATCTTTTTTGGCAATGGTCTCGGCGACTTCCGGTTTAAGCGAATCGATAGAGACGTTTAAACGGCGCAGACCGGCATCATAAAGTTTCTTTGCCGAGTTTTTCAGTAAAAAAGCATTGGTCGTCATCGCCAGATCGATGTCATTTTTATAGTCATAGATCATTTTGATGAATTTATCGAGGTCTTCGCGCAAGAGCGGCTCGCCGCCGGTTATACGGATTTTTGTAATCCCTTCGTCGATGGCAACTTTGATAAATTCAAATAATTCTTCAAAACTGAGTAAGTTTTCTTTAGGTACCCACGAAAAGGGTTTTTCGGGCATGCAGTACTGACATCGGAAGTTACACCGTTCCGTTACCGAAACGCGTAAATAATCGACGGTTCTGCCATAACTATCTATTAACACGACAATCCTTGAAAACTCCTATCTTAAGGAGCGATCCGCGAGTGTATCAAAAAGTTGTTTGGAGTTTTATTTATCAAAGAAATTAGAGGGAGAAACCCCAAAAAGGGGTTACAAAACGTTTACCAGCCGCGTACTACTGCATGACATGCCGTACAGGCATTGACAATTTCCGAATACGA
This sequence comes from uncultured Sulfuricurvum sp., assembly GCF_937936435.1. Taxonomy (GTDB): domain Bacteria; phylum Campylobacterota; class Campylobacteria; order Campylobacterales; family Sulfurimonadaceae; genus Sulfuricurvum. The sequence goes on along the minus strand of NZ_CALDDG010000060.1, from coordinate 15,553 downwards.
TTTATGTGCTTGAGTATACGCTTTTTTGTCCAATGATTTGACCAAATCATTAGACGCCGTATCAATACGTTTTGCCGCATTGTACGCGATATTACTCATGTGTTGTTTCTCTTTCGGAAGATACTTTTTGGTAGCATCCGCATCATGGAACAACGCATTCGCTTTTTGGATCTCCGCAACACCGCCTTTGATTAAGGCAGGCGCATTGTAGAGGAATCCTTTTTGAACATTGTTCAAACCGTTTTCCATTTGACTCATGTTTAGCGCCAAAGTATCGTCCGCCATCAAACTGCCGCCGATAAGTGTGCATAGAGCTAAAACTTTGATCATTTTCATTCTTTACTCCTCGTAAAGGTGCACCTTAGTGCACCTCCTTCCAAATTTTACGTTTCCACATATATGCCAGGAATGCGAATACGACCATATACGCCATTACCCATAGACCAAGAGTTTCGCGCTCTGCTTTTTTAGAGTCTCCGATCTCTTCCATATAGGCAATGACCTCTTTTTGCGCCTCTTCAGTCAAACCGACACGCGGCATTGACGTCCCTTTAAGCAATACTTGCGGATCATTAATAAAGCTGTGCAAATAGTGCTCGCCGCGGCTTTTGATGTATTGTGACAAATCCGGTGGAGTTGCACCCATATGCTCTTTGATAACATCTGCAGGAGTCGTTGCTTCAAGACCCGCATATTTCATGTTATGGCAGCGTCCGCAAGCTGTCTCGAACGTTGCTTTGTGCTGTGCTTTGTATTCCGTTATCTTAGGTACGATAGACTGGAAATACGCAACGATATCCATAATATCTTGTGCCGACATCCAGTTGTATGACGGCATCGGGAACGCTTTACCGCTATCCGGAGCATATTTGTGCTGCAAATGCATTGCACTGACCGGGTCAAAAATAAAGTTTGCCAAATAGTTTTTGTCATATACACGTCCCGCATGGCTCAAATCCGGCGGTACGACACCGTAACTTGCTGCCGCGTCTGCATTCGGCATAACGGCAGGATACCCTGCAGCTTCGATTGCGTGACATGCGATACAGTTGGCTTCTACAAGCACTTTACCGTTTTCGGCATTTCCTGCCAAAGAGGTATCAACGTTTTTCAAATCTTTGAACGTGAAGTCCGCTTCCGCAACTTCAGGGTGCATTACGCTGTGTGCATACGGTTCGATACCGTAATAGGTAATGCCGACAAGAGCCATAATGACGGCTAAAATTTTAAACTCTTTCATTATTTTCCTCCCGCCTTTTTAGCTTCGATTTTCGTAATGAACGGCAATGCGATGAAAAGGACAAGGAACGTCAAAGACGCGCCGAATCCAACCCATGCATTCGGTCCGGTCGGAGGGAGCTTACCGAATTCGGTCAATACCATCAAGTCGACGATCATAAGCCAAAACCAGTATTTGAACATCGGGCGTTGGTTAGCCGGTTTAACGATCGGCGAGCGATCCAACCACGGCAATAGAACAAAAATAATATTTGCAAAACCGAATGCCATCAATCCAAGGTCTTTACCTGAGATACCCGCAATTTCGAAGAACCATCCGCGCAATACTTCGTATGACCACAAGAAATACCACTCTGGGTAGATGTGTGCCGGCGTTTTAAGTCCGTCCGCTTTATCAAAGTTGATCGGATCCATTGCGAAACCGTAATGGAAGAAAACCAAATAGAAGAAGAAAATCAAAAATACACCCATAACGAATACGTCTTTTGACAAGAATACAGGCCAGAAAGGGATAACTTTAGACTCTTTTTTATTTCCCGCAAGATATTTTTCAGACTCTTCATGGAAATCGAAAAACTCACCTTCTTCGTTATTTACGTGTGGGAAACGGAGTGAATAGAAGTGGAATACGATCGCACCCAAAATCGCCAACGGAATCAACAATACGTGAAGCATGAAGAAACGGGTCAATGTCGCGTCCGCAACATAGAAGTTACCGCGAATCCATACAACCAATTCATCTCCGATAAACGGAATACCGCCGAAAATTTCAGTAATAACGTACGCCGCCCAGTATGACATTTGTCCCCATGGAAGCATATATCCGCTGAATCCTTCTGCCGAGAACAGGACGAACAAAAGCATACCCGAAATCCAGATCATCTCACGCCCTTTTTTATAAGAGCCGTAGTAGATACCGGTAAACATATGGATATAGATAACCAAGAAAACAACCGACGCACCAACTGCGTGAATATGTCGGAACAACCAGCCGTACGCCACTTCCTGCATGATAGTGTAGTTAACGCTGTCGAACGCCATATTGACATCCGGTTTGTAGTACATCAACAAGAAAATACCCGATACCAAAAGCATCGTAAAGAGCATGGTCAACAATACACCCATAGCCCACAAGAAATTAATATTTTTCGGAATCCAATATTCCGTCATCATTACTTTCATGAAATTGACAACACCGAGGCGTTGGTCAAACCATTCGAGCATTGAGTCTGCTTTTTTAAATTCTGCCATCTCGCCCCCCTTACGCTTTCGCCGTCATTTTTTTGTATTCAGGGCCTTCTTCACCCAGAACAAGTGTTTGTCCGTCGATTTTGAACGGAGGAATGTCTAACGGACGAGGCGGCGGTCCGAATGTGTTGACACCGTCAGCGGAGTATTCGCCGCCGTGACAGGCACATTTAAACATTTTTTTATCCCCTTCGTATCCAGGGATACATCCGAGGTGGGTACATAAGCCGATCATTACCGAATAGTAGTGATCCCCGACTTTGACGCTACGGCCATCGGTCGGTTTCATATCTTCGGTATATTTTAAAATAAATACCGGTTTACCTCGCCATACGGCGATTTCTAATTTATTGGCCTCTAGGCCTGACACGTCTACCGTGGTAAAACCGGCAGACATGACGCTCGGGAGCGGATCCCATGTCTTCTTCATCGCTATGAGCGAGGCAACCCCCCCTGCAGCGGCGACGGCACCAAAGGCTTTACCGATAAACCCTCTTCTGCTTTCATCCATCATTCTCATCTCACTTAATTTGGAAATTTAACCCTCAATCATAAGTTAAAAAGGTTTAAGTTTCTCTAAATCGAAAGTTTTTCTTATGAATTCAATTACTTTATTGTTACTTTTGTCGATTCTTCGGTAGTCGTTTAATGCGGCTTGTTTTATACCGTGTGAAAGCTGTTCAGAACTGTAATTCCGGACGATCGGAATACCGAGAGACTCAAAGAGCGGAAGAAAATTTTCAGAATAATCGGGGCGTTGAAGAAACACCGGCTGTCCCCCTCCGGCTAAGTTTTCGAGAACCGCCTGTGCAGAGGCGCTGATCAAGATTTCGCTCTCTTGGATAACCTTATCGTATGATTCGGATTCGTGAACGGTTACAAAACTCTCTTTTAGCTTTTCCTCATATCTCAGAAAATGGTAAAAACCCATCAGCAATTCCATCCGAAACGGAGCAAACACAGACTGGTGCGTTTGCAAATCTTTTTCATAGTCGTCGTCTCCGAAAAAAAGAGCCAACGGAATCGTTTTCGGTTTCGGTTCAAAATACCGTTCGTCTACGACCAAAGCATTGCAAATCCCCTCTCCGCAGAGATAGGGAGAGATGAGCGATTCTTTAGCATGTTTGATATCTGAGGGATCATCCGAAATACGGATAAAAGAGGAGAAGAACTGCGTCATGTCTTCTAATAATACAGGATTGATCTCTTCCGAATCGAAGATGATTTTGTCGCCGTTTTGAGCGATCTGCGGAATGTTTCGTACCAGATCGATTCCGACGGAGCGTTTGATCCCGTACTCTTTGGCTTCGGCGGCAATCCGAAAATCAGAACACAACAATGTGATATCGATCTCTTTTTGGAGTTCATTGACGATAGCAACTGCACGGTGAAACCGATCGAGTCCGATACGGTGACCCGTATGGACGTAATAAAAATAGCGCATTATTTACCTTTTCCAGCCATGTGATATTCAATAAAGTTTGATAATAAAATGTACATACATGACATGCTTATTTAATAGCTTATTTTACACTATATATAGTTAAGCAATTTTCAATCAAAAATGTAAGTATACGCATAGATAAAAGGACATAGAATAGATTAATATAATTTAATAGTATGCAGAAAATTATAAATATCCTTTGTACTTACATCCTATAGGCTCTGAGAATAGGGAGCATTCCATTTTAACATTCCTTAGATAAAGCATTCGCTTCAGGCACTCTCTGATAAAGATTTTCTCTTCTTGCGTCGCCACAGATAATAAAACGTACCGGTGAAAACAAGAATTGCAAGCGTGCCGATAGCTATTTCGGTAAATAATTGAAAGTTTTTTTCATATTCGATTGTATCATGACACTCTTTGATAGCTTGATCTATTTCATTTCGTTCCAATGTCATCGGCAAAAACTCTTCTTTTTCTATTGTAGTTTTAACACTTGTGAAATATGGAGTCGTGTCGTCTTTAGCACTTTGACGTTCATCAACAGAAGGCTCATAAGAGATTTTGAGCTTAGAGAAATGAGCATTTGCAATAAATATCAATTCATCTTCACTCAGTAGAGGGTCATAAGAGCGATTTCCCGCTTGAGGTAGCACTATAGGAGTCAAATCTCGAATCGCGTAAAGTTGACCATCGGCCCAGATAGCAATTTGTTTGATGTTCTCTTTCCGATCCGGAAGGCTCGCTTGTTCAACAGTCACATTAAAACGATGATATTCGGAAGCGTTTTGAAACGGCTTATCGTTTTTCACAACACAATTATGTTTGACATGCAGTTTTACCGTATTCGGCTCAACTGATCCAAATGCTATCATAGAGAAGCAAAATACTAAGAGAACAGTGATTTTTTTCATATCTTTCTCCTTTTCAGATTTATGAGAGATTATCTCTCAAGAAGTGTGCTGCGAATTTTTCAGAACTTTATTTAAAACAACATATCCGACAAGACCCGAGAGGAATGAGCCGATCAGGATACCGATTCGCTCATCTGCAAGTACAATACCCGCTGAACGGGTTTCTTCAAATGCAAGTGAACCGATAAAGAGTGACATTGTAAAGCCGATACCGCTCAAAATGGCTACGCCATAAAGCATCGACCAATTTACCGCATAAGGAAGATGCCCTAAGTTTAATTTTACAGCTAACAAAGAGAACAATCCTATACCTATCTGTTTACCCGCAAAAAGTCCAAATGCTACTCCGAGCGTCAACGTGTCCACTATATCTGACACGCTAACGGCACGAAAATTAATACCCGTATTGACGAAAGCAAAAAGAGGCAGTATGAAAAAATTGACAGGAGCATGGAGAGAATGTTCCATTGCGTGGAAGGGAGCCTTATTATTTCTAATTGGAATCATAAGCCCTAAAATAACCCCTGCGAGAGTTGCATGAACGCCTGATTTTAGAACCGCCGTCCATAGTATAATACCTATCAGAATATAAGCAGTATGATTGACGACACCCCGATAATTCATGAACCCCAATATCGCGATCATCAGTGCCGCAATGGTCAACGAAATAGCAGAGAGACTCGACGTGTAAAAAAGGGCTATAATAATGATTGCTCCGAGGTCGTCAATAATGGCCAGTGTCAGTAAAAAAAGTTTTAGCCCCGTTGGAACCCTATTACCCAATAGACTTAATATCCCCAGAGCAAATGCGATATCAGTTGCCGATGGAATAGCCCATCCTTGCAACGCATCCGAATTGTGTTGATTTAAAAAAGCATAAATAAGTGCTGGAACGACCATGCCACCGATTGCAGCAATAGCAGGGAGAGCCACTGTTTTAAGGTTGCTCAACGAACCTTCAACGACTTCTCGCTTGATCTCCATTCCCACCATAAAAAAGAAAATGGCCATCAACCCGTCGTTAATCCATAGCAAAAGTGGCTTGGCAATGACAAAATTTCCTATTCCAAGAACAACAGGAATAGTTCTGAAATCATTATAATACGGCAATAACAAACTATTTGCACATATCATTGCAAGCAATGTTGCCACAACCAGTAAAACCCCAGTAACCGATTCATGCTTAAAAAAATCGAGTAATGAATATCGCATTTTATATCCCGTCTCTATTTGTATGTTTTCATTCTACCTAAAATTTATTCATCGAACAAACTGGAAATGCTATTATTCACCCCTCTTTTATTTATATTCAATCAAAATAAGTATAAAATTGATTATCAATTAATGTTCAAACTTCTAGGATTGAACCTGATTTTTCCCATATTTTTTTGCTCTATATAAAGCTTCGTCTGCTGAATGTATGAGAGATTCAATATCTTCTTTATTGTAACTGTCAGCAACTCCGCAACTGATTGTGATGTGCCAATTATGTTCAAATGCGGCTTCAATGTTTTTTCGAATCCTCTCTGCAATCAACATAGCACTCTCTTTATCGATATTTGGAAATATAACGCCGAGTTCTTCTCCACCGTATCTGACGGCAATGTCCATTTCTCGAATACTCTCTTTAATAATCTGTCCAACGCCTTTTAAAACATCATCTCCTGTTTGGTGACCATAGGTGTCATTCACCATTTTAAAATCATCAATATCAAACATCGCATACGATATAACTCCCTGATCCCGTTTGGATTCATTGAAAAGCTTTTGAATAAAGATTTCAAAAACGTCTCGATTGTAGAGCTGTGTCAATTCATCGGTTGTTGAAAAATCAATCAGTGCTTCAAATGAGGATTCATCTATAATTTTAAGCGTGTTATTTTGAGAGACAATATTTTCCAAATAGTCCAATGTAGCTACGTTTATCCCGACTGGACGACCCAAAATCTCTTTAAGCGATTTTCTATGGGCATTTATTTTATTCCATAAGATATATGCTTTATCTTCAGATAGTTTACGGTGGGTAAGGGTAAAAATAAGTTTTGAATACGGGAAAGAAGGATTGTTTTGAAGATAAATCTTCATCAGTTCATTATCACACGACAAGTCATTCACTTCTGAAACATTTAATTCGACTTCTTCTTTGGTAAGAATGATTTTTTGGACGGTTTCCTCATGCATTTCATGCCTTATTTTTTAAAATAATTTATTTACTATCTATCCTCATTATAGTCGAAGACAGTTAACTGATTTATTACTAGTGAGCAGTACTTTCCATTTCAATATGCAGCTTTGGAAAGGCGACGATTTCGGACGTTTGCGAAGCCATTTGTATTTTCCCTTCGCTTTTTTCGACCTCTTCCAAAAAACGGGTAAATAGCTGATCCCGGGTTGAGCGGCGTTTTTTGAAATCAACAACATAGCGCAGAGTAAATTCTATCCAATTATCGGTAGCAGCAATAGTGACCATCGGTTCAATGGTAGCCGCTTCTACTGCATACAGCTTGGATAAATTATGCCAACTCGTACGAACTGATCCAGTAAAATCACCTACAACTTCATCCGCTATTTTAATCAGCGTTTCACGCGTGTATTCTACGGAGCTTCCATATCGGATCGGAAGGGTGATCTCATCCCATAAAAACGGAAATTCTCCCGAATAGTTATACACGGGGTCTTTAAAAATAAAGCTGTTGGCAACTCGAACGATACGGCCGTTATACAAATCACTGCTAACCCATGCCCCGCACTCCATCAACGTTGTTCGTAGAATCCCGATATCGATAACATCTCCATAGATAGAACCGATTTTGATCCGATCGCCTACACGGTAAAAAGAAGAAAATGTGATTGCCAGCCATCCGGCTATACTGATGATTACCTCTTGGAGGGCAAAAGCGATCCCTCCTCCGATCACTCCGAGGGCAACCGCAAATCCGCTCATATCTTGTTTAAACGTTGCAATAGCGATCACCGTAAAGACAAAGTAGGCAAGAAGGGTAACCGCTTTTCGTATTTTATAGCGGGTGGTGCTCTCTTCAACTAAACTGTTGATCCGTGATTTTAGGGCATAGACAATTCCCATAATCATAAAAAATGCAATGACTATTACACCTAATTTCGCAGCCATCGGGTAAAGCTCGATCCACATCTTCAAGCCATGTACTAGATTGCTCATTTGTACCCTTTCATATCAAAAAGTTTTGAAATGGTGTATGCGTATCTATAATTCTACCGAACGGTTTAAAAGTCACCCTTATCATCTGTCATAGAGTTTGTTTTACTGAACAACTAACTTGGCTACTATCGAATTAATACTATCGGTAAAAATCGTGTACAGGAAAGGTTCAATATCTTTTGAACTATATGATGGTTTTATCCATTTTCCTTGTTTTTGCGTAAACGTTTGTTCGATTTTTTTACCCTGTTTGTTTAGCGTTACTTCGATGATGATTTTCCCATGAAGATTTTCATCAAATTTATTGGTGTCGTTATAAACTATCTGGATAGCTTTAATTTTTACGTCTATCGTTGTATCCGCACCGGCAGGATTATCGCTCAAGTTAAACTTAGCAGATTTTAATGCATTCGCCAATCCCTCTTTGTATCTTTCCGCAAAATCTACATTGCTGTAGAACTTTGACGTTACTTGACTATTGGCTTCTACATATCCTATTGAAGTCTTATCTTCTCTCGCATCCGTTACGGATAAAAACGATTCGCTATGCTGATCCTGTGTCGTTTGACTCAAATACTGAGTTTTGTATGATGGAAGTTCTATCGTCTCATTTTTATATGAGCATCCTGTCATTAAGACAACTACTGCTACTAAACTATACATCTTTTTCATGTCAATTCCTACTATATCACTTTTAAAAAGGATTATATAATTTTCGCACAATAAATAGAGTAAAAGGGGAGAGGCTACTTTTTAGCAGCCATTTTGATGTAGATATGGAGAATATCGAGAGCGGCAGGGGTTATCCCGCTGATCTGCGATGCCGCCTGCAATGTCGGCGGATTAAATTTATAGAGCTTATCCACGATCTCGTTCGATAGTCCCGAAACCGATTTAAAATCAAAATTCTCAGGGATGGCGATGTGAAGCATCTTATTCATCCGCTCGATGTCATCGCTTTGTTTCTCAACGTAACGGGCGTATTTGGCCTCGATCAAAATCTGCTCTTGAATATAGGGGTCAAGCTCTGCGAAACTCGGGATCAGTTTCACCAACTTGTCCAGTTCAAAACTTTTGCGTGAAACAAGCTGGGTTGCGGTGAGTTTATCGGTAATGTGCTCCTCGTCGATAGAGGCCAAAAATGCCAAGAACTCTTTGTTCGGCGTATAGACGGTTTCTTCGAGAAGCTTCAGTCCCTCTGCGATTTGAGTCCGTTTTTCCTCGATCCGCTCCATCTGAGCATCATCAATCAGCCCAAGGGCATGACCGTAACGCCCCAGACGCAAGTCTGCCGTCTCTTCACGAAGCAAGAGTCGGTACTCGGCGCGGGAAGTGAACATACGGTAGGGCTCTTTCGTCCCTTTGGTCACCAAATCATCGATCAACACGCCGATGTAGGCTTCGTCGCGGCGCAAGATAAGGGGTTCTTTCCCCTGAAGCGAGAGTGCGGCATTAATCCCCGCCATCATCCCCTGTGCCGCCGCCTCTTCGTATCCCGTCGTTCCGTTGATCTGTCCGGCACAATAAAGATTTTTGACCTTTTTCGTCTCCAGCGTGTGTTTCAGCTCAGTCGGATCAACATAATCGTACTCGATAGCATATCCGTAACGGACGATTTTCGCGTTCTCCATCCCATGTACCGAATGGATCATCGCACGCTGAACGTCGGGAGGGAGAGAGGTGGACATCCCGTTGATATAGCACTCGGTATTCTCTGCCGTTTGAGGTTCGATAAAGAGGTGATGACGCTCTTTGTCACGGAAACGGTTGATCTTATCCTCGATACTCGGACAATAGCGCGGCCCTACCCCCTCGATCTGTCCGGTAAAGAGCGGTGCCCGGTGAAAGTTCCCCTCAATCAGGCTGTGGGTTTCTTCGTTCGTGTAGGCGATGTAACACGGAAGCTGCTTTTTGGTGCGGGCAAATTCGGCACGGTCGGTGCGGAAACTGAACGGATTCGGAAGTTCGTCCCCGTCTTGGATCTCCATCACCGAAAAATCGATCGATGAGCTGTCGACGCGGGGGCAGGTTCCCGTCTTCAGCCGTCCGACATTCAGCCCCGCTTCGCGCAGTGAGTCGGTGAGCCCTTTCGCCGGGAATTCGCCGAAGCGTCCCGCTTCTTGGGTAATCTCTCCGATATGCACCACACCGTTTAGAAACGTTCCTGTTGTCAAAATGACCTTTTTCGCGCGGTATTCGTTGAGCAAATGGGTACGAACTCCGACCACTGCCCCCTCTTCGATGATGAGGGCAGTGACCGTCTCTTGGATCAGAGACATATTCGGGGTTGTAAGAATCGTGTTACGGGCGATCACACGGTAACGGTCCATATCGATCTGTGCGCGGCTTCCGCGAACGGCGGGTCCTTTCGTGATATTGAGGATGCGAAACTGGATACCCGCTTCATCAGTCAACAGTCCCATCTCTCCGCCAAGCGCATCAAGTTCGCGTACCAAATGTCCTTTTGCCAATCCTCCGACGGCAGGGTTACAGCTTGTCGCTCCTACCTGTTCGGCCAATATAGAGACAAGCAGCGTATTGTGCCCCATGCGCGCCGAAGCGAGAGCGGCTTCGATTCCGGCGTGTCCTCCGCCGACGACGATTACGTCATAATTCATTATTGCTTCTTTTTACGTAAATTATGAATGCAATTATAGCTTCCCATGTTGAAAGCTATAAAAAGGGAAAGGAAAAATACTCTACAATTAAGAAAATATTTTGATGACAGGTGACAACGATGGATGCCGCTAACACCAAATCTTTAGAAGAACTTCTGAAAAATTATACTCCCGAAACAGTTGAGTACGACCCTGAAATCGACGGTGGAGACGAATATCTGATCCGCGAACAGCTTTTAAAAAAGAAAGAAGAGCTTAAAGACGTTGTAACCAAACTTAAGGAAAAACAGCGTCAGGATCGAAAAGTTCGGCGTTAAGAGCGCTTTGCTATAATCACCGAAAATGAAATATAAGGTACTTTGATGATGCTTCAGGCCGCGTTCGATGCTTTTAATGCCCAAGACTATACCAAAGCGCGGGAACTGTTTGAAAACCTCGCGCATCAGGAAAATCCGACCGCACTCTCATCACTGGGGTATCTCTATCAAAAGGGGCTGGGCGTAGAGAGTTCCTTGGAAAAAGCGTTTGCATTGTATAGCCGTGCCGCAGAGCTAAATGAGCCTGCCGCCATCTATAATCTCGCCCTGATGTATGCCGATGGGATTGTCGTTCCCCACGATCAGTTCAAATCGCACGAACTGCTGATCCGCTCCGCTGTTTTAGAATTCCCGCAGGCACAATACGAAGCCGGTCTCAGCTTGGAGCGGGGAATCGGATGCGTTCAAAACTTCTCGGAAGCCGCTTTTTGGTACGAAGAAGCCGCCAAACGGGGAAATCCCAATGCCTTTAACAATCTAGGCGTCCTCTATAAAGAGGGGCACGGCGTTCATCAGGACTATGCCAGAGCCTTTATCTGCTTTTCACGTGCTGCCGCGATGAACCTCCCCGAAGCACAGTTTAACCTAGGCCTTATGTACGATCAGGGATTCGGGTGCGATGCCGACCATGATAAGGCCCTGGAGTGGTGCCGGAAAGCCGCCTACAACGGCCATGAAAAGGCTAAAATGATCATTCAGGGCTTACAGGAAGAGGGAAAAATCGTTTGGTAACCAAAACAAATCGTACCTTCTCCCCGGAGCATCTCCGTTTTTTAAGCTATATCCGTGCCGTCGGAACCGGACCGAAAGGAAACCGCCCGCTCACATACGATGAAGCCAAAGACGCGTTGCATCTTATCCTGCAACGCCTCGTCCCCGATACCGCTATCAGCGCATTTTTACTCGGCTGGCGTGTTCAGGGGGAACGGGATGAGGAACTTCAGGGATGTATCGATTATCTGGCGGAGCAATTGCTGCCTAAATGTTTGGAAGGGGTGGAAATCGGCTATCCGATGGATGGCAAAGCGAAGTTTTACCCGATTATGCTCCATGCCGCCGCATTGATAAGCGATATAACGTTTCATGCCGTGTACGATCTCCCACTCGGGCCTAAATACGGGGAATCGCTTGATAACTTTGATATCACCGCTCCCAATCTCCGCCTCCATAACCGCCGCGACCTCATGCCAGGGATCAGTGATCTCACAAAATTGCGCAACGATATCGGTGTGCGCACGGCGTTCAATACCATCGAAAAACTGAACTTTCTCGCCCCGATTGCATTGATCGGGATGCACCATGCGCCGTATTTTGATCTTTACAGCTCCCTCTACGCCACATACTACCGTCGGCTCGTCATCGTACAGGGGCATGAGGGGACACCCGAAATCCTTAAAAAAACAAAATATAAAATTGTCGAAAACGGCGAAATTACTACCCATTCCGTCGATCCCGAAATGTTTGGGATCGAACCGATCGGTGCGAAAGAGGAGATGAGTTTAGAGGCCATGCACCATCTCATCCGTTTTCCGGACGAGAATCTTGCTAAAATGGTACGATTAAATGCGGCATTTCTCGGATTTGCCGCAGGGAAATATACCAGCATCGAAGAAGGATACGCGTGTTTACAGGATTGATTCGGGAGATGGCCAGCGTCAAACATTTCGGTGGGAACCGTCTCTCCCTCAAAGCTGCTCATAAACCGAAACTCGGTGACTCCATCGCGATCAATGGTACCTGTCTCTCGGTCGTCAGTATCGAGAGTGACGGTTTTTCTGTCGAGCTCTCTCCCGAAACACTGGAACATATCGCAACTGAAAAACTGCGCGGGAACGTCCATATTGAACCGGCTATGATGATGGGGGAACGTTTTGAAGGGCATATCGTACAGGGACATATCGATACGATCGGCACAATCGCCTCGATCACCGATAACGGTAACAGCTATGATGTGATCGTCAATGTAGATTCCGAATTCATCCCCCTGATCCCTCCGAAAGGATCGATTACCATCGACGGTGTCAGCCTTACCGTCAATGAGGTGATGAACGATGCGTTTCGCCTCACGATTATCCCGATTACGATGCGCGAAACGCTGTTCGGAACCTATAAGAAAGGGACGAGAGTCAATATCGAAACCGATGTATTCGCCCGCTATATGCGTCATATCCTCACCGCATCCACTACCCAAAAAATGAGCTGGAATGACATCGATCATATCAGTTCACTCTATTAACCATTATGACAAAAATACAATGGATCATGATGGCTGCCTTTATCGCAGGGCTTGGGCTCTCGGTATGGAAACTTTATTATTTTTTTCCGACAAAACGGCTCTCAGATGATGATACGACTCCCGAATCGGTTGCACTGCTGGAGCGGATCATGCTCGAGTGCAACAACATGTACGATCAGCCGGATGAAGAATCCCTCTACCGGATAATGACGGAACATCCCGAATTTGATCCGAAACACTTTTGGCGTTTCAACGAAAACCGTCTGCGCCACCTCATCGAGCACTATCGGCTAAAAGAGCCTCATTTTCGTTTATAATTCAATCTTCCCGTATAAAACTTCTAAATTTCATATCTCTCTTATTTTGTATTTTATTAATAAAGGTTTCTCCTCCATCATATGTTTCATACTCTCCGCCCCATGCATACGTACATCCATTTGCTTTTGTTTGCAAAAAGACAGCATACTGTTCACCAGGATTTACAATCGGTCCATAACTACCAAAATATAATCGTGTTGTATTGGTAACTTCATTCGGATGTAACTCCCGAGTAAAAAAACTATATACGCCTAATTGACCATTTTCTATATTCACAAGGGAAACATATAAACTTTCTTTTGGTAAACATCGATGAATTTTTAAATCAATCAGATCGATAGCCAGGAGTCTCCCTCTGTGAGTAGTGGTGAAAGATTGAGCAACCGTTTGATTGTTTGTAATTTCCAATCCACCACTTCCTCCAACCGGAACATTTTCTGCATCCATAAACATCTCATTACCTTGAATACTTTGTTTAGATACTTCCTCTGTACCATTTGCTGGATTTTTAATAGTCTCTAAAGGCTGATTATTTGTCGTATCTTGTTTGAGGTTTTTGTCATCTTGTTTGGTTGAGTTCTCTTCTTCTTTTTTAACTATCTCTTTCTTATCAACTTCCTCTTTACTGGGTCCGCTCAATAATGCTACATATTCTTTTGCAATTTTATCTCCATTTGTAGCTGCCAATGTAAACCAATAAAGTGCCTGCTTTCTATCCAAAGGAACTCCGATCCCTTTATCGTAAAAATGACCTAAACTCATTTGAGCATATACGTTTCCACTCTGTGCCGCTTTTCTATACCATTCAATCGATCGGATCATATCCCTCTCGACACCATACCCTTTTTCATACAGTTCACCCAAAATACGCTGCGGTTCTGACATTCCCATATTCGCAAGTACCTGATAACGCCATACATCAAACCATTTGCTTTTAGCTATATCATTATTAGAAGTTAACATCATATACATAACTACCGCTAAAATTCCCAACATAACATAGCGCATCGATCTATTCAATTTAAAAGATTCAGCCTCATCAGTATCTATCATCGGATCAACACTAACTTTCATTTTTTCTTGAAAATAACGACTGAGAGCTTCAAAACGATGATTTTTCCGATCAATTAATGTCTCTTCAAACAACGGATATATCTTTTCAGGTGCAAACTCTTTTAAAAAATCTTGGGTTATCTCAATTTTTTCTTCATTCTCAAAACCTAGAAAATTCAACAGAACTATCGCAAACAAAGCAATCTCTTTTTCGCGGCTCTCATTTTCTGATTTTAAAATCCAGTTTTCGCTAAAAAAAAGTTTGATTTCACCTCTATTATCCACAAAAATATCGTTTAAGGAAAGACTATCAAATCCTATCCCATTTCGTTGCAATAAGATTAGAGTCTTTAGAAGTTCTTCTCCAATTTTGCGAAAACGATCTTCATTATAGTGTTTCAGAGGTTTGAGTATTTCCCCTCTCGGCATTTCAGTGACTATAAAAACTGAATCACTTTCATGAAAAAAATCAGATATTTGAATGATAGAAGAAGTTGAAATCTTTTTTATTTCCGAAGCTAAATTCAGCCACTTATTTCCTACACCATTTTCACTTTTTTCAAAAAATTCGGTGATCCAGACCTCTTTATTAGCACGCATATCCTCGGCTAACCACCGACAATAGTTTTCTTCTATACGTATCGTCTCTGTCAACATATAATGAGATATAAATCTTTTTTCAAGTGGCATAACGATATTCCGTACTTTTTTAATTATTAATCGCTACGATAATACACTATAACTAATAAAAAAGAATATTATTCAAAAGAGTTCCCGTCTTTTAAACTTTTGGCATTGGGATTGCACGCAATCTTATGTTCCATATCGACCTTCTCATAGTCAATTAATTTCCGTTTGGAAGCGATCGTCGCATTGCGATACCCCTCACCCGAGTTCAGGTACACATTCAGGCCGTTTTCATACAGAGCCAACCGCGTAGCGAGCGCCGTTGAGTAGATCGGAAGAGCGTCGTGTAGGGAAAGAGTGT
>NZ_CALDDG010000059.1 GCF_937936435.1 uncultured Sulfuricurvum sp. | reverse complement strand
CGATGAGATCACCAATGACATCACCGGAACCCCTGCGGCATTTGAGCCGGTTATCGACTACATCGTTACCAAAGTACCGCGCTTTACGTTTGAGAAATTCCCCGAAGCGGAATCAACGCTAACCACCAGTATGAAATCGGTCGGTGAAGCAATGGCAATCGGACGAACATTCAAAGAATCGGTTCAAAAAGCACTCTGTTCACTTGAAACAGGTCTTAGCGGTTTTGATCCGATCGATGCCGATCTCGAATTTGTCAAACACGAAATCCGCCGTCCGAATGCGGAACGTATCCTCTACGTAGGACAAGGTTTCCGTATGGGACTTTCCAAAGAAGAGGTATTCGAACTCTCTAAAATCGATCCATGGTTCTTGATCCAAATCGAAGAGATTATCGCTCAGGAAAAAACAATTACTGCGGCAACTCTCAGTAATGAAGCACAGCTTCGTCGTCTCAAAACCGAAGGGTTCTCCGATAAAAATATCGCGCGCCTTATTACCCAAAACGGCGGTAGCGCAAAAGAGATCGATGTTTACAATGCCCGCAAAGCTTTAAATATCGCATTCGAGTACAACGAAGTCGATACCTGTGCGGCAGAGTTCGGTTCACTGACACCGTATCTGTATTCAACTACTAATATTACCCGTTTGGGACTTCAGGCACCGCGTCAAAGCGACAAGAAAAAAGTGATGATTCTCGGCGGCGGACCAAACCGTATCGGGCAAGGGATCGAATTCGACTACTGTTGTGTCCACGCCTCATTCGCCCTCAAAGAGATGGGGATCGAGACAATCATGGTCAACTGTAACCCGGAAACCGTTTCTACCGACTACGATACCTCTGACGTTCTTTATTTCGAACCGATCGATTTCGAACACGTCCGTTCTATCGTCGAAGCGGAACAACCGGACGGCATTATCGTTCACTTCGGAGGACAAACGCCGCTTAAACTGGCAAACGGCCTTCATGCTATCGGTGCTAAAATCGCCGGTACTTCGGCAGAAGTGATCGACTTGGCCGAAAACCGCGAAAAATTCTCGGCATTCGTCATCGAACAAGGGCTAAAACAACCTGAAAACGGACTTTCAATGACCAAAGAGGGTGCATTCGAGATTGCCGAAAAACTCGGCTATCCGGTACTTGTACGACCTTCATACGTTTTGGGCGGACGTGCGATGCGTATCGTTTACAACGAAGACGAACTCCGCACCTATATGGATGTGGCCGTATCCGTAAGCAACGATTCTCCGGTTCTCGTCGATAAGTTCCTCGATCAAGCGGTTGAGCTGGATGTCGATGCGATCAGTGACGGGACAGAAGTCTACATCGGCTCTGTCATGCAGCACATCGAAGAGGCGGGAATCCACTCGGGAGACAGTGCGTGTTCACTTCCTCCTGTCAGCCTCAGTGCAGATATTCTGGCTCAAGTTGAACAACAAACGAAAAAAATCGCATTGGGTCTGGGTGTTATCGGTCTTTTGAATATCCAATACGCGATCTATCAAAACGAAGTTTATTTGATCGAAGTAAACCCGCGTGCGTCACGTACCGTACCGTTCGTTTCCAAAGCGACCGGTATGCCGTTAGCCAAAGTTGCTACCCGCGTTATGCTGGGTGACAGCTTACGCGGCGCTCTTGCATTCTATGACAATTACAATATCGTCATGGAAGCCGACGGGCTATTGAAACCGCGTCTCAAAGGACACGTAGCGATCAAAGAGGCCGTATTCCCGTTCAACAAACTCTACGGTGCCGATTTAGTCCTTTCACCTGAAATGAAGTCTACGGGTGAAGTTATGGGAATCAGCGAAAACTTCGGGATCAGTTTTGCCAAAAGCCAGCTTGCTGCCGGAAATAAAATCCCGACATCGGGAACCTGTTTCCTATCCTTTATCGAGATGGATAAAGCTCATGCACCGGAAATCGCACGCGGTCTTCATGCACAAGGATTTAAACTCGTAGCAACCCGCGGAACCCAAAAAGCGATAGAAGAAGCCGGCATCCCGTGCGAAGCGGTTCTTAAAATCAGCGAAGGCCGTCCGAATATCGAAGATATCATGAAAAACGGCGGAATTTCTCTGGCAATCAATACCTCCGATAATAAAACGTCGAAAAAAGATGCCGAACAAATCCGCCAAATCGTTTTGCGGATGGGAATCCCGTATTTTACGACGCTCAGTGCCGCCCGTGCCGCTATCGAAGCGATGGGGCATATGCAAGATGACAACTGGATGGCACCGCATGCGATCCAAGACTATCTTATCTCCTAAGAAATGAAAAAGATCCTTCTCGCCCAAACCGATACTACCGTCGGTTTTCTCTCCCAGAACGCAGAACGTTTGGAGGAGGTGAAAATGCGGGAAGGAAACAAGCCTTTTTTGAAAGTCTACTCCGAATTTTCCACCCTGCGCAATGCGATACGTATTCCCCTTTATTTTAGAGGGGTTGTACGTCATGCGCGTAAAACCACCTTCATCGTCAAAAATCAAGCCTTTCGATATGTCGGCGATACCGAACACGCCCGTTTGATTCAGCCTTACGGATGGCTCTATTCAACATCAGCCAATCCCAGCGGCGGAAGTTTTGACAATACGTTTTGTTTCGATCGGTCTGATCGGGTCATCGAAGACAGCCGCGGCCTGCAAGAACTGAGTGCATCGCATATCTACAAGCTCGGACGGGTCAGACGAAGGAGAATCCGATGATAAAAGCGATACAAGCCATTTTAACCGGGGTATTTTTTACGTTTATATTAGACTTTATCCTATTTTTAGGGTTGAAGCTTCACTACGTCGATGCGTACCGCTTAGATGTCTATTTCAACCCCTTTTTCGTCGACAACCAAAACGCGCCCCTATTTATCCTATTTTCACTTTTTATCGGATGGATTACGATCTATCGCAAAAGCGTCAAATCCGCTGCAATCGTACTAAGCCTCCTGTTTTTGTTCAGTGCGGCACCTTTAGTCCCTTCTGCGGGGATGAAAATAGGTAATGCTTTGTTTCGCCAAACCAATATCGAGATCAAAGTACCCCCATATACCTATCGCGGAGACATTATCTATACCGACCGTAGCCAGCTTTATTTTTACGATACCGATTTACAGCGTCTTATCACTTTACCCAAGGAGAATAAATGAAACATATTGTGAGTGCCAATACCGTATTTTTAGGAGCTATGAGCGCTGCGCTTATCAGTGCCCTTAGCGGATGCCAAGGCTCTCAGGAAGAGGCTCAGCAAGAGCCCCAAAATCGTTTTTTGGTTGTTGAACAGCAGCCTAACGGAAAATTTGTCGTCGTCGAAGAGGTACCGACAACCGGCCCAAGCCATGCGATCATCCGCTCTACCGACGAGAACGGTACCGTGCACGAACGGGTCATGAGCGAAGCCGAAATGAAAGAGTTGGCCGATCAGGAATACAAAAAAATGCAGGAAGGAAAATCCGAACTCAACTCCGAACCGCAAGGCGAAGGGATGGGACTCGGCGGCACGATTCTTGCGGCTGCCGGCGGTGCTTTGCTGGGGAATATGATCGGAAATGCCTTAATGAACAATACCAACTTCCGTAAAAACCAGGATGCTTCTAATCGTTCAGCTTATCACCGTTCAGGTGGGAATATGGGTTCAACGGGGACAGCGACTTCCCAGAAAAAAAGTTTCTTCGGTAATGCAGGTGCAAAAAGCACAAGCTCAAGCGGAACTTTCGGAGGTTGATATGGTAGTATTGGAAAAAATCAATCCGATAAGCGATGCAGTTTTAGAAGAGATAGGATTTATCTGGCATACCGATAGTGATGAGAGCAAATACATCGCCGATGAACTCGTCGCCGTCAGCGATAAAGAGGCTGAGGCTTATTATACGGCAGTCAATGAACTCTACGACATGTATGCGGCCGCAGCACAGCACGTTATCGATCATAACCTCTTTTTTGAGCTTGGAATCCCTTTCAACCTCATCGACGCTATCAAAAAAAGCTGGGAAAACGATGTCCATTGGCATCTGTATGGTCGCTTTGACCTTGCCGGAGGCATTGACGGGAAACCGATCAAGCTCATCGAATTCAATGCCGACACTCCGACTGCCCTTTTTGAAACGGCTCTCTTGCAGTGGGCACTTCTCAAACATAATAAAATGGATGAAGATCGGCAATTCAACAATGTCTATCAAGCGATCAGCGATAATTTTCGCCGCCTTGTTACCCTCTTTGAGCACCCTGAATTGTTCGAAAAATATTATGACGGATGGAAGATTCTTTTTAGCTCCGTCAGCGGAAATATCGAAGAAGAACAAACCGTTCGCTTATTACAGCAAATGGCAAACGATGCAGGATTCGATACCGGATTTGAACCGCTCGGCGGCGTCAAATTCGACGATGAGGGGATTTACGACAGCGAAGACACCCCTTATGAATATTGGTTCAAACTCTATCCATGGGAAGATATCGCGATCGAAGAGCCGGAACTTGCGACATTGCTCTCTACCATTATGAATAATCAAAGAGCGATCATCCTCAATCCCGCCTATACCCTGCTCTTTCAATCAAAAGGGATGATGAAGATTCTCTGTGATCTGTTTCCCGATTCACCTTATCTGCTCAAAACCTCTTTCGAACCGATTAAAGGAATCCAACAAGTTGAGAAACGGATGTTCGGCCGTGAGGGGGCTAATGTCCGCATTATCGGTTCATCAGGCGAAACGATCGAAGCCAATGACGGTCCTTACGGCAATTTTAAACCGATTTATCAAGAATACGTCGAATTTCCCAAAGATATCCATGGAAACAACTATCAAGCGGGGGTATTCTTCGCCTATGAGGGATGTGGCCTCGGCTTTCGCAGAGGGGGCACTATATTAGGTAACATGGCCAAATTCGTAGGACATGTACTGCGCTAAGAAAATTACGGCAGGGGAATCGGTTTGCCCGTAAAATACCCCTGTGAATAATCGACTCCAAGCTCTTTAAGAATCGTATAAATATCTTCATCCGCCACAAATTCGGCAATCGTTTTCGCACCGATTTTTTGTGCAAAATCGATAATAGTCTCTATAATGATCCGATGACGTTCATTGCCGCTGAGCTCGCGTACCAAAGAGCCGTCGATTTTAATATAATCGACACTGAGTTTCAGGATATTTTCGAAATTGGAATATCCCGTCCCGAAATCGTCAATCGCAATTTTTGCCCCCATCGCTTTTACCTGGGCAATAAAACGGGTCACTTCATCGTAATTTTCAATCCCTTCGGATTCCAGGATTTCAAACACGATTTGAGATGCCGTGCCGGTCTCGCGGATCGTTTTGATAATTTCATTGACCGTATGGGGATTACGGATATCGCTGTCGGAAAGATTGATTGAAAATTCTTCGTCTCTCGATGCAAACACACGGCATGCCTGATAGACCACTTCCAAAGTGATCTGAGGATAGAGTTTTGTCTGTTTGGCGATCGGAAGAAAAATCGCCGGAGCGACAAGGTCTCCGTTTTCATCTACCATCCGAACCAGGGTTTCGTATTTTTGAATCGCACCGGTCACGAAATCGAAAATCGGCTGATAATGACAAATAATACGATGTTCATACAAAGCTTTACGTATATTTGAAGCCATCATCAGATTGGAACGGTACTGCTCTTCGATCCCTTCATCCTCATTGTAAAAAGCGATTTGCTTTTTCTTCTCTTTAGCATGATGCAAAGCAATATCCGCGCGGGTCAACGCTTTTTCGCTTCCCATAGCGACACCGATCGTCACCCGGATATTCAGACTCTCTTCATGGATCATAAATGTTTTTTCATCCAAAAGTTTCAAAAGCATTTCCAGACGATGTTCTAGTTCGGCTTCGTTTAAATGTTCCGTAAACGTTAAAGCGAACTCATCGCTGCCTAAACGGTAACATTTCCCGGAAAGTTCATGAAGCCACGTTCCCATCTGTACGAGTACTGCATCGCCGATGGCAATACCGAAAAAATCGTTTACTTCTTTAAAATCGTCGATATTGATAATCGCCAATGCCGTTATTTTGCTACGGAGAAGTTTTTCCTGCAACCGATAACGGTTCGGCAAATTCGTCAAACGGTCTATGTAATATTGACTCTCCAGTTCATACGTTTTCTCTTGCACGGCTGTTTCCAAAGACGTGTTCATATCTTCCATTTTCCGCAGATATACGCGGGTTGTCTCCTGCATCGATTTGAATGCCGATACGATCTGTTCGATTTCGACGCTTCCGTCTTCTTCAAACGTCATCCTGTCTCCGGGTTTGTAAGTGCGGGCTTTTTGTGCTATTTTCGTCAGGGGTGAGAGGAGATAACGGACCCACCACACAGCAAGAAAAAATAATACGGCGATACTGAGTCCGACGCCGTATATGATACGATGGATCGATTGCCGCGTCGCATCATATGCTCGGTCGCTGTACGAGAGGATAATTGTCCCCATTTTTTCTCCCGAAATCGGATCGGCGATTTTTCGTGACACGGTCACCGCTTCATGGGCAGTGCGAATAGTAGCGCTGTAATTGTACAACGCGTGGTCGTTTCGATCGATGATAACCAAATCCATAACATCTGCAACCGATACCGCAGGGATGACTTTTTGAGGGATTTGATCGTTGAACTTTAGATACAACGCCATCTGAAGCGGCTTTTCGATAGTTTGCAATAGCAAACTCGCTTTTTGTTTTTCCGAAGCG
The DNA here is from genome assembly GCF_937936435.1 of uncultured Sulfuricurvum sp. GTDB lineage: Bacteria > Campylobacterota > Campylobacteria > Campylobacterales > Sulfurimonadaceae > Sulfuricurvum. Next base: position 12,853 of record NZ_CALDDG010000059.1, on the reverse strand, counting down.
GATATGGTGTTTTCCATAACGTAATTAATAACCACTCCCACTACCAAAAATATCGCTATAAAGATCAGGATCAAAGAACCGACGATTTTATACGAAAGACGAAATCGGGAAAGATGAATCATCAAAAGCCTTAAACACCCGCACAATGGCTAGATTTATAGATACAGAATATATCTAAATTGTCCGCAAAATGCTATAGATTCAGTAAAATTATTATATATTTTATATAATTTTTTATCTACAACTATTTCTTGGTGATGATTTAAGCGACTTCTGTTGCCATTCGCTACCGAAGTCAAAAAGGGTGTTTAACGTGGAATGCAGAGTAGCTGTTAGTGAAGCGGATCAGATGGCGATTCTCCATCAACGCTACGACGTTTTTGTCGAAGAATTCCCCTTTTTTTCGGCAAGAGAAGATGGTAAACACATTGAAAACGATCAATATGATGACAATGCCCTCTTATTCGGTGTTTGGGATAAAGAGTGCTTGATCGCTTCTTGCCGTTTGATTTTCTCCAATACTCTTTCGGGCCTCCCGACTTATCGTGCGATGGTTATCGATCCGACATTGTTTCACGATGACCAGCCTACAGCTGAGATATCCAGAATTACCATCGTTTCCGGTTCTCGGATACTCAAACAAACTTTTAAAATTCTGCAGACGATGCAAAAAGAGATCGTTCGGGTCTCTGAAACTTACGGTATACGACGCTGGATCGGAGCCGTAGAGCCTCAGTTTCTACATCTTTTAAATCGTACACATCTTCCGTATCGACCGATCGGCCCGCTCCAAATATTGATCGGTGCCGAGCGCTATCCCGTCGTTCTTGAACTACAAGACTATCTCATTTCACAAAAAGAATATCAATGATACATCGCTTCTCTTTGGCATTACTGGCGCTTCCATTTTCCCTCTTTTCTGCTGAAATCGGTTCCGCACTCTTCAACGATCTCACCGAAAATATGAATGCAATCTCCCAGGAAGCCAAAACCCAGCGTGCCAACATCGACTATCTCCCTTACATTATGACGGTTTTTGAGGGTGAAGAACTTGCTCATGCCGGTGCATCTTCGCTTAAGGAGGCACTAACCCTTGCCGCAGGCGTCAATATCGCCAGCGACAACCTCTCACTCTTTAACCCCGTTTTTCGAGGTTCCAATCCTGTCGCATACGGCCAAAGCAAGCTGATCATCGACGGTAATGAAGTCAACGATCTTTTTTTCGACGGCTATACCGCCTATCTGTCGATGCCGATCGACATGATTAAACGGATTGAAGTAGTCAGAGGTCCCGGCAGCTACAGCAACGGTCATTGGGGATATGCCGGATCGATCGTCGTGACAACCTATAAAGCGGAAGCATCCAGAGATGGAAACGGGCGTTGGTTTGCTTCGGCGGGAAGTGACGGGGTCCGAAAAGCGGGCGGAACGTTTATAACTTCTCATGACGATTTTTCCTTCGCCGCCGATGTGTATGCGCTGCATGACAACCTCTCTCTTGCATACGGCAAAGATGGGCTTGCAAACAACCTTTTAGGGGCATCAAATGCCTATCTTGCGAACTCCGGTGACGCCCCAACCTCTACCGATGCTACTATGGCATCTATGGCGATCACAAAAGGTGATTTTTTTATTAATGGACGTCTATCGACGTACAAACACGGATCGGCAGGAGGAATTAATTATGCTCTTGCTTCTGACGGAGATCATTACAATATCGATCAATGGCAATTACACGCAGGAAATCATTATCATCTGAGTGATTTGGAGGGTACTTTTCAACTTTCCATGACTCAAGACAGCTTTACTAGTCATCAACTTCTAGCGCCTGCAGGACTAATTCTTCCCTCGCTCTCTACTCCAACCGTACCAGTGACCTATTCTGACGGATTTTACGGTATCCATGAAGCTTATATTCGAACGTATCGTATGGACAATACCGTTAAAGGGGCACTTTTTGGCGGAGAAACGACATTTGGATTCAGCGGATCACGTAGTCATGTAACTTCCGAAAAAACCATTACTACGGATCGCGACAGCGGTATCGGAATGACCGATTACTCGACAACGCTTCCTTTTTTCAAGCCTAACGGCTTTATTAGCGATATTACAGGCTATATCACTTACGAAAAAGCGTTATCTTCCTCTTTGGTCGGTTACGTATCCCTCACCGTCGATCAACGCAACCGTCTAGCCACACAGGTTGATCCTCGTATCGCGGCAATCTATACGATCGATCCCGGCAATCTGGTTAAATTTTCTATCTCGCGTGCACATCGAAATCCCTCTTGGCAGGAGATGTTCACCCTTAATAACAAAGCACGCTGGGGAAATCCCGATCTGAATCCCGAAACCGTTATTGCTTATGAAACACAATTTATACACCGATTCGAGATGGATCATACCCTTTCTCTTAACCTTTTCCGGTTGGAAAACAACGACCAAATTGCCTTGCAGTACAACCCTGCATTTTCCCGTTACGAATATGTCAACGGTTCGGAAAGTCTGATTCAAGGTATCGAAGCGGAATGGCGAAAACGATATGATTCTACCTCTTTTTATGCCGCATTTACCCACTTGTGGGCCGAAGACGGCAACGATCAGACTCTCGCCAATGCTCCGTCTAATACGGCACGCGGTTACATCACCCATAATCTCAACGCCCTCTGGTACACGTCATTGGCAGGTCGTTGGCAAAGTAAAACGCCACGAACCGCTACTGACCCCAGAGGCGATATGAAAGCGATCGGCATTCTCGATACTTCGATCGGTTGCAAGATCCCTTCGCTTCATAGCGAAATCCAGGTCACTCTTAAAAATATTTTTGATACCGACGAACTCTATCCAAGCCCCTCAGGCACATATGATGACGATTATCCCGCTACAGGTCGTGCCCTCCTAATCACGCTCAGGGGGACGTTTTGAAACGCATTCTGATGTTTCTTTCCATGAGTGCATGGTTACAGGGTGCATCGTATGATCCGTTTTTATTAGAGACCCAGCTTTCACTATTGCCTAAAGTCGCTATGTTGGAAAAAAATCTCGGACAGATCCAAAACAAATTGCCGATCAAAATATTGATCGCATACGATATCAATGATGAAACCACTGCGGAAAATTGCATGCGGATACTCGCATCCAAATTCAACGGACGTATCAACGGCCGTCCTTTAGTGATAAATGCGCTCCCTTTTGAGAAGATCGACTCTACGCTCACATATCAGATGATATATGCCCTAAAAGCCAATGCCCAACAACTCAAAAGAGTTCATAATGCCGGTTTATCCGGAACAGTTACCGCTTTATACGATGCGGATAGAATGGAAGAAAACGGAATATTGCTGTCGGTTCAGATGGAGCGGACTCCGATTATCATGATTAATGCGAAAACCCTTCGGGAAAATCGGTTCAGTTTCCCGGACAGCTTATTGGAAATCGCCCGTATCATTCAATGACCGGAGCTTAACGTACATCTTTCGTATTCAGTATTGTCTGGAGGGCATTCGATATATTCATCAGAGAAAAGGTGACGATAAAGATCATCAAACCCGGGAAAAAGCTAACCCACCAAGCAATATCGATCACCTCTTTTCCTCCGCTTAAAATACTCCCCCAGCTCATTTGCGGAGCGACAATACCCAATCCCAGGAACGAGAGCCCCGATTCTGCCAAAATCGCCCCCCCTACTCCAAACGTGAAGCTAACCAGAACGATAGGTGCTAGCAGTGGTGCATAATATTTGAAAATAATCCGAAGAGGATGAATTTTGGCGATATGTAAAATCCGGATAAAAGGCTTCGATGCGATCGCAAAACTTTCCGAACGGATGAGACGGGCCGTCCCCATCCAACCCGTAACCGATATAATCAGAATCAGCACCCAGATCGATGCGTTCACATAACTGACAAGCGTCAATAATAAAAAGAGAGTCGGAAAGGTCAAAAAAAGGTCAACGACGACAATAAATGCTTTATCAAAGCCACCCCGGAATAAGGCTGCACTCACACCGTACAAAAGGCCGATCAAAACCGATATCAAAGCACTCATAAATCCTATGATTAAAGAGACCTGCCCCCCTTGCATTAAACGCGACATCAGATCACGCCCTAACCGATCGGTACCGAACCAATGTAAAGCATCCGGAGGAAGCAAAATAGCATCTTTATCTAAAAAAAGAGGATCTACCGTATAGACCAAAGGACCGATGAAAGAAAAAACGATTACCCCGACCAGCGCGGCAATACTAAAAAAAGGCATCAGTTTTTAATGCCTAAGAGTGTTGTCATCATTTGATCGATGGTCGTAATAATTTTAGCTGCCGCTCCGTACGAGGTTTGATAACGTATCAGGTTAGCCATCTCCTCGTCTATGCTGACTCCGCTGATTGAGTCTTGCTCTTTCTGAATCGCCGTATATTGTGCCGTTATCGAATCGTTACTCAAAATCACGGAATTGGTTTTCGTTCCCACCGTTGTCACAAGGCGATCGTAATATCCGTAAATCGTATCGCTCGTCGTAGCCGTTCCGTTTTTAAAATTAAACGAAGCAAATTGCTGCTCTACCATATCCAAAGCGGTTTGATTATCTCCGTCTACCGGTGATTGGAAACCGCGCAAGGTTGTCGGATCATTCTTAATACTGGAAGTCAGAGAGATATTTTTGGCGTTGTTACCATCCATAAAGCGGCTGATACCGGTCACACCCGCAAAATTGGTTCCGTTATCTTCGATTGCAAAGGTATAGCCTTGTGAAGCGAACGCTGAAGATAAATCGATTTGCATGATATTTTGAGTCGCAGAAAAAGAGGGGCTTAAAATATCATCGATATCATTGATCGCGCTGCCGTCGCCATTATCGTCTTTGATTGCTTTGAGCTGTTCCATGATGCTGTTCGGAGTTCCATCAGGGAGCAGATTTGTTGCCGAAGCATTGTCCATAACCGTTTTGCTGTCGATCGTTATTGTACGGCGAGCCGTCTCATTTCCGTCGACATCATACAACACGATATCAAAGGTTCCCGTATTAAAGTTTTCTCCGGTACTGAGCAGCGATTCGCTGCTGGAGAATGACAATGAGTTTGATCTCATCGACGAAGTCGCACTTTGGGCATAGATGTTATTGGTCGATTCGATCAAACCTTTTGCAAAGCTATCCAGATTATTGATCGTTTCTTGCAAAAATCCGTCTTCGAACTCGCCGTTATCGCCGATCGTCGAACCCCGAAGTTCCAAAAGTGCTCCGACTTTACCGCCCGTAATATTATTAGAAAACGGAATTTTAGTACCGTCTTGACGTTTATAGTACAAGTCATTATAGCCGTTTTGGTTGCCCGCACTCTCCATTCCGATCGGATGGAAGCTTCCGCCGTCGACGATGTTAAAACCGCCGATCTGTATCGTGTAGCTTCCCCCTTCGATCGCAATGTTACTATCCACAACATTATTGCTTTCAATTTGACCATTGGTAACTGTCGCACCGACGAGTTTGGAAAGGGTTAGTTCGAGCTGACTGCGCTGATCGCGTAAATCGTTAGCGTTGCTGATCCCTCCCGCTTCAGCTTGACTGATCGACTTGTTTAACCCGGCGATCTGTTCCGCGATACGATTGACTTCGTCGATATTGACTTTGATCTGATCGTTCAACGAACTTTGCAAGTCTGTTATCTGAGTCCGTGTCTGATTGATATGTTGAGAGAGCGTCTGCGTTTGCTGAGCCAATGCCACTTGTAATGCACTATTCCCGGGATTGTTGGCAAGTGCCTGCCATGAATCATAATAGCTTTGAAGATCGGCTTTAATTCCGTTGTTGTCGATATCCGGAAAATAACTGGAGAGCTCCGTTAAATTGTCTTTTAGAGTATCCGAATAGGCCTTGTTTTGCGAAACGACTTTGTATTTGCTAAACACGAACGAATCGAATACGCTCGCTATCTCCGTAATCTGGACACCGTTCCCGCGCTGACCCGGATCGATGCTGACCGGAGCGGCTGCAGAGGTTACGACGCGCTGACGGCTGTATCCTTCCGTTTCGGCATTGGAGATATTATGGCTGGTTGTATCAATCGCGATTTGTGCGGCATTCAGACCGCTGTAACCGATATGTAGCGCATTAAAAATAGAGGCCATGTTATGCTCGCACTTCCAAAAATGAGGCTTCTGCAGAGGCTACCTTTTGGTATCCCTGCATCTGCGTAGGAACGACTTTCTCTAACAAAGAATTGTAAAATGCTCCGACGCTTAAGACCATTTTTGCGTATTGTTGATTGATTTCCCGTAAACGGGATAAATGAATTTTCAAAGAATCAAGTTGTTGATGTTGTTCATTATCTAAAAGTTCAGAAAGCGGTTTTGACGGATGTTGTGTCATCAATTTTGAAATCTCGCGATCGATCATCGCTTTTTTATGCTCAAAACTTTTTATTTTCTCTTCTTTGATCGCCAAACGTTCAAATTGAGGATTGTGTTTCGCCTCTTTGATATCCGTAATATCTTCTTGCGATAAAGAGATAAGCGATTCGAGATCTTTGATAGCACTTTGCAATTGATAAGACAACATCATAAACTCCTAAACTTTAAGTCAGCTCTTGCGCGATGCGCTTGGCTAACGCTTCGATATCGACACGGTATTCCCCTTTTTCGATGGAGTTTTTCAACTCTTCGATCCGGCTTGTGTCACCTTGTTTTGTAATGGATTGCGTGGATTTCTCCTGCTCTTTGGTTTTTAACGATTGTTCTTTATATGCTCCGTTGATAAGAGAGCTATTCACACTTGAGATCATGGTGAATCCTTATTATTCCGTTTATGATGTCTAATATACCATATCGGCAAAAATTCACTAATTTTTAGTCTATTTGTCTACTTTTACACCCTTTTGACTCAAGTTGTCATACAGCATCTGTGAAAAGCCGAAGCTTCCCGCACTGGCATTGGACAACTCTTCGCGGTACATTGATTTATAAATTTTATCACCGGGATCGTTCGTACTGGTAAATACGTTTTTATCCTCTTTCATCGCTTCATCCAACATCATTTTGACGATGATCGCTTCAAACTGGTCGGTTTTTTCCCGCAATGCGGCATTGTTCTCTTTGCTTCCGATGGTAGGAACGGCTTTTTGATACTGTACGTTTGCAATGTCCATTAGATGACCTCCAAATCAACCGAAATCGCTCCGGCACTTTTCATCGCCTGCAATATTGCAATCATCTCTTTCGGACTTGCCCCCAATTTTTGGAGGGAACGGGCGATATTGGCAACGGTCGTCGTCCCTTTTTCGGTATAAACTTCATTCTCATTTAGCCCTATAACCAGGCTTTTATCCATAGCAACACTACCAGCTGGTTTCGTAACCGCATCCTGAGAAAGGATTTTGACCGTGATATCGCCTTGGGTAATGACCACCGGTTTGACTTCGATATCCACTCCCGCGACAATCGTTCCCGTCCGCTCATTGATGATAATTTTTTGATCCTGCGTGTAATCGATATCGATGTTTTGCACTTCGGCTAAAAACTCCACCATCGATTTATTATTCGGAAGCTGCAAATTGATTGTTCGCGGGTCGATTGCAACGGCAATCGACCCTTTATACTTTTTGTTAATCGCATTTTGTATCGCTACCGAATTCGCAAAATTTGATGATTTGAGAGACAGCGTCGCATTGTGCTGGTGATACATATCCTGATTGATCTCCCGTTCGACCAAACCGCCGCCGTAAACCATACCGACCGTCGGGTGGGATTCGCTCCCGGCCCCTTTCTCGTTTTTGCCGCCGATACTGATCGGCCCTTGTGCCAAAGCGTAAATCTTTCCGTCAACCCCTTTGAGAGGCGTCATCAAAAGCGTCCCCCCTTCAAGCGATTTGGCATCCCCGATCGATGAAACGGTTACGTCAAACGCGTCTCCCTGACGTGCGAACGGAGCAAATTTGGCTGTTACCACAACCGCAGCGACGTTTTTGGATTTGATATCAACCGGATTCATATCGATATTCATCGCTTTAAGCATGTTGGCGATGGATTGGAGGGTAAATTTGGACGTCGTACCGTCACCGGTTTTTTTCAAACCGACGACAAGCGAGTAACCGATGATCTGATTATCCCGTACTCCTACGACGTTGGCTACTTCGCTGATGCGTGTCGCCTGTGCAAAAGTGATTAAGCAAAAAAGTGCGATTAAAATCTTCATATCTATCCTTTATAGCTGCAAGGATAAAGCAAAGTCTATTCCACCTTTCTCGTTTTAGGTAGGAAGCAAACGAGGTAACTCTTCGATGGATATTACGCGTAGTAAGTGAGTGATGTTTTTCCGAAGCGCTTCGATTTAATACGGTGAAACGGACCGATCTCTTCGGGAAGCTCCAACGTACTCATATGTTCGATCGTAATCAGAGTAACCGTTTCGAGCGGCAATGAGCTGATCATACCGATCATCTTATCGTAAATGTCTTCCATCCCTTCGCGGTAGGAAAACGGCGGATCGATATAGATAAACGCCCCTTCCCCGAGATTCAAAAGTCGTTTTTTAACATGGGCGATGTTCGTAAAACTATCACCTTCCACGATTTCACACGCATTGGGATCTGTTTGCGCAATATTCTCACGGAGTGTTTTGATCGCATCGCGGTCTTTTTCCATAAAGATGATCTTTTTGGCTCCTCGGCTGAGCGCTTCGAGCCCTATCGATCCGCTGCCGGAGAAGACCTCGACCAACACCGCATCGATGATATCGAACTGAACCGTATTAAAAAAAGACTCCAAAACGATCGCTTTTGAACTGCGGGTCGTCTCTTTCGAGGGGAGTTTGAGTGTTTTGCCTTTGAATTTTCCGGCAATGATTTTTTTAGTGATAATCGGATTACTTTTCATAAAATGCACGTATCGCTTTTAAAATATTCGTTTGGTATTCGCGGGTCAGTTTTTCGATATGGCGTTCTAAAATTTCGAAACTTACCTTTTCTTCCGAAACAGCCGAATCCATCTCTATCTCCTCGACCGGCGGAGCCGCTTTCAGAGCTTCGAATTTCTGCGTCAGGGTATGTAAAAGCTGCGCTTTTGAAAACGGTTTCAACAAATCGGCACTGATATCCGAACCGATGACAAAAGTCGGATACCGATCGTCACGAATATCTTTGTCGCGGATGAGGATGTCGCATTGGCGGATCGAGCTTAAATGCCCTTCCAAAAAAAGTTCTAATGAACGCTGTAACAATGGAGAATCACACTGTATCGCTACTTTCACAATCACTTTCCTCGCAAATAATAATCGATACTGTAGCGTAAATCCTCATCCATGTCCATCAAACTCTCTACCATCCATTTGAGATATCCGGGGTCTTTCAACGAAATTTCCTCAATCCGCCGTTTCGCATATTTACCGAACGGAAGTCGGGTGAGAAGTACATGGCTTCTAGATATTTCGATCAACCGCTCTTCATCCGCGAGCTCGAGCAGATAATCCAAAACCATCCGTGTATGAAGCGCGTCGCTGAGGGCATGATGCGGCATCAGCGCACATTCGAAACGTTTAAAAAATTCCTCTTCTGATCGATACAGCCGAAGCTCGTATCGCAGGAACTGAAGAGCGTACCCTTCCAAATCGTCCATCAAAGACTGAGCACATTTAAGAGTGTCGATGACACTTCCCTGCCACGCAATCCCCTCTTTTTGGAGCATCGAAAGCTCAAACGGAGCATTGTGCGAAATCAGTATATTCTCCGGAATATTTAGAGAAACAATCGTATCATAGATCGCCGATTGACCGAAAGAGGGAGTCTCTTGAACCATCTCGTTCGTGATATGATGAATCGCCGATGCTTGGGGAAGGATCTTTTTGCCAGGATGGACCAGTTCGTAATGTGTCGTCTCGCCTGCGATGATACCGACAGAGCAGATACGATCAGAAGGTTCCAATCCCGTCGTTTCGACATCGATTACAACGTACACGGTTCAACCTTCACCATTTTACAGCGGCGCACCAATAAAGGAAATGCGACCAGCCCTGAGAGCAGTATCATCGGAGTCAATCCGAAAGGGCTGAACCATCCGATCCATACCGCTCCGCCGAAAAGGAGTTGATGTACGACAATCAGCACGACGGCTTGAGCCGCATTGGCCCAGATGATAATGAAAAACCATTTGCGCCAGATTTTGAAATAGCGTTTCAAATCGATCGAATCGACTCTCTCTCCCTGACAGTCCAGAGGATGTATCCGATATCCGGCAATGCAACGCTTGCAGATGAACTTTAAGCCGCCGACCAATCCTGCGAGGACTCCGACGCCGTAACCGATTTTGAGCCAGAAATACCAGATTATACGAAGGGCTTCCCATGTTTGCACATCCAATGGAGCAAAGCCCTTGAGAGCATAAAAAACAATTGTCATGATCGATGCAAAGCCGATAGCTACGCCAAGTGCGATTAGGGCAGACATACCCATCCAGCGTCCCCAGAGAGCGAGGAAAAATCTATTCATCCTCGATTGCCCGCATGGATGAAAGGAGGTTATGATAATGTTCGAGAGTTCGGAAGCTTTTTTCAAAACGCCATCCTAATACAAAGGCGATAATCTCTTTTTTCAAAGAGGCGCTTAATTTTTCCGCACGCCCGTAATAGGCCAGAGAGATGTTTTTGTTTTTGACTTTGGCATTTTTATCGTAGATGATCGCAATGATCTGAGCGTATTTCCCCTCTTTAATGCTTCCCAAGTCTTCATCTGAAAGCGATATTCCCGACAGATTGATCGCTTTGTACTCAAACAGATCGTTAAAGGATTCTACTTTCTTGACGATTCCCAGTTTTTCATACAAATTTTGGAGTTCTTTGAGGTTATTTTTACGCTCCAGTTCATAGCTGGAAATCTGTGCGGTCAGATTTTTTAGACGATCAAGTGCCGAACTCACATTTTCCCCTTCCGATGTTCCTGGATAGTGGTTATTTTAACGAACTTTGCCTTATAATAGCGAACTTTTTTATTGTGGGAATTTAATGGACTACTTACGAATTCAAGGCCCGACCAAACTGAGCGGAACCGTTACCATCTCCGGCGCAAAAAATGCCGCACTACCTCTTATTACACTGGCTCTTTTAGCACATAACCCGCTGAAAATCACCAATATGCCCGAAGTAGCCGATATCAAAACGCTGCTCAAACTACTCCAAAATCTCGGGGCAAGCTGTTCACTTAAAGAGCACGTCCTCAATGTCGACACCTCAACCGTCAATCACACGATGGCGAACTATGACATCGTCAAAACGATGCGGGCATCGATCCTCGTTTTAGGACCTCTTCTTGCCCGTTTCGGACATTGCGAAGTTTCACTGCCGGGCGGCTGTGCTATCGGGCAGCGTCCAATCGATTTGCATCTTAAAGCGTTAGAGCAAATGGGGGCTGAAATCACGATTCATGCCGGATATGTCCATGCCGTTGCACCCGAAGGGCTTAAAGGTGCTCACATAATCTTCGACAAAATCACCGTTACCGGAACCGCTAACATCGTCATGGCGGCTGCCCTCGCACACGGAAAAACCGTTTTGACGAACTGTGCCCGCGAACCTGAAGTCGTACAACTATGCGAAATCCTTCGCGACAGCGGTATCGATATCAGCGGTATCGGCACCTCCGAACTTACCATCATCGGAACCGGAGGTAAAACAATCGATATGGTCGATTTTGAAGTTATTCCGGACCGCATCGAAGCGGGTACCTATCTGTGCGCAGGGGCGATCACTTATTCTACGATCACCCTCGAAAAAGTACGTCCCGATCATCTCGACGCCGTCACGGCAAAACTCGAACAAATGGGGTGCCGCATCGAGTGTACAAAAGATACGATGACGATTCATCCGGCCAAAGAGCTCAAACCGGTCGATATTATCACTCAGGAATACCCGGCATTTCCGACCGATATGCAGGCTCAGTTCTTGGCACTTGCAACCATCGCAAAAGGGGCTAGTACGATTGAAGAGAGACTCTTTGAAAACCGTTTCATGCACGTCAGCGAATTGCAGCGTCTCGGCGCAGAAATCAAACTGACGGGACATACGGCAACCGTTATCGGTCCATGCGAACTTTTCGGCGCGGATGTTATGGCCACCGATCTGCGTGCTTCGAGTGCATTGGTTCTAGCAGGAATGGCCGCTGAAGGTGTGACAAACGTACATCGTATCTATCATCTCGACCGTGGATATGAAAACCTGGAGTTAAAACTACGCGCGCTCGGCGCATCGATCGAACGGCTCAAAGAATAACCGTCAGGTTATTCTCCGCAGCGGTATGAGAGGTTGGTAATATAATATTCGCATGTGCGCTTCGGACGGATCCGAAAGATTTTTCTGAGTAACTTTTTCATACTTCAACGCATGCAAAAAGTGTTCCCTATTCTTCTTTCTAGGTACGAAATACGACCCCGTTTCTCCCCTCTTCCTTAGCCTCGTACATTGCATGATCTGCACGTTGGAGCACTTTCTCAGATTCGTGATCTTCTTTACCAAAAAGGGTCACACCGATACTCACACTACAACGGTACTCTATCGTTTCCATTGATCCTTCATCAATACAAATGGCATAGGGGCGATTAACACTCTCAAGAATTTTTCTCGCTAATTTAAGTGCAAGCTCTTTGGAGACATCTTCGTCTGCATCCAACTCTCCCATTGCAACGATAAATTCATCGCCTCCCAGACGTGCAACCGTATCGCTCTCACGGACACATGAGAGCATTCGCTCAGCAGCGGCAATCAGTAATGCATCACCCGCCTTATGCCCCCATGTATCGTTCAATTCTTTAAAATGATCCATATCCAAAAACATCAACGCTCCATATTTTCCGCTCCGTTTACCGTTCGCCATCAA
>NZ_CALDDG010000058.1 GCF_937936435.1 uncultured Sulfuricurvum sp. | reverse complement strand
GGTTAGATGTTTCTGCCGTATAAAGCGCCGTTTTTTCATTGTTTTGATCCATCAGACGTGCTTTAAGCTCCGTCCCTTTCCAACTTCCAGAAAGCTTGTAAATGATGTCGAAGTTCCATTGGCGAGTATCCCCGTTTTGATATCCGCGGTCCGTCATGCTTTGGTATGGCTTTTTCGTCGGGTCACGGTCGTACCATGCATAACTGAGCAAAGTGCTTAGTCCGGGAACCATGGCACTGTAGTCATAGTCAAATTCCGCTTTATACGATTTGGTATTCGCATTCCAGTCGGTTTGGGTCATGCTGCGGGTATATCCTTGTGTCGGGAAACCGCGCCAAGGAGCAAGAATATCCCCGTCAGAATCCGTTTTAGACATTGATAAGAGAAATTTGGCTGCACGGTAATCGGCGATAGCACGCAATGCCCAAAGATTTGAGTCAATGCTGTTATCACTATCATGGTTGTTTGTTTTCGGCAAAATGATATCGCCTGCACCCTGATCATTTTGGACGAGATAGCGTCCGCCGAAGGTGAGGATGACATCGCCCGCTTCAAGAGCATAATTGGCTTCAAACATGAACTGGTCGACCAAGTCAGGCCAGTGCATCACCCATCCTTGAAGTTCGAGATTATCGATCGATTTGTTCGTTATCCCTACAATCGAGACATCCGGTGCGTCGCCGTGTGTACCGGGTACGGTTCCGTAATGGGTTTTATAACAGGCACTGATTTTTGTCGGCGTGTCACCCGTGTCGGCCATGTTGCCGAAGAAACTTTTACCGCGCTCTTTGATTTGGTCGGCATAATCGATTTGAATGGTTGTATTCGGTAGATCGTTAGAGATGAACTGCCCCCCCTCTATCGCTATCGGAATCATTTTTGTGTCGTTTGGATTAATCCATGGATTGGTCATCAAAAAGCGTCCGCCTTTGATTTTGCTTTTAGCAATATCGTATTGCAGATAAACTTGTCCCAGAACGGCATAACCGTCACCGTATGCATCTCCTGGGTCTCTTGAGAAAAGATCTTTGGCAGTAGCGGCAGTTGCGCCGTCTTCAGGATCCGTCCAATCACCCGGATTTTGAGTCGTATAAAGACCTGTTCCGAAGCTGAAACCATAGAGTGGAGCGGTTTTATAGATTAAACTTCCTCCGACCGCAAATCCTTTTGCACTGTCTTTTGAATCATCATCCCAATCGGTATAGAAGTATTGTGCTCTTAGACGTCCGTCGAGTTTTCCTTCTTTGAATGCACTGAGCAAATCATCCGCGGCATGAGCAAAAACTGCCGACCCCAAAAGCAATGCTGCCGTTAAACTTAGTTTAGACATGGGATATCCTTATTTCGCCGCAGGTATGCCGTACCCGCTCGCTTTTAAAATTTCAAGTACTTTCGGTGATGACATAAAACGTAAAAATTTCTTTGCCGCAATTTGATTAGCCGGTGAACCGTTTTTGAGTCCTACCATTGCCTGATCGATCGTGTTATACGATTTTGGATCGACTTCGACCCATTGCCCTACATTCTTCATTTCCGGAGAGAGGACGATCGATTTAGCCATAAAGCCGACATCGACGGCTTTGGTCGTAACGTAGCTACCTACTTGGGAGATTGATTCAGCCGTAACGATTTTGCTAGAAGCGGCATCGGCTACTTTGTAAAACTTCATGGTATTCATCGCTTCGGTACCATACGGTGCGGTGCGCGGATTGGCAACTGCAATTTTTTTGACGGCAGGATCGGTCACGACGGCTACCCCTTTAGAGAGATCGGCTCCCGTATTGGTCCATAATACAAGCGTTCCGTACGCATATACCTGAGCAGGTGTCGTCGTAAAGCCTCCTTGTACCAATTTTCCAGGAAATTCGACGTCGGCCGATAAAAATGCATCATACGGTGCGCCGCTCATGATTTGCTGCGTCAATTTCCCCGATGCTCCGGTAATGACTTTAACCTCGATACCGCTTTCTTGGGTAAATGCTTTGGCGATATCGGCTACCGCGTACTTCATATTGGCCGCAGCGGCAACAGTGATGGTTTGCGCAGCGAGTGCCGAAGCAAAAGCGAGCGACGTAAGTACCAGTTTTAACAGTTTCATTTTTTCTCCTTAGGTATTAGAGCATGCCGACAATAACGCTGGATGCTTTAAAAATTGCGTATACTTCATCATCTTTTTTAATCATCAGCTCTTCGCACGATTCATTGGTTATTATGGCGGTCAGTTCGGTATTGCCGATGACCATTTTTATTTCGGAATTGACCGCACCTGCTACGACATCGGTGACGCTTGCCTTGATGACATTGCGTGCGCTGATACGCAGGGGTTTGATCTTTGCCAAAATAATAGAGCTCGATTTAATCAGAGCATAAGCACTGCTGCCGATGGCAATATCGAGATGCTTGACCGATTCGTTGGTCAGAGTAGCAACAATTTTTTCCGTTCCGACAGAGAGAACGACTTCAGAGTTGACTGCTCCGGTAATGACGGAGTCGACCGTACCATATAAAGTGTTACGAGCAGAGGTGATCATGAAAAGCTCCTTAGTATCTCAAAAGATATAACGAATACACGATCGAATTATTGCAAAAAGAGTTCTCGCAAAAGTACGACATTTTCGTTATGTTTTGTAAGATATAGCGAATTATAAGAAAAAATCCTTAAAATTGTCCGATTATTAATAATAAAGTGTTATAAAAGAGGAAGTTTGATGTTGTGGATTTTATATCGTTTTTATATGTTTGAAATATTCTTTAAACGAAGCACTGAGCGGGTAGAGGAGAAATACTATCGGCTCTAACACGAGAACTTAGAGCCCGATGATGATATGTAACGGCGAGATAATCGCGTAGGCACCCATTCCTACTTGGAAATGATGGAGAGAGTCCCGTTGTTCGAGGGCGATGAGAAGAGTCCCTCCGCTGAGACGCAGAGCAATCTCGATATTGTCTCCTGAAGATTCCAACGATTCAATCGTTCCGGAGAGGATATTGTCGGTCGTATCGGTAGAAGGGCGTTCCGAAGCGATATGGATGTCGCTAGATTTGATGATAGCGTAGAGATCGCACCCTTCGGTCAATCCCATGTTATAGACAGACTTGGCAGTGATTGTTGATGTCAGGACGTCCGAACCGCTCAGCGCCAGCGTAAGTGTGGCATGTAAACCGCTGACTTCAACGGATGAAAGAGTAGCCGGAAGCTGATTCCGTGCACTGGTAGTGAGAAAGGTACGGCTCAATATTCGTGCAAGACGTTCGGGATCATTTCCCGCTTCGGAAAAACGGTCGATGAATTGGCGGTGAAGTTCGTTCAAGCGATGAAAAGTAGCAATCAGTTCTCGTGCATATGGGGTGAGTTTCGTCCCTCCGCCTCCGCGTCCCCCGGTAGTTCGTTCGATCAAGGGCTGATCCGAGAGGGCGTTCATTCCGTTAATCCGCTCCCAAGCCGCCTTATAACTCATTTTCATCTCTTTGGCTGCCGCATGGATCGAACCGATTTTATCGATCCGCTCTAATAACTCGATTCGTCCCGTCCCCAAAAAGCTTTGTCCGTCTTTTGTCAGCCAAAATCGTCCGTCTATTTTCATAATTTCTCTCTTTTAAAGCAAAAAGCTGTATTTCATCGGCGGTTCGATCTGTTCGGTAGGATATTCGCCGTTTAAAAAAAGATAATTGGCGAGAACTCCCTGAGCGAGCAGCATATCTGAACCGTCTTTATACGGAAGAGCGCTTAGTTTGACTTCCCGCAAAAACGGCGTCTCTTTACCGTAGATGACATCCACTGCCCCTTTGGCTTGGGAGAGAAGCTCGATAAGCAGCGATCGCGGAATGGGAAGTTCGGTGTCCGTGAGCCCCGCAGAGGTCGTATTGATAATCAGATCATAAGAAGAGGCACGAAAATCTTCCCAAAGATAGGTATCGATCCCTTCTGCCTTGAAATAATCGAGTCTGTTTGCGGAGCGGTTGAGAACCGTCGGCGTAATGTCGCCTTGGCGCAGGGCAATGGAGAGAGCGCGGGCCGTTCCTCCGGCTCCGATGATCAATGCGGTGCAGATCGGGCCGAACGATTCGATAGCCCGCATAAAGCCCTCGGCATCCGTATTGTAACCGATCAACTTTCCATCCTGATAGACGAGTGTATTGACGGCTTGGATGGTTCTGGCAATACCGCGTACTTCGTCGCAGGCACGGAAAGCCGCTTCTTTGTGCGGAACGGTGACGTTCGCACCGCTCAGCCCTTTTTGGAGGAAGACTTCTCGGAGTTTTTCTCCGTCTTTAAGTTCGGTACGGGTATAGCAGGCATCGATGTCGAGAGAGTTAAAAACGCTATTGTGCATCAACGGCGAACGTGAATGGCTGACAGGATCGCCGAAAATGCTGAAGAGTCTCATTGCGGCTTGGCCAGATCTTCCAGTGTACTGGTCAGCGCACCGAGTTTATTGG
>NZ_CALDDG010000057.1 GCF_937936435.1 uncultured Sulfuricurvum sp. | reverse complement strand
CCACCGAGATCTACACTCTTTCCCTACACGACGCTCTTCCGATCTAAGAGGCCACATTTAACCTCCTCTTGGGGCGAAACCCTGCCAGAGTCGAGACAAACGCTCTTGATTCCATTACCCTCCCCGAAGTGCCGGATGCACTCCCAAGCTCGATCCTGCAGCACCGACCGGATATCGCTTCTGCAGAGCAGAACCTGATTTCAGCTAACGCACAAATCGGTGTAGCTCGCGCACAGTACTACCCTTCCTTCAAACTAACGGGTATGTTAGGAGTACAGAGCCTGGAACTCAGCGATTTTCTCTCTAACCCCGCAAGATTGTGGGAGGTTGCTCCATCGGTGAGTGTGCCGATTTTTTCAGCAGGGCTTATTGCCGGCAAAATCAAAACGGCGGAAGCCGATCGGGATCAAATGTTGGCAACCTATAAAAAAGCCATCGTGAGTGCCTTCAATGATACCGACAATGCTTTGGGCCAGACACAAAAAGCAAAAGAGCAGGTCCAATATCAGGCTAAAAGTTCCTCTTCCATTAAAAAGGCATTGGAACAGGCCAAATTGCGTTATCAGGTCGGTACGATCTCGTATGATGATATGCTAAGCGTTCAGCAGCAATGGCTCCAAGCTGAACAAAGTTATATTATCGCCAAACAAAATGCATTGGTATCGACGATTTCTCTCTACAAAGCATTGGGAGGCGGATGGGAAGAAGAAAACTCTGCCGATATGATTCCCGATTTGCTTCCGGCAGGTCGATAAGTCTTCCTCCTTCTCCTCTATTTTCTCCGAATTTTTCGGAGAATCATCCGCATACATCAATCTTTTTAACACTTACTTTCTTCTTCTTCTTAAATGCCTCCAAAAAGGAAACCATCGGTAAATAGACTCAAAAAATCAAAAAAAATCAAAAAACTTACTCTAAATTTGTCACTTTTTCTCCCTTTTTTCAAACCGTTTTGAGATTTTTTTGATCCTTCGAAATGCCCTATTTCAGGCACTTTCAAAAAAATATTGTAATTTTAAACAAAATCTCTTGACAAGAGTGGGGTGAGTAGTGGTATACTTCCGCCATATTTTTTAAGGAGCCTTACCATGTTGAAAATCGTTTCTGCGTTGCTTTTAGCTGCTATGTTTATCGGATGCAGCGAGTCTGCTACTACTGAAGCACCTGCTGCTACAGAAGAAGCTGCTGCACCTGCTGCTGAAGAAGCTGCTGCACCTGCTGCTGAAGAAGCTGCAATGCCTGCTGCTGAAGAAGCTGCTGCACCTGCTGCTGAAGAAGCTGCACCGGCTGCTGAAGCTGCTCCTGCTGCTGAAGCTAAATAAGTTTAGCATCCGCTACTCTTGTTTCGCACTTCGGTGCGAAATACCCTCTTTCCCAACTCATTCTTTTAAAACAAAATCAAACTAACTTATCGTAAAATATCCTAAATTAGAATAGGAGTATTTTTATGAAATATATTCTTCCCGTTATTTGTTCCGTGATCCTAGCCGGATGTAACAATGCTTCCGATACCGTTGAGACAAACGGCGAACCTGTCACAGCCGAAAAACCGGCTCCAGTCGAAGAAAACGTTACCGAGCCAACAGCGACAGAAGCTGCCCCATCAGAGACAACGACACAAACATCGGATACACCGAAAGCCGTAGAGCCGAAAACTACCGAAACGGCTACTGTTGACGGAGCAAGCGTATTCAATCAAAAATGTGTTTCATGCCACGGAAGCAAAGCCGAAAAATCGGCACTGGGCAAATCACAAATTATTGCAGGCTGGGAAGAGCAAAAAATCATCGACGTGCTTAAAGGCTACCAAAACGGAACCTACGGCAAAGAGATGAAAATGATTATGCAAGGGCAGGCAAAAGGGTTGGATGATGCTCAGCTCAAAGCCGTAGCGCACTATATCTCAACTCTTTGATAACAATCGGATAAACGTATCCGTATAGACTTCATCGAATTGTTCCCTCATCTCCTGTTTTATAAGCAGGAGAGCTTCATAACTGCTATAGTTTTGACGATAAGTGCGATGTGTCGTTAATGCGTCGAAAACATCGCACATTCCGATTATACGGGCAAACTTCGGAATAACCTTGCCGCGAAGTCCTTGCGGATAACCCGTACCGTCAAGCTTTTCATGATGAAACAAAATACCGCCAACGATATCCTTATCGTCAATTTTGTTCATTTCCAAAATTGTATATCCCATTTGCGAATGACGTTTAATTATTTTATACTCATTTTCATCCAACTGTTCCGGCTTAGCCAAAAGGATAGGATCGATGTGCATTTTACCGATATCATGCAATAATCCCGCGTAAGCAAGATTCTTTAATTTTTCATTGGGTATATCGCTGTATTTACCGATAATAGCCGCAAAAAAAGCAACATTGACACTATGATGATAAGTGGTGTAATATTGAGGCAAAATATCGAGCAATAACGGCAGGATATTGATAGGAACATCGACGGAACGTATTATTTCCGTCACGCACGTCTTAAGTGCGTCTATCGGCATTTGGTCGTTTGATCGTTCAAAAATATATCGCATTAGATCGGATGTCGTTTTATATACCGTCTCCAAACGTTTTTCGACGGTACTGATATCCGATACCGTTTCACTGAGTTTTAATGCATATACTATAATCTCTTCGCCGGTTATGTTTAAATAGTCATCTTCACCTTTAAAATAAAGCGTCGTATAAACGTTTACTTTCTCCATATCATGTTTCAAAACATAAATGACTTTATGCTGCTGGATTTTTTTTACTAAACTATCGGTGATAGCGCTTCCGGCTTCAATAATAATGACATAATCATCAAATCGTTTGATAAAGCAGTCAAAATCGATAATTGTATCTTTTTGGAGAATCTCAGGCTTGATTTGCGTATATTTATGATTTATTACCCTTCGCACTACTCTATGCAATCACAGTCCTTCATTTTTCCATTTTGGGAAGAGCAAACTTTTGGGTTATCAATTCCCCTTCTCCATTAAAAAAAAGATAATACAAATAGTCTTTTTTGACACTTAAACCTGCCAAATACCGTAATGCGAGGTTTGCCTGCAACGAAGCGATATGCATCACGATCGGTGCGGCGATACCGGCAGGAGTTTTTTGGGTGATTTTAAAGAGCTCATTAAACGAAGCCTCTTCGAAGAAGCAAACCTGACCGTTAAATGCCTCAACCGATCCGTAAATCCACGGCAGATGAGAGGATTTGGCATACATATTGATCGCACCGCGTGAAGGGAGATTGTCCGTTGCATCGATAATCAAATCAATCTCTATATTTTTTTCGGTGAATTCTTCAAAACGGCATACATGCGCGTAAGCTTTTACATAGGGGCATCTCTCGTTAATCACCTCTGCGGCTATCTCTGCCTTGTATTTCCCTTCATCCCCCGTCTTAAATGCAATCTGGCGATGGATATTATGCAGACTCACTGTATCGAAATCGACCATATGGATCGTACCGATTCCCGAAGCACCTAATGCATACGCCAACGAAGAACCGAGTCCGCCGCTTCCGATGATCGCGATACGTTTTGACTGCAAAGCAGCTTGCGTCTCTTCTCCCCATAGTTGTACTTGCCGATGGAAATAATGCATCATCGTCTGCCTCCGATCAAAATTCGTTATTTACGCTTTCTCAAAGCCTCTTTAAATCCCCACCCTTTACGTGACTCGCTCAAACTTTTGCGGTCGAGATCGACGATCAAGAGTTCCTCCGTGTTACCGAGATCCGCTTCGATCTCTCCATCCGGCGAGACCACCATCGAATCGCCGTAAAATTTCCAGGCATGTTTGTCATCAAAATATTCACCGATGCGGTTAGCTCTGAGAATGTAGCAATTATGGGTAAAGGCGCGCATTTTGATCAGTTCGCGCCATCGGTTATGCGATTCGAATGTAGAAGCGCTCGGGACTAAAACCGCATCGACCGCTTTCGAACTCACCGCATCCCACAACGGATCGAAATGGAGCTCGAATCCTGCCATTACCGCAAATTTAAATCCCTCCAAAGCAAAAATCATCGGAGGCTTGACCGGTTCGATCGGATTATTAAAAAATTTTTCTTCGTTCCAATGGGGATAATTGATCAAAAACTGCTGTGGATAATAGCTGATACTTCGACCGTTTATTTTCGCAATTGTTTTAGTGCACTCTTTCTTTTTGACCGTGACGATCGGAGCAACGAAGGTCAAATCGTATTTTGAAGCCAACATCTTCAAAGTCTCCACCTGATGAGCACTTTGTTCCGCAATCATCGAAACGGGAGTATGAACCAACTCTTTGAAAAAAGGGTTCAGGAGATACTCCCCCAGCAACATAAGTTTAACCCCTTTTTGATGTGCTACACGAGCATAGCTTTCGAGTTTGCTGCTCCCCATTCCGATGGAGGGAAGTTGAAGGATGGCGATACGCATTATTGCTCCTGATTCTTGATGATTTGAATCTGCAGTTGGGCTTTTTCCAACATATTTTCAGCCGATTTAAGCTCTTTCATCCCCTCTTCGTATGCTTTGACGCTTTCATTCATCGGCAAGGCCGGGTCCATCAGTTTTTCTAAAATCGCTTTCGCATTGGCAATCTTCGTTTCAAAATTCTCTTCTTCCATCATAATGCCTCCCGTACGTAGTGTTCGATTTTATCGATTTCAACCAAGAAGGCGTCGTGCCCGTAGTCGCTTTGAACCTCGAAGTAATCGCTGTTGGTTTTCCCGATAGCACACATCGCCGTATGGATGCTCTCCATTTCGGACGGGAGAAAAAGGATATCTTTTTCGAACCCGACGAGATACAGTTCCGCCGTAATTTTCGAGAGGGCCTCTTCGATCGAATCGAATCCTCTGGAGAGATCGTGAATATTAATCGCCTTGGTAATATAGAGGTATGACAGCGGATCAAACCACTTGGTAAAATTGTATCCGTTATACTCAAGATACGATTCGACCTGAAACTTTCCGAACAGTTCGTACAAACCGTCTGTCCGTTTGTACTCCCTACCAAATTTTTTAGCCATCGACTGATGGGACAAAAAGCTGATATGCCCTGCCATCCGTCCGATCGCCATACCGCTGAGACCGTTTTCACGAACCACTTCAGAATCATAATAGCCGTTTTTAAATTCCGGATCTTTGAGAATCGCTTCTTGGGCTACTTTATTAAAGGCGATTGCCCACGGCTGAGTCGCGGCCGTTGTCGCCATTGCAATAATTTTTTTCGCAAAATTGGGGAAAAAAACACCGAATATCAATGCCTGCATTCCGCCCATCGATCCGCCGATCACTGCATGTACCTGATGAATTCCCAGACGGTCAAATAAGATTCTTTGCGCTTTTACCATATCTAAAATAGTAATAACCGGAAACTTATACCGATACGGTTCATTATACGGATAACGCATCGACATTGGCCCGGTACTGCCAAAACAGCTTCCGATGACATTGGTACAGATCACGAAAAAACGGTCGGTATCTACCGCTTTGCCCTGTCCTATAAGACCATCCCACCATCCGGGTTTATTGTCTCCTTCATAGGTTCCCGCCGCGTGATGGGAACCTGTGAGGGCATGACAGACCACAATCACATTATCTTTCGCTTCATTAAGTTCTCCGTACGTCTCATAGACGATATCGTACGGTTCAAGAATACGCCCGCTCTCCAAATAGAGCGGGTTCGTAAAATGTTCTTTATGAGTCTGTAAATTTAACATAACTGCCTTTACGCGTTAAATGCCTGTGTCAAATCATCGATCAAATCTTGTGCTGCTTCCAAACCGATACTTAACCGAATCAGACCTTCGCTGACCCCAGCTTTTTTCAATTCTTCTTTACTCAACTGCTGGTGCGTAGTAGATGCGGAATGGTTAATAATCGACTTGCTATCTCCGATATTGGCTACAATAGAGAAGATTTCTACGCTATCCAACACTTTTTTTGCCGTTTCAAAATCATCTACCTCAAAACTGAGCAATCCACTCGCCCCTTTAGTGAGGTATTTTTCTGCATTCTTATAACTTTTATCCGACGATAGTAATGGATAATTTACTTTTTTAACTTTCGGATGTTTTTCAAGCCATTGTGCAATACTTAACGCACTTTGAGAATGTTGTTTCATTCGAAGGAATAATGTTTCCACTCCTTGAATAAATAACCATGCATTAAAAGGGCTGAGAACAGCCCCTGTATCACGCATTAAGACCATTCTAGCTCTGAAAGTAAACAAAATACCACTAACAACTGAATCGGCAAAAACCAATCCGTGATAGCTCACTTCAGGCGTATTAAAATCAGGATAACGGGGATTCCCTTTGATTTTATCCGCAAGATTTTTTCGCTCGACAATCAATCCGCCAATTGCAAGCCCTTGCCCAGTCGTATATTTACTTGCACTGTGAACAGCAACGTCTACACCCAGCAATAGCGGCTGACACAGTACAGGGGTGGCTACCGTATTATCAACTATTGTCACTATACTATGTTTGTTAGCGATGGCAATCAGAGCATCAAAATCCGGGACATCGATGCTAGGATTTGTAATACTCTCAAAAAAGATACATTTTGTATGTTCATCTATCAATGTTTCAACAGTGTCGAGAGAATGTATGTCAAAATAACGTGCTTCAATCCCTAGACGTTTTAAGGTTTGAGAAAAGAGTGTAACCGTTCCGCCATATAGCTGATTCGCAACAACAATATTATCACCGGCCTGCGCGACATTCAATATGCTGTAGAATATAGCACTCATTCCACTTCCTACAGCCAGTGCGCCGCTTCCGCCCTCCAAAGCTGCAAACCGTTTTTCCAAAACTCCTGTTGTCGGATTTCCGACTCGGGTATAAACGTTATCCGTCCCTTGTTGGAGATTAAAGCTGCTTGCAGCAAAATCAGCACTGCCAAAATCAAATGCCGTACTCATATAGATCGGTACTGACATCGTCCGTTGAGTATCTTTAGTATATCCAGCATGTAGCGCTTCGGTTTGAAATTGCATAATCATCCTTTACATTGTTATATACAATTGTATCGTCATCCGATATTTTTTCCCTTCTATCCCTATTGAATTAATCAGGATAGCTATTCGGGAAAACAAATCTTAAACGTGATAGTTCGGAGCTTCCTGGGTTATAATAACATCGTGCACATGAGACTCTTTGAGCCCAGCGCTGGTAATTTCGACGAATTCCGCTTTTTCCCAGAATGCACTGATACTTTCACTACCGCAATATCCCATAGAAGAGCGGAGTCCACCCATCATTTGGTGCACGACTGCCGCGATTGTTCCACGGTATGGGACACGTCCTTCAATACCTTCAGGAACCAGCTTATCAGCAGCCGTACCTTCTTGGAAATAACGATCGGTTGAGCCTTTTGTCATCGCACCGATAGAACCCATTCCCCGATACGATTTGTATTGGCGCCCTTGATACATGATCGTATCACCGGGGGATTCTTCCGTCCCGGCGAGCAATGAACCGGCCATGATTGCGCTGGCACCGACGGCAAGCGCTTTTGCGATATCACCCGAATAGCGGATACCGCCGTCGGCAATGATCGGAACTCCGTATTTACGCCCGACGGCAGAACATTCGTCGATTGCCGAAATTTGAGGAACACCGACACCCGCTACGATCCGAGTAGTACAGATCGATCCCGGTCCGATACCGACTTTGACACCGTCAGCACCCGCTTCGATCAATGCTTCCGTCGCTTCTCCCGTTGCAACGTTACCGGCGATAATATCGATTACCATCTCTTTTTTAATCGCTTTGACCGTATCGATTATCCCTTTTGAATGTCCGTGAGCCGAATCCAGAACCAACACGTCTACCCCTGCATCGACAAGGGCTTTTGCCCGGTCAAGCTGACCGACACCGATCGCGGCACCGACACGGAGACGTCCGAAATCGTCTTTGTTAGCATGAGGATATTCAATCCGTTTTTTGATATCTTTGATCGTAATGAGACCTTTTAAAAATCCACTTTCATCGATGATCGGCAATTTTTCGATCTTGTTTTTATGCATGATTTGCTCGGCTTCTTCGAGCGTAATCCCCGCTTCTGCAGTTACGAGAGGCATCGGAGTCATGACCATATGAGCCTGTTTTTTCAAATCTTTTTCAAAACGCATATCACGGTTGGTCAAGATACCGAGCAACTTATTATGTCCGTCGACAACCGGAACTCCCGAAATTTTAAACTCGCTCATCAGCTGTTCCGCTTCGGCAAGAGTCGCATCGGGATGAACGTAGATCGGATCGATAATAATACCGCTTTCCGATTTTTTGACTTTTTTGATCTGCTTAACCTGCGTCTCGATATCCATATTTTTATGGATGATACCGATTCCGCCCAAATGCGCCATAGCAATCGCCGCGCGATATTCGGTAACCGTATCCATCGCAGCCGATACCATCGGAATATTGAGTGGAATATTACGGGTTAGCATGGTTTTCAGATTGACCTCTTTCGGAAGAACTTCTGAGTATTTAGGGATGAGCAATACATCTTCAAAAGTGAGCGCGCGTTTACGAATATTCATCAATTATCCTTTGGTTTTAGTTGGTTTTCGAGACTCAAAGCCCCGTTAAACAGTGTTTGCTCCGCATACGGAGCAGCTATTAGCTGAAGACCTACCGGCATACCGTTCGAAGCGGTATCGATCGGCAATGAAATAGCAGGAAGCCCCGCTAAATTGACCGAAATCGTATAAATATCGCTCAAATACATCTCGAGCGGATCACTCAGAGCGCCGAATTCATACGCCGTGCGCGGAGCGACCGGACTGAGGATCAAATCTGCCTCTTCAAAAAGTTTATTATACTCCTCTTGAATCAATCGGCGCACTTTTTGCGCTTTGACATAGTAAGCATCGTAATAGCCTGAAGAGAGAACAAAGTTGCCCAGCATGATACGGCGTTGTACTTCGGCACCGAAACCTTTTGAGCGGGTTTGCAAAAAAGTGTCTTTGAGATTATCTCCCTCTACGCGGTTACCGTAACGGATACCGTCGTAACGGGCAAGATTAGTAGTCGCTTCCGCCGTTGCCGTGATGTAATAGGCTGAAATATCGTATTTAGGATCCATCAGCGTTTTTTCGATGATCGTATGTCCGGCATTCTTAAGCGCTTCCACCGCTTTAGCGTATGCTTTACGGACTTCTTCGGACGCATCTTTGACATATTCCGGGAGAATAGCAATTGTCAATTTTACAGAAGAATCGAGCTTATCACTTACTGTACCGTCATTTCGATCCGCAGAGGTCGAATCTCTCGGGTCATACCCTTGGATGATATCATACAGAATCGCTGCATCTTCGACGTTTTGTGTCATCGGCCCGATCTGATCCAATGAACTCGCATACGCCCCTAGACCGTAACGGCTGACACGTCCATAGGTCGGTTTCATCCCGACGATTCCGCAAAATGCCGCCGGTTGACGGATTGATCCGCCGGTATCGCTTCCCAGTGCCGCTACCGCAAGGCCTGCCGCGACTGCCGCAGCCGAGCCGCCCGAACTTCCCCCCGGAACACAGTTATGGTTCAACGGATTAAGGGTTTTACCGTAACAGCTGCTCTCTGTCGTTGATCCCATCGCGAACTCATCCATATTGGTTCGTCCGAAAGGGGACATATTTGCAGCTAAAAGCTTCTCGATGACCGTAGCATTGTACGGTGCGATATACCCTTTTAGAATGTTAGAACCCGATGTGACTGACCATCCGGTTACTTGGATATTGTCTTTAATCGCGATCGGAATCCCTTCACCGACATTCTCGACATCGATATAAGCATTGAGTTCAGGATACGCCGCAATCTTCGTTTTTAATTCTTCTTTGAGTGATACAAGCTCTTCTTTCGAGAGTTTTAACGCCTCTTTAAGTGTGATCATACACTTTCCTTTCTACGTTTTGCTTGTTTTACCATCGCGATTCCGATGGCGATTACGATAAAAATCACTCCGACCGTCAGAGCAATAAAGCTCAGTGGCACGGGTTGCGTGACATCGATCATTATGCAACGACCTGCGCACAACGAGGGCAAAGAGTTTCTTCGTCTTCGCTATGGTATTTCCAGCAGCGCGGACATTTGGCTTTCGAAGCTAAAGCAATATTGAATTTATCTCCCTCAATCTCAAACGTCCCCAATATATCTTTGAGTTCGCAAGCACACCATTTGGAGATAACGAGATACTCTTCGATATCCGCTTTTTTCATCGCTTTTGCAACCGTTGACGTTGTAGAGATAACGAGTTCCAGCGTATTTTTAATCACTTTCTCTTTTTTCAATCCATCCACAATCTCATTGAACTTTTCACGGATTACTTTCATCGTCGCTTCATCCCAGCTGCTTTCAACACTCTCGATCGCAGCATAGGTCACATCGAAAATATCGTTAGCTGAGCCTTTGATGACTGAGGGAGCATTTTCGAAAATTTCATCGGCGGTATACGTCAAAATCGGCGCAATCAGTCCCAACATCGATTTAGCGATAATCGCCATGGCACTCTGGGTTGAACGGCGCTCCGCCGAATCAGCGGCATCACAATACATACGGTCTTTCGTAATATCGATGTAAACACCGCTGAGCTCATTAACGATAAAATAATTCAGACCGCTCATACCATGAACAAAGTTATATTCTCCAAACAGACGATGGGTTTCGTCAAAAACCTCTTTGGCTTTAGAGACGATCCATTTATCGATTTCACCCATTTCACTGTACGGTACGATTTCCTCTAAACCGTCCAAATTCGCCAACATAATACGAAATGTATTACGCAGTTTGCGGTACTGTTCCGCGATTTGTTTGAGGATATTATCGGAGATTTTCAAATCCCCCTGATAGTCGCTCATCGCTACCCAAAGACGCAGAATTTCGCTTCCGTACTGGCTGAGTACTTTCTCCGGTGCAACAACGTTCCCTTTGGATTTCGACATCTTCTCACCCTTCTCATCAACGGTAAAGCCGTGAGTGAGAAGCGCTTTATACGGAGCTACGTGTTCCACCGCCGTACTTAAAAAGAGTGAGCTTTGGAACCATCCGCGATGCTGGTCTGAACCTTCGATATACAAATCGGCAGGATATTGCCCTGCATCGTAGTTACGTGATTTAAGCACCGCATTCCATGTTGAGCCGCTGTCAAACCATACATCCAAAATATCGGAGACTTTTTCAAGTTCATCGGCCTTGTATCCCGATCCCGGATACAGGAGTTCTTCGATGCTCATCGAATACCACGCATCGGTACTGTGCATCTCAAAAATCATCGCGATGTAATTCAATACCTTCTCATCGAGGATCACTTCTCCCGTCGCTTTGACGCGGAAAAATGCGATCGGCACACCCCAGTCACGCTGACGCGAGATACACCAGTCAGGGCGGTTTTCGACCATAGAGCCTAAACGGTTACGCCCCGATTCGGGGTAAAACGCCGTCTTTACCACTTCTGCCTGCGCGATTTCGCGAAGTGTTTTCCTCTCCCCTTCAGGAGTTCCGTCAACGCTGATAAACCACTGTTTCGTTGCACGATAAATGAGCGGCGTATGACTTCTCCAACAGTGCGGGTAGGAGTGACGGAATTTGGAGACTTTCAATGCACTCTCACCCAAAAGGGCGATAATCGGCTCATTCGCTTTGAAAATATGGGTTCCGACAAACTCTTCCGGATTCGGGAGAAGTTTTTCACGGACTACCGTCTGATCGTAACACCCCGTTTCATCGACCGGCATCACCACTTCGAGGTTATAGCGAAGACCGACACGGTAGTCGTCTTCCCCGTGCCCCGGTGCGGTATGAACACACCCCGAACCGTTCTCCATCAATACGTGTTCCCCGAGAACCAGATGCGATCCTCGCCCGTTGAGCGGGTTGATCGCATAGCTGTTTTCAAATTTTTTCGCTTCGATTTTTTGTACGACGGTTCCGCTGAAAACCCCCTCTTCGATCAGTGCGTTGTAGCGCTTTTCAGCAACGATGTATCCATCGGATGTACGGACATACACTTCATCAGGGTTTAGAGAGATCCCCGTATTGGCTGGCAAGGTCCACGGTGTTGTCGTCCAGATGACGATCGCCGCTTTTCCTTCGATACCGACACGTACTTTTGCATCGTCATTAAGCTCAAACGCGACATAGATCGAGTAGTCCTCTTTGTCCTCGTATTCGACTTCCGCTTCGGCAAGAGCGGTACGTTCCGCCCAGCTCCA
>NZ_CALDDG010000056.1 GCF_937936435.1 uncultured Sulfuricurvum sp. | reverse complement strand
GAACAGCTCTTCGATCATCTTCTCATCCTCACCTACCTGTTTGGAGAGATCGAGGAGCTTGGACGTTTCTCCCTGATTGGAATACGTTGTCAAAAGCTCATGGGAGGTTTTGAGCTTCTCTTCGAGCTTCATAATCGTGTTTTCGCAGTGGTCGACCTCTTTTTTCAGCGGGCTGAGGAGTTTGGAACGTTCCTGAATCAATGCGGCTCGAAGCTGTTTGTTCTCTTTTTTATTGACGTTCGGAGTCACTTTTACAGGTTTCGGCGCATCGGTGATCTCTTCGTCCCATCCGATTTTTTCCAAGAACTCATCGTAACCGCCGTCGAAGAACTCTGCATTCCCTTCGCGGAAGATGACGAGCTGATCGGCAAGTTCGCGCAGGAGCATCTCGGAGTGGGTGACGATGACGACGGAGCCTTCGAACCGTTTCAGCGCGTCGCAGAGCGAATCGATCGACTGCATGTCGAGGTGGTTGGTCGGCTCATCGAGCAAGAGGAGGTTGGCGGGGGTGGCGATGATTTTCCCCAGCATGACGCGGCTGCGTTCTCCACCGCTGAGGATCGAGATCTTTTTATCGGCATCGTCTCCGCTGAACATCATCGTCCCGCAGATACCGCGGATACGGACGTTTTGCAAGGTATTGTCGGCGCTTTGGATCTCTTCGGTGATCGTGCGGTTTTTATCGAGGCGGTCGATGTTCGTCTGTCCGAAATGGGCGATGGCGGTGGAGGGGTGGGAGGTGATCTCTCCCGTAGGTGTCAAAACCCCCGCGAGGGTGTTGAGCAGCGTCGATTTTCCTTTGCCGTTTTTACCGATGATGGCGAGGCACTTTTTCGCCTCAAGAGCAAAGGAGATATTTTTAAACAACAGCTCATCAGGGGTATATCCGAACGAGAGCTCTTTGACCTGCATGATCACTTTGGCGGGGGTAGGTTTGTAGGAGAATGAAAAAGAGAGGTCACGTTCCCCCTCCAACGACTCCATTACCCCCATTTTGTCCAGCTCTTTTTGCTTGGACTGCGCGAGTGTCGCCGTAGAGGCGCGGGCTTTGTTGCGGGCGACGAAATCTTCCAGCTCGGCGCGTTTTTTGTCGTGGTTGATTTTCGTCTTGACGTAGAGTTCGTCTTCCTGCGACTGGTTGGCGTAATACTTGCGGGTGTCGCCTTTGATGATGCTCACACTTCGTCGGCGCAATCCCATCGTGTGGGTTGTCACCGAGTCCATAAAATCGCGATCATGGGTGATAAGGATCACTTCCCCTTCAAATGAACGGATAAAGCTTGCCAGCCAGCGCAGAGAGACGATATCGAGGTAGTTGGTCGGCTCATCGAGCAAGAGGAGATTCGGCTCGGTGACGAGGAGTTTGACGAGGTTGAGTCGGATTTGATACCCCCCCGAAAAACTCAGCGGGTCTTTCTCCAAATCCTCCTGCGTAAACCCCAGACCGAAAAGGATCTTCTCGACGCGGTAGACTTCGTGCTCCATATCCCCCTCTAGGACGGAGGCACACTCTTCGCGTACTGTTTTATGGGTAAAATGGAGATGCTGGCGGAGCGTGCCGATACGGTAGTTTTTCGGGATGATGATTTCGCCGCTGTCATAAGGCTCTTCATCGAGGATGATCTTGAAAAGGGTTGATTTTCCCGTCCCGTTGCGTCCGACGAATCCGACTTTGTTTCCGGAATTGAGTTTAAGTGAGAGGTTTTCGAACAGGACGCGCGTCCCGTAGCTTTTGGTGAGGTTGTTGATCTGAATCATAAAACGGTACTTATTCCTCTATTTTATGAGGAAGTTTTCCCGGCATTGCCTCTTTGTTGGCGAGCATATCTTCCATCTGTCGTTTGACTTTGTCGTATCTAAACTGCTCTTTAAAGCCGTTGATACGTCCGCCTGCTGCGTTCGGGTGGCCGCCGCCGCCGACCCATTCGCCCGCCATCTGTGCCACATCGACCTTATCGTGTCCGCGAAGGCTCATCGTTCCGCGTGTACCGACGTCGACGATGAAATCGAAATCGGGAAATTCGGTCAAAAAGCCGTTGCCGATGATGGAAGTATTCCCCAGCGCATAGCTTAAAAATCCGCGCCATCCTTTGTAATAGATGGTCATGGTCGAGCGTTTGGTTCCGAGCAGTGCCACGATATATTTGGTCGAGAGGTTATCGAGTGTGTTGTCGATACCGTCTTTGAAGAACTCTTTTTTCATTTTATGGAGCGCTTCGTCCAAAACGATATTGGCCTTGGGAAGATAGCGCATGGTTGCCGCTTGTTCGAGCATGGCGAGCTTGTAGGCACGGTCTTCGTCGGCGAACATAACGCGGCTGAGTTCTTTGGCGTCGGAGATGAGGCGCATACATACTTTGCCGTATTCGAAATCCTCTTCTTCATCCTGATGCCACAGATCGACGGCATTGACTACTTTGACGAACGCTTCGAGCCAGCCGCCGCCGCTCAATCCGTAATGCTCCATCGCGTATTCATAAACGATCTTCGTCGCACATCGCTCGGTGTCGAGAAAGTACCACGGATACTGTGCCGCGGTATCTTTTCCGCTGCCGTGATGATCGAGAAGGGTGATCGTAATATCCCATCCCCCCTCGTTCAAACGGGTGACCTCTTGATTGAGCCATTTTGCCTCTTCGGGATAGAGGTTGAGATCGGTGATGAGGATAGTGGCGGTTTGCTTCGCTTTTTTGATCCGTTCGATAATCTCTTCGAGGCGGTCCATTACTTCGGCACCGTAGTTGGCGTTATAACTGATCATGGTGTGTTGTGTCTGTGCCATTACGAGCTGGCAACTGTAGCCGTCGAGATCGATGTGGGAAAGATGGTAGATTGTTTTGGTCATAAATGTATCCTATTTGTTTTCTAAGGTAATGGAACCGAGCACTTCGAATTTGGCATTCGAATCGATTTCGGCGTGGGAGAGGGTGACGATGTCGAGGCTGAAACGCTCATAGATTTCGGCTAACGGGCGGCGGAGCTTCGGATCGACGATAATGATGATCGGCGAAACCCCTTTTTGGAGAAGTTCGGTCGCTTTGGCGCTGGTTGCCTGAATCAGTCCGTTGATCTCTCCGACGTTTAGGAGGAGCTGTTTGACGCCGTCGCGTTCCTGGGATTTTTCGAGCATTTTCTGCTCGCTCATGGTATCGAACGTGAGGAGGCGGATTATCCCGTCAGGACCCGTGTAGAGCTGGGTAATGATGCGGGAGAGTTTGGCACGGACGTGCTCGGTGATGATATCGACGCTCTTGGTGTATTCGGCGACATCGGCCATCGTCTCAAGGATGGTGATCATATCTTTCAGTGGGATGCGTTCATGCAAGAGAGCTTTGAAAACACGCTGAATAAGACCGATATTCGCCACTTTGAGAAGATCGTCCACCACGACGGGATAGTCATTTTTGATTTTCTCGATAAGAGCTTGTGTCTCTTGCCGTGTGAGGAGCTCTTCGGCGTATTTTTTGACCAGTTCGCTCATATGGGTCGAGATAACCGTTGCGGGATCGACAACCGTATATCCGTTGATAATAGCGTCTTCTTTGAGATCCGGAGCAATCCAGTAGGCATCGAGACCGAATGCAGGTTCTTTCGTCGGTTCCCCTTCGATTTCACTGATTGCCATACCGCTGTCCATCGCCAAAAAGCGATCCGGCTGAATGAGTCCGTCCCCGATATTGACCCCTTTGAGGAGAATTTCGTATTGGTTCGGTTTGAGATGGAGGTTATCGCGGATACGGACCTGCGGCATCAAAAAGCCGAAATCCGAAGCGATTTTGCGCCGCATCGAACGGATGCGCTCCAGCAGGTCTCCCCCTTGCGAACTGTCGGCCAGACGGATGAGCTGATATCCCAGAGTGAGTTCGAGCATTTCGATTTTGAGAATATCTTCGAGTGCCGCCTCTTCTTCTTTGGCAATCTCTTCGTTGGTTTTTCTGCGCGGTGCGGCAGGAGTTCCGTCTGCGGAGGCAGCAGCCGCTCCGGAAGCGGGAGAAGCCCCTTTTTTGGCAACAGAAGGTGCTGACGTGAGGACGAGTTCTCCTCTTTCGTATTTATAAAGAGCATACCCCAATGCGACGAAGATAATACCGACGAATCCCATTGAAAGGGTCGGAAGACCGGGGACCGCTGCGAACATGATCATGATGAAACCGACGATCAGCAAAATACGGGCGTTCCCCATCAGCTGATTGATACTGCCTTCGGCAAAATTGGCGTCGTCGTCGTTGCTTCCTCGGGTGATCATGATACCGGTAGCAGTCGAGATAATCAGTGCCGGAATTTGAGAGACGAGACCGTCCCCGATGGTGAGGATCGTATAGGTTTGTGCACTTGCACTGACGTCGAGATCGAATTGGAATACCCCGATCAAAAAACCTCCGATGATGTTGATCAGAGTAATGATGATCCCGGCGACGGCGTCTCCTTTGATAAATTTGCTCGAACCGTCCATCGCTCCGTAAAAGTTGGCATGTTGTAGGATTTCGGCACGGCGGGTTTTAGCTTCTTTTTCATCAATGAGACCACTGTTGAGGTCGGCGTCGATCGCCATCTGTTTTCCGGGCATCGCATCGAGGGTGAAGCGGGCTGCGACTTCGGCGACGCGCCCCGAACCTTTGGTGATAACCATAAAGTTAATGAGGACCAGGATGACGAAAACAATTACCCCGATGACATAGTTTCCGCCGACGACGAAATTTCCGAAACTGCTGATGATATCACTGACCGCATCAGGCCCTTCGTTACCGTGACTGAGAATCATACGTGTCGTCGCAATATTCAAAGAGAGGCGAAAGAGGGTGATAATCAGCAGTAATGTCGGAAAAGTTGTCAGATCGGTCGGCTTCGGGATATAAAGCGATATCAAAAGGATTAAAACGGACATCGAGATGACGACGGCGAGGAGCAAGTCGAGCAGACTGCTCGGAAGCGGGACGATAATAATCGCCAAAATCGCCATAACAAAAAAGACGACACTCAGGTCGCGTGATGCGAACAGAGCCGATAAGACCGTTTTGACGTCAGGGGTTTTATTCTTTGTTTTTGCCAAGAACTACTCTTCCAAAATGGCTTCGAGGGTCAGCGTTCCTAAAAAACCGTCGACTTTCCCTTGCAAACGGTTGAGAAACGGCCATAAACCGCAGCTCATCGCTTTGTTCGAGGGGCAGTCTTCCTGTGAGGGAGAACAGCTGAACACTGCGGGGCTTTTCCCCTCGGCCGCTTCCATCACCTCCAAAACGGTGATTTCCGAACTTTTTCGTGCCAGTTCAAACCCGCCGTTGACCCCTTTGTACGAGTTTAAAATCCCCTTGCGTGCCATGGCTTGAAGGATTTTGGCTAAAAAGCTTTTGGAAATATCGAGTTCACGCGAGAGGGTGTCGACATCCAGTGCGTGTTCGGCTTTTGCCAAAACGATGAGTGACAATAACGCGTATTCGCTGGCACGGGTCATCAGCATCGGCATTCCTTCAGTATATTGGAGAGATATTATAGCTAAAAATAATTAGAGAGAGTTTTACCGCAAAAAGGAAGTTTTTCCGCTATAATTCCGGCTCTGCTTGTACGGATTGTTCTGAAACAAGTAAATTTACTATACCAATCAGGAGGCTATTATGGCTTTAGATGCGGCGAAAAAAGCGCAAATCATTAAACAATACCAAAAATCAGAAGGTGACACCGGTTCGAGCGAAGTGCAAATCGCACTTCTTTCTACTCGTATCGCTGATTTGACAGAACACCTTAAAACATTCAAAAAAGACCATGCTTCACGTCTCGGTCTTTTGAAACTTGTCGGTCAACGCCGCCGTTTGATGCGTTATTTGAAACGTACAAACCGCGAAAGCTACAACAAATTGATCGCTGATCTCGGTATCCGCGACAATATCTAAGTTTTCCGACTACTCTCCCCGATTTTCGGGGAGCTCTTCGATCTGCCTGTTATGATCCCCACTTTTAAAACAAAACTCAAAAACATTTCTCAAAACCCTGCAACCCGCAAAGCGCTGCATTCGCTTAAACCCGAAAAATCTATTTGGGGCATTTTAGGGGTTTTGGTATTTATCATTCTTCCGGAAGTTATCGGATTTGTATGGGGCAGCGAGTTGACGGAGTATGCCAAAAACTCTTTAGCGACGGCACCGTTTTGGATGGATCGGATCTATTTTAAATCCCTGATATGGCTTTTCGAAGATGGGGGAAGCTGGATAAACCTCTCCCTCGGCGTCGGATTGTTGGTATGGCTTTTCTTTTAAAAACGGGTTAAATATCGTGGTGGTAATGTTCTAATACCCGTTTGTACTCTTCATATACCTGTTTCGGAGTCAGGGAACCTTTATACATACGCAATATTTGTCGGGTAAATTCGATAGGATACTCGATGGACAATCCTGCATTTTTGGCATAAATACGTGCCAGTGTCTCATACATCCCTTCGTAAATTTCCGGTTCTTCTTGTTTTAAGCGTTGAAGATTCTCTTCGGCCTGAATGAGTTTTGCATCGTTGAATTCGCCCCGCGCATCGATCGTTTTGCGGACTTCGACATATTCTTTGAGACTCTTTCGATTAAGAATATAGTCGGTGAACAGTTCGATAAGAGACATGGCTTTCCTTTTAACTATTTTAAAAAATTATACGTTTGAATCATAGCAATAGTGCAGCATTTAAAGCTATAGCTTTGTTTACGTTACATACCGACACGGATGGCTACAAACGTCTTATAATGAATCTTAGCAAGTTATTATACATCTATTTTAATTTAAAAAGTTAGAAAAAAGGATAAAGGGCAATAGCCGATAATGGTATTGCATCTGGAATTGAAGAGTCTCTTAGAGCCCGAAAATCTTTTTGGCCCGCTCTAAATCTTCTACCGTATCGATACCGAATCCGGCACTGGCGACTTTGACCATCGAGATTTTTTTACCGTGGTAAAGGGCGCGGAGCTGTTCGAGTTTTTCAATATCTTCGAGCGGGGCTTCACCCAGCGTGCAGAAATCGTGGAGCGATTTTTTCGTAAATCCGTAAATCCCGATGTGTCCGAAATAGTTCGCCTCACCGCTGCGGTTAAACGGGATAGGGCTGCGAGAGAAGTAGATGGCGTTGTGATCGACGTCGGTGATAACTTTTACGAGGTTTGGATCTTGCGCCGATTCGGTGTTAATCGCGTTGTAGCAGCTTCCCATGATGAACGGGGCATTTTGGGCTTTGAGAGTGTTGAGACGTTCGATCAGAAGTTCGAGCACTTCCGTTTCGATGAACGGTTCAAGATCGGAAGAGCGTCGTGTAGGGAAAGAGTGTAGATCTCGGTGGTCG
>NZ_CALDDG010000055.1 GCF_937936435.1 uncultured Sulfuricurvum sp. | reverse complement strand
GGCAATAACATAATCTTCGCAATCGGCTTTATCTTTTCCGATAAACTTCAACCGTGTCGCCCAATAATCACTGACGCCCCATGTTGTCTTGTCCGACGCATACGGGGTCTGATTGAAAAAATCGTTGACCTTTTCCATTTTTCCCATATCGTCAAGATCTCTGGCATCATTCATCATTTGTACCAATGCCAATGCTCGCCGTTTAGCAAAAGTACCGTATTCGCGTTCAATTTTATCTAAAAACGATTGAGCAATAGAAAATTCGGGAGAGCCAATGAGCATCGCGGCTAATGCCGCCGTAATGAAGAAAAGGGCGAAAGTTTTTTTCATCCTTTTATTCTAACGTAATTACTACGAATGTGTTACATCAGTTTCAATTTTCAAGACAACAGTCGGATCTCCCGAACTGCTACTATACGTATAAACATCCAAACCTGATTCAGAAGATTGTGTCATTGTGTAATCCGTTCCTGTCGTCGTCGGGATATTCACACTGTCACCTCCGTCTCCTTTAATAGTGAGTGTATTATTAGTATCGGTCATATCAATAACATCTTGTAAAGATAGA
Organism: uncultured Sulfuricurvum sp.; assembly: GCF_937936435.1. GTDB lineage: Bacteria > Campylobacterota > Campylobacteria > Campylobacterales > Sulfurimonadaceae > Sulfuricurvum. The sequence goes on along the minus strand of NZ_CALDDG010000055.1, from coordinate 6,862 downwards.
TTCGTCAAAGTATGATTTCCACCAAGTGCAGCACCTTCTCCCAAATCAATAACTTCCATGTTATGTACAGGATTATTGGACGTATTCAAAGCCGTGAAATCGATATTCGCATCCTGCGCTAAAACTAAAGTATCAATACCTATACCGCCATTGATAAGTGTATCGGCAGCATCAAACACAAACGTATCATTCCCGTTTGCATCGACAAGTGCATCGCTTCCAGCTCCTCCATCAAGAGTATCGTCGCCGTCAAGACCAATCAGTATGTCTGATCCTGAGCTTCCGCTTAGAGTATCATCGCCATTTGTTCCATGAATAGTAGTAGCAGAATCTGACAAAATATTTACTTCTGTCGTTGCAGATTGTGTAGTAAAACTTCCATCACTCTCAGTCGATTTTGCTGTAACTGTAAGAGACAAAAGTGTAGAATCGGTACCTGTCGGCGCGATTAAAGCCAATGAATCTAGTGCCCAATCTGTTACAGCGATACCGGTTGTAGTATTCATAGATAATGCGGTGTGAATACCGTCTGTCAAAATATATCCGGCCGGAATACCCGATATACTTAGGGACAATACTTCAGAACTGTCTGTTAAACCTGCCGCTATCTGCGGAAGATTTGTCAACTGCCCGGCATACCCGGTATTTGAAACAAGTGACAATTGGACATTATCCAGCAAAACTCCGATACTATCCGTATCATTTGATCGCAATTCCAATTTTCCAATACCGGTTATATCCGATGTAAATGTAATCGAATAATGGGTCATTGAGAAACTGCTTGGATCGATAACACCTACCACATTCCCGTTCCAATATACATTGACTGTCGAATTATCCCCGCCTTTCCAATTTCGATTAGCATAATCCAAGTTAAGAGTGTACACTTCTCCTTCTTTTACTGCCATAGTTGTATAAAGGTTGGAAGCATCTCCCACCATTTGTTCAAGCTCTATTATTTGTGTACTGTCTGAAAGAACACCATATGTTATAGCACTACCGATTTCTACTTTACCATTTCCGTTATCCGTGTGCCATTCACCATGGCCGAGAACTGAGGCATTAACGTTACCATATGAACCGACATTTACTTCATCAAAATCAGTGGAGACGCTATACTCTTTTCCGATAAGTGACAATGTCGGCATATCACTCACTGGTGTAACTGTTATGATTGCAGTTGCAGGTGTCGGATCCATTGCATTGTCGTTATCAATTGCAGCATATTTAAACTCGGTTGTTCCGCTATAATTTGCATTTGGCATAAAATATACAGAAGTACTAGTACCGTTCAATATCATTCCGATCGTCACAGGAGTTGTCATGGCGGCATCTACATACAGTGTCCCGTTTGCGGGTAGTTCTGTGATTTTAAAGCCTACTACAGTACCGTCGACATCACTTCCTGAGAGGGCAACGACAATAGGGGTAGTTGTATCTTCAATACCTATTCCTGACGTTGAATCTGTTTCCGGCGCATCATTAGTCCCTGTGACCGTTAAGGTAACAGTTTTATATTCAGAATAATTAGATTCGTCATTGATACCCGGTGTGGTACCATCGTTAGCACGGTATTGAAATGTCACGGTAGCCGTTTCCCCTTCAGCCAAAGCACTAAAATCCCCACTAACCGTATAACTTCCAGTTTTTGAATCATTCAAAGTAACGTTCAGATCGCTTACTTTCGTATTATTAGACTCTACAGAATTGACATCAATCTCATATGTATGGGTATCGTTAACATCCTCATCCGATACAGTAAACACGCCATCAAACTTATTAAGCCCGTTTGCAGCCTCATTTTGAGATACGAATATATCATTTACAATCGGCTGATCATTCGTTCCGGTAATCGTCAACGTTACAGTAGCAGGCTCACTAACAGAAGATTCGTTGATTCCGTCAGTTCCATCGAATCCACGACTGTCATTAGCAACGTATTGAAAAGTAATCGTTGCTGTCTCACCAGCCGCCAAAGCATTGAAGTTACCGACAACTTCATAATCCCCGGTAATCGGATCGATCACAACGCTCATATCTGTAATAGTACCCGTATCGATTGCTGATGAAGCTACATTAATACTATTCTCTACCATTTCATAGGTCAAAGTTTCTCCGGAATCCACATCGGTTCCTGTTGCTAAGTTACCTGAAAATATCGTCAATACATCCTCTTGGGTGTCATCCGCACCTACAATATCCGTTCCATCATGACTTTCTACTAATACTTCTCCAACTTGGACATTTTGGACAATCGGCTGATCATTCGTTCCAATAATAGTAATAATCAAGTTTGCAGATGATGATAACCCTCCTAAATCCGTCGCAGTATAAGGAATTGTCAGTACAAACTCTTCTCCCGCTACGAGCGAATCATAACTGCTTGCATCAAATACATAATTTCCATTATTATCAAATGTCAATCCTGTCGGAGCCGGATTATTTAATGCATATACTAAATTTTCCGTATCTCCAACATCAATATCGGTTGCAATCACCTTACCAGTAGCTATAGTATCTTCGTATAAAGTGTCTTCAACGGTCTGAGCGATAGGGGCATGATTTAGAATAACCGGAAGAGCCGTATTATCAGATAGTGCACCGGATTCTGTCCCCGTAGTAGTCGATGAAAGAGCTGTAGTTACATCACCGACACCTGCCGTACGGTTATCAAACATATCACCGGTTCGCTCCGTATCAGTGACTTCATTACCGGCAGCCGTTTCACCTGCATTTGTCGTGTCTCCATTATCCTGATGATGTGCCGATAACGATTCTTTCGATGGCATAGCGGCTAATGCATCTTTGATAGAATTGACATAAACTACGGCATCATGATGACTAAAGACGCCATTTAACAATGACATATCAAAATGCAGTGCACCATTTCCGGCAATTACCAAATCACCCGCACCTTGTAACGTAACATCAACTATAATTTTCGCATCATTCGAATTACCATGTGCACCATAAACCAATTCGCCTTCATGAATCGCTTCGCCAACTTTAAGTTGATGAATTTTACCTTTTGCATCTTTTAGAAAAAAAGTGCCATGTTCCAACGATTTAACGTATCCGATTACTTTTGCCATTGGGAATCCTTTTTAAATGGAAAGATTTCATACTGTTAATTTTAGCGTAGGAAGAAAATGATTACTATTGTACTTGGGTACTAATTGGAGAAAAATAAAAAAAAATATTCTCTATTATTGATGCAAGAGAAGCGAAAGAGCTAGACGATCTTTGATTTCAAGTTTCTGATAGATTGCTGTCGCATGGGCTTTCACCGTACGCACAGTGATATTCAATGAATCGGAAATTTCCTGATGTGTGGTACCTTCTCCTAACATCAGCGCAACTTCTTTCTCACGAGTACTGAGAACATCCAATACTCCTAACGATTTCTTTTTCGGACTCTTTTGATCGCGTATCTGAACAATCATCATCGTGATAAAATCAGGATGCAACCATATATTTCCCTCTTCCAACGCTTGATAAATCGAATGTAAGTGAGATTCATGCATCATAGCGTTTCCATATCCCATGGCCCCCAAAGCTAAAACTCTCTGCGCTTCGGAAAAATTGGGGATGATGGATAGAACTGCTGTCTTATTCCTGAAGAATGATCCAAGTTCTTTGTCCGATTTCCCTCGTAAAAGTGTCTCAGAAACCATAACTATCGAATCGGATTCGATGTCAAAAGACAAAGTCGGCAAAGTAATCGGATACAATCCGCTGAGAGCACCCATCCACTTTGCTCTTACCGAAATATCATCGGACATCAAATACAGTTTCATTTATCGCTCCGTAAAGGTATACTGTTTAGCTTTTAAAATCGGTTTTAAAATGTATTCCAAAATCGTTTTTTTACCTGTGATGATGTCAACATTTACCATCATTCCAGGGATAATTTTAAGCTGTTTTCCTTTACGCTCAAGATACTTTTTATCGGTTTGAATTTTAACGACGTAATAGACGTTGTCATTTTTATCTGTGACGGTATCAGGACTGATCGTAACCACTTTTCCGTGTAATGAACCATAAATCGAAAAATCGTACGCTGTTACTTTAACAATTGCATCTTGGGAAGGGTAAATAAAAGCGATATCGGAAGGTTTAATCTTCGCTTCGACTAATAACCCTCCTTCTGTAGGAACGATCTCGATCAGGTTATCACCAGGCTTAATGACACCACCGACCGTGTTAACATAGAGTTTTTGAACGATACCGTTTATAGGTGATTTGATGACAGTTCGCGTTACCTGATCAGCCAATGCCGAACTTTCCGCACCGACTCTTTTGTATTCAGTAGCCGCTTCATTCAGATCCATACGCGCTTTTGAGGTAAATTCGTATTTAGCTTCATTAATTTTACTTTTTATTTCGCTCAAAGCCGCATTTAATCGTGGAATAGAGGCTTGAAGAGCGTTATAGTCCTCGTTGATGCTACTCAGTTCACGTTGAAGTTTTAAAAATTCGACCCGTGGTTTAATACCTTGAGCTACCATCGGTTCAGTAATTTTAACCTCTTCACGGATTAGATCCAAAGAACGCTTTTGTTCGGCAATACGTCCCTGTGCTTCTAATTTTTCATTCTGTTTTTGGATATACTGTTCATTAAGTCCGGAAATCTGAGACTGCAAACGTTCCTGATTCGACGTATAAAGACTTCTTTCTTGTGCGATCTGCATCGGGATTTTCTCCATATCAGCTGCAGTAGGAGAGAAAACTCCCCCCGTCGACTCTGCTGTCAAACGAACAATACGTGCCCGCAATTCAGCCGATTTATACTGCGAGCTGTCATATGTCGATGAGGATTTAAGGTTATCAACTCTAAGCAATACGTCATCAGCTTTGACCCGTTGCCCTTCTTTGACATTTATAGCACTGAGTATTCCTCCTTCAAGGTGCTGAATCATCTGATTTTCTCCACCAGGAATAACTTTGCCATCCCCACGAACGATCTCGTCTATCGGCGAAAATGCAGCCCAAAGTAAAAGAAATACAACCGTTACGATCCAAAATAAAAGGACTGAGCGCAAACGTGACGGGGTATCTTCCAACACTGCGGCAGAAAGACTTCGCATAAAGTTGTAGTCATTGGCATCAAATGAAAATCGTTTTTTCTTTCTCACGCTGTACCTCCTGACAATTTCGCAATCACTTGATCTCTCGGCCCATCAAGATAAATTGTCCCTTCGTTCATAACAATTATTCGATCAACCAATGGAAGAATTGTATTTTTCTGCGTAATCAATATAGCCGTTTTATCTTCTAAATATGTTTTTAAATTGGCGATCAAACGATTCTCACTCAACTGATCCATAGCATTTGTCGGTTCATCCATTACGATAATTGGTGCTTCGAATAACAAAGCACGCGCAATTCCGATACTTTGGCGTTGTCCTCCTGATAATCCCATCCCTCGTTCACCGATAGGCATCTCGTATCCTTTAGGATGCTTACGAATAAATTCATCAGCTCCTGAGATCACAGAGGCACGGATCATCTGCTCATCGCTTGCACGCATTGAACGATAAGCTATATTGTCTTTGGCGCTCCCTTTAAACAACATAATATCTTGAGAAACGTAAGCGATATTTTTACGCAAATCGGCTGGATCGATCTGTTTTATATCGATGCCATCGAGTAAAATAGAACCTTCCACAGGTTCATACAAATGAAGCAACAATTTAGCTATCGTACTTTTCCCCGAGCCTATCCGACCGATAATAGCGATTTTTTCACATGGTTTGATTGTAAAAGAAAGTTTTTTCAATGCACTGTGATCAGATTCATCGTACGCGAAACTCACCTCTTTAAATTCGATTTCCCCTTTTAATTCCGGACGGGTAATAAATTTCTTACCATGAGGACGTTCGGAGGGCTGAGAAATAATCCCTTCCAATACATCATATGCCGATTTGGCGTCTGAATAGTTAGCGATCAATGCTGCAGCCTGTCCCATAGGGGCAACGGTACGTCCGGCAATGATGATTACCGCGATTAGTCCCCCCATCGTCAATTCATGCTCTCCGATCAGATAGACACCTACAATGACTAACAACACAGTGGTTAACTGTGTCAAAAATCCGGTTACAGTGGAAATCGATGTGGAAATCAACCGTGATTTCAGGCTTTTTTGAGCTATTTCTCCGGTCGCTTCTTCCCATGCCCATTGGACTTGACCTGATGCACCTAAAGTTTTTAGCGTTTCGATATTTTGCAATGCTTCAATTAAAATGGAACTTTTTGCTGCCGACGCCTTATGGGTTTCTTCAATACTCTCACGTAAAGAGTTCCTCATAAAAAGAGCATATGCCAAAATCAAAAGCATCATTATGATTGGTACGACCACCATCCATCCGCCTATATAACCGATTACCAGTAAAAACAAGAGTGCAAAAGGAAAATCGACTAAAGCTGTCAATGTCGCATTGGTTAAAAAGGAGCGTATAGAATCGAAATCTTTTAAATTACTGGCGAAAGAACCGACCGATTTCGGATGCGATGCCATTTTTAAATCAAGTACTTTTTCAAAAATGATCGATGACATAATGATATCACTCTTTTTACCGGCACTTTCCAAAAGCATCGCTCGTGTAAATTTTAAAAAAGTATCTATAGAATAAACGACCAAAACACCTATAGCAAAAACCCATAAGGTTTCTGTAGCATTGTTAGGGATGACACGGTCATATACACTCATCGTAAAAAGAGGACTTGCCAAAACAAATAGATTGACCAGTATCGTCGCGTATATAACATCACGGTAGATATTTTTAGAGAGTTTAATCGTGTCCCAAAACCAGTGTTTGTGTTTTACATTCAAAGTCAATGAGTCATTTTCATTATACACAAA
>NZ_CALDDG010000054.1 GCF_937936435.1 uncultured Sulfuricurvum sp. | reverse complement strand
CATATCGGTGATTCCTATCGGTATCCCGATTCTATTCGGGCCGGGGGTGATCTCCACCTTGATGATTTTTAAAGCGAAGAGTACCGACTATATCGAGATCGCTTTATTGCTGAGTGCAGTCGTTATTTCGACGTTTATTGTCTATATTACCCTTAAAAATGCTATTTTTCTAACGAAAGTGCTGGGAGTTACAGGGCTTAAGATCATGACTCGGATTATGGGGCTTGTCGTCGGAGCCATTGCGGCTCAGTTCATCATTTACGGATCGAAAGCGCTTTGGCTTTCGGCTTGATCCGATGTGTAAATGAATGTTAACCAATAAAAATTTTAAGATCAGATTATAGATAAATCCAAAAGATTTTTTACAGTTTAAGTCGTTAACATTCGGTTTATGAATAGTCATTCAGAGTTGAATTGTTAAGGAAACACAGTAATGAAACGTTACGGTATTTTCCAAATGTATTACGATTTTTTTGCAAATCTTCGGCTAAAAAACAGCCTTGTTGCCGTATTTGCGCTTAAATTGCTTTTTATTTGGGCACTGTTTCATTTTTTATACGACGACCCTTACAAAACATCACCTCAAACCGCTCCTTCAGCGATTGCTGAAAAACTATCTCCTCCAAAATAACCGTTTATCTAAGGATACCCATGGAACTCGTCGATTGGTCCAGAGCACAGTTCGCGCTCACGGCTATATATCACTTTTTGTTCGTCCCGCTGACATTGGGACTCTCTTTTCTCGTCGCTATCATGGAGACGATTTATCTGAAAACAGGCGATGAAAAATGGCTTTCGGCGACCAAGTTTTGGGTTAAGCTGTTTGGAATCAATTTCGTAATCGGTGTCGCTACCGGTCTGATCATGGAGTTTGAGTTCGGAACGAACTGGAGCGCCTATTCGTGGATCGTCGGCGATATCTTCGGCGCACCGTTGGCGATTGAGGGGATTTTTGCTTTTTTCCTTGAATCGACCTTTTTTGTCGTTTTGTTTTTCGGATGGAACCGTGTTTCCAAAGGGTTTCATCTCCTTTCCTCATGGCTGGTTGCCATCGGAACAAACCTCTCGGCGCTTTGGATTCTTGTGGCGAACGGTTGGATGCAGCACCCCGTAGGGATGAAATTCAATCCCGATGCCATGCGCTACGAGATGGGCAATTTCTGGGATGTTATTTTTTCACCCGTCGCGGTGGCTAAATTTCTCCATACGATCGGAGGAGGGTATGTGACGGCGGCAATCTTCGTCGTCGGCGTATCGGCATGGTTTTTGATTCGCGGGCGTGAGACGCAGTTCGCGCGTCGCAGTATTATCGTGGGCGCTTCATTCGGTTTGTTCGCATCGATTTTTCTTCTCCTCAGCGGAGACGAATCGGCGCATCAGGTCGCTCAAAAACAGCCGATGAAACTAGCGGCTATGGAAGGGCTTTATACTGGAGAAGGACGAGCCGGAATCGTCGCGTTCGGTATTTTAAACTCCGATAAAGAGATCGGAGACGACCAGCCCGAATTTTTCGGAGATATCCAGATCCCTTATGCGCTTTCCATCCTCGGATACCATGATATCAACGCCTTTGTACCGGGAATCAACGATCTAATTGCGGGAAATGCAAAATTCGACGTTATGAGTGCGAGTGAAAAAATCGCGCGCGGGCAAGCCGCACTTACCGAACTCTCTGCGTATCATGATGCGAAAAAAGCGGGAGACGCGCAGACGGCGGCGGCACATCTGAATGCGTTTGACGCAAACGAATCGTATATGGGATACGGTCATTTCACCGATCCGAAGCAGACGGTTCCTCCGATCGCATTGACGTTTTACAGTTTCCATCTGATGGTAGGTCTCGGATCGTTTTTTATCGTTTTGTTCATCGTCTTGTTGTATCTATCGATGACCAACGAGCTGATTCGTACCCGCTGGGCGTTGTGGATCACGTTTTTCTCCATTCCTTTGGGATTCGTGGCGTGTGAAGCGGGATGGATCGTAGCGGAAGTAGGGCGTCAGCCGTGGGTTATTCAGGATCTGCTGCCGACGATGAAAGGGGTGAGCGCGTTAAGTGCGCAAAGCGTGCAGATCACCTTTTGGATGTTCGCAGTACTTTTTACCGCTTTACTGATCGCTGAGATCAAAATCATGATCTCGGCAATCACAAAAGGGCCTCATATCGCTGAAAAAGGAGACGATCATGTTTGAGACATGGGAATTGCTATGGCTTCAAAACTACTGGTGGGGAATTGTCTCGCTGCTCGGCGGATTTTTGGCGATGATGCTGTTTGTTCAGGGGGGACAGGCATTAATTCCGTCGCTCGGGAAAAACGAAGCCGATAAGACATTGCTTTACAACGTATTCGGGCGCAAATGGGAATTAGGATTCACAACTTTGGTGCTGTTCGGCGGAGCCGTTTTCGCCGCGTTTCCCCTCTTTTACGCGGTGAGCTTCGGCGGAGCCTATTTTGCATGGATGGCGCTGCTGTTTGTTTATATCGTCCAAGCGGTCTCGTATGAATACCGAACGAAAAAAGGGAATGTCTACGGTTCCGGAGTGTTTGAGACTTTTTTAAGCATCAACGGCTATCTTGCTCCGTTTTTGATCGGCGTCATCATTGCGACGATGTTCTCGGGCAGTCCGTTTATGATCGACGGTACGAGATATACTCAATGGATGGCCTCCACGCGCGGTTTGGAAGCATTGAGTATCCCGTTCAATCTGCTAGGGGGAATCAGTGTTGTATTGGTTTCGCGCGTTTTGGGGATGCTGTATATCACCAACAGCGTGAGGGAAGAATCGATTATTCGGATAATTGAACGCAAACGCATTAAAGAGACGATCATCACGGTTGCCTTTTTAGGCGCATTTGCACTCTGGATTTTTCTCCTTCCGGGGGCTGCGAGTATGAACGGCCAAATTTCAATAGAACCGAACCGTTACTTGCATACCTTTATGCAATATCCGTTGAGTATCTTCCTCCCGTTTGTGATCGGACTCGGACTATTCGTCTTCGGCGCTTTCAAAGGAGCTAAAATCGGTTTCTGGTTCGCATCGGCCGGGACGGTGATGATGGTATTCTCGCTGCTCTTTTCGACCGGTGTGGGCGGAGCTCCGTTTTACCCTTCGACGAGCGATATCCAAAGCTCATTGACGACTTTTAACGGCTCGGGAAGCCGATATATCCTTGCCGTTATGGGATACGTGTCGCTGTTTGTCCCGGTCGTCTTGGGATATATCGCGTATGTCTGGCGCTCTATGGCGCGTCCGGTGACACACGAAGAGATCAAAAACGATCCCTTCAGCTATTAGGAGAGAGATATGGAATACATCGAATCATTATTATGGCTTGCACTTTGGCCGATCGTTATTTTTCTGGGGTATAAATTTGCCAAGCTGAACCTGCGTCATTATCGGAAGATGGAACGCCTCGAAGAGCTGGAAAAAATCTACGCCGAGGAGACGGCTAAATAAGAGGGGTAACCCACACTCCTACCGCAAGACTTGAAATTGCTGTACCCGCAAATGATCCGGAAATCGGAGGGACGGCTTCGGGAAGTCTCGCTACCGCTACGGCGATATGATCGCTTCCCGCCATTTTTCCTATCGAGGGATCAAACCCTTTCCACCCCGCACCCGGTAAATAGACTTCCGCCCATGCATGGGTTGATCCGATCTGTGCAGCCATCAGCGGTGCATAGAGGTATCCGCTGACAAATCGGGCCGCCAGTCCCAATGAACGTACTGCCTGCATAAACAAAAAAGCAAAATCACGACATGATCCGCTCCCGTAAGCGAGAGTTTGTTCCACACTTTGTACTCCGGGTTCTTCGCGGATGCGGTAAGCGAGAGTACGGTATATGTATTCGTTGATCCGCTGCAATAAGGTATAGGTCTGAATTTTTTCACCGGGATGCCAAAAATTCTTTATCCATTGATTGACGCTTGCAACACTGTGCGGATCGGGTAAAGCCTTGTATGCAGAGAGTAAAATTTCCTCTTCCCCTCGATAGACGAACGGATAACGCAGGGCATAATCGCTCACGATAAAATCCAAAGGAGCTTCGTTATATTGTTGAATAATTACTTCGCTTTCGATCAGCAGTTGGGTGGTTGGTAGAGTGAAAGTGGCAATAGCGACGGAGTTTCCTTCTATGTCCCGGTGCCAAAGAAGTGCCGCGTCGGGAGTCATTTTAAGGATAAACGATTCGATACGCAGCTCGTAATCTTCTCTCGGGCGCAAAAGCAAACGGTGTGGGCCTAAAATCACCGATGAAGAATAATTGTAGTAAGTACGATGGAAGATTTTATAGCGCTGCATGATCTCTCCCTCTTTACCGGATATGGTTATAGCATAATACTGTTACAAGATATGAAATAGGTTGAGGAGAAATTATTATATACGTATAGTACGATTTTTAGTGTAGAATTATTTTTATATGCAATAAATTTAATTACAAAAGTAAATCGTTTAAATTCAAAAGTACGGTACTGATCAAGGAACTGTTATGAATCACTATGTTATCGGCGATGTTCACGGCCATTACAGTACCCTCATGAAACTCGTTGCACGCCTTCCGACAGACGCGCGTCTCGTATTTGTCGGCGATTTGATCGATAGAGGACCACAGAGCGCGGAGGTGGTTCGATACGTTAGAGAAAACAACCATTTGTGCGTCATGGGTAACCACGAAGAAGCGATGATCACTCAGGGATTTGTGATAGGACGCTGTTTCGAGACGGGCGAAGAACTTCCCTCGCACAGTATATGGTTCAGTAACGGCGGTGTTGCGACGCTTCGGTCCTATCGACTGGTCAAACTCGAAGAGGGCAAACCGATCAAAGCTGATGATTATGCCGAGGGACTTCAGCGATTCAAGGAGGATATGAAATGGATGGAAAAACTCCCCCTTTATTTGGAACTGCCGATCGAGCATCCATCGCAAAAAACGGTTGTCGTTTCTCATGCTCCGATTGCTACGGCGTGGGCAATGCGAAAAGTCGAATCGCTGTACGGTACTTTTGCCAGACTTGTTACGACCAACCGCCGCGATCCCGATTCCGCAGATGCACCGATTTTTAATATCTTCGGGCACACTCCGATGCAAAACGGTCCGCGTATCCGGGATCATTTTGTTAATATCGATACGGGGTGCTATAAGGAAGAAGAGGGGTATGGATTGTTAAGCGCATATTGCATCGAGACGGGAGATGTGATGAGTGTAAAAAGAGAGTAGCCGTATGACACAGGAATCATATCGCCTTATGTGTATGTGCGAAGAGAATTCCATCGATACGATCGGATATCAAAACGGCGGTTATGCTCTCATAATTTTTTAGTCTGACGCGTAAATTTTAGGCATATTCTCCGATCCTTCCGGATAATTTTCTTTTACAATACCGTAAAAAGAAATAACATGAAAAATATCTGTATTATTAAGACCGGTTCGACATTCAAAACGATGCAGGCCGATCTGAACGATTTTGAAGATTGGATCACGGATAAACTCTCAACAGCGTGTTCCAGAATCTTCACGGTACATGTAGAAGCGGGCGAGGAGCTGCCGGATTTGAGTCTATGCGACGGCGTGATCGTCACCGGATCGCACTCGATGGTCACGGACGAAGAACAATGGAGCAAAAAAACAGCGAGCTGGCTGGCGGATACGGTAGATCGTCAGATACCGTTACTGGCGATATGTTACGGACACCAGCTTCTGGCAAAAGCGATGGGGGGCGTATCGGGATATCATAACGACGGTATGGAAATCGGTACGGTAGAGATCCAAACGACACCGCATGCCCATGAGGATGCGCTGTTCCGTGATTTCCCCGAGAACTTTATGGGACACACGATCCATTCCCAGACGGTTATGACCCTTCCCGAAGGTGCCGTCCGGCTGGCATTCAACGGACATGATAGCAATCACGCGTTTCGGATCGGAGAACGTGCGTGGGGGGTGCAGTTTCATCCCGAATTTGATGAGGTGATCATGAACGCTTATATCGAAGAGGTCGCGCAGGAAAAATCATGGTCACGGGAACGGATCACGGCATTGCAAAAAGAGACTCGAAAAACGGCGGAAGCCACAGCATTATTGAAAAGATTCGAAGCCTTGATATGCGAATAGAGTAGCGGCCTTTTTTCTAAAGATACACAAACCTGCTTTTACGATACTTTTGTATTACAACGCCATCAGCGTTTGATACTCGTTGAGGGCGAAATCGTCTGTCATCCCACTGATGTAGTCGGTGACGAGCCGGACACGGTAATACCATTCGAGTATCTGAAACGATTCGCGATTATCTCTCTCCAGTGATTTGACATCATTTTTGTAGGCGACGATCTGTTTGGGAGAAATGCGGCGGATCAGCCGCATCGCGATAAAACAGTCGATTTTTTCATCTTGAATCAATTTCGAGAAATCGTCCGCACTGAGTTGTAATATCGGTTTGTAGATATTCAGCAGTTCGTTGACGATCGTATACCCTTGAAGTTCCAGCGTCTGAACCTCTTTGTTTTGATAGATGTGTTTAGCGGAGAGTTTTTCGAGTATTTTGACCGCTTTGTAGTATTTGCTCTCTTTGGCATAGTCGAGTAACGCGCAGTTGAAAGACCCCTGAAATATCGCGGTATGATTTTCGATATAGATATCCACGACGTGAAACACCAGCGATGTGACGAGTTTGGCTTTGATCAGGGTAAAAAACATATTGAACTGATACGGCTCGTCGTTTTGTTTTGCCTGATTGTACCGATCTTCGATGATTTCGAGAAGATAGTCTTCCCCTTCGGCTTCGCATGCCTTTTTGATGAGATCATAGACCTGATCGAGCGTCAGTATCCCTTTTTCGACAGCGTCTTCGAGATCGGCGGTCAGGTAGGAGATGTCATCGGCCGCCTCCATGATGTAAGTGAGGGGAAAACGGTGCCCCGATGCGACGCCGAGGGTTTGCTGCACCTTTTCGATAAAAGCGTGTTCGCTGTAGTAAAAGCCTGGCTTTTTCTTGAGATAACTTAGCACGTCTTCTTTGGGAGGTTTTGTCTCATACGCTCCTCTCGTGTATTTGAGTACCGAGAGAGTCTGGGTATAAGAGAGGTTGAGGCGCTGGAGTTTGGATATGACCCGGATCGCCTGTGCGTTGCCGTCGTAGTTGCAGATATCTTTCGCTACCGTCTCTTTGATGTTCTGTGCGTCGGGTGTTGTCGCGGAGAAGGCATCGAGTATCGGCACGGCGTTTTCTTTCATCCATTTGTTGATCGTCTGCTCCGCGAAATGACCGAACGGAGGATTGCCGATATCGTGCAGCAGACTCGTCATCTCCGCCGTGGAGACGAAAGCATTTTCGAGTTCTTCGAGACCGTAGGTACCCAGCCCCTCACGTTTAAGCTTCGAGAGGATTGTTTTTGCGATAAACCGCGCCACTTGAGCTACTTCGAGAGAGTGGGTGAGGCGTGTGCGGATCGAGGCGTTAAGTTCCAGAGCGAATACCTGCGTCCGTTTTTGGAGACGACGAAACGCGGGGGAGGAGAGGATACGTCCGCGGTCACTTTCGATCGAGTAATCGAGGTTCTCGATAGGGTTGAATTCTCTGTCGGTCGTTATTTTTTTGGTATAGTCAATCATGGATAACCTCGGTGATTTTTATCATTACTTAAAATTTAGGGAGTCTTATTTGATGTACAGTAATAATGTTTTACTTATATGGATGTTAAAATGACTCTTTTAAATATATTCTGATAAGGTTTGTGATGCAAATACGAGTCTATTATGAAGATACCGACGCGGGCGGGATCGTTTATCATTCCAATTATCTAAACTTCTGCGAACGGGCGCGAAGCCATCTTTTTTTTGATGTCGGACGTTCTCCGATATTGGAAGAGGGGCATTTTGTCGCCAAACATATCGAAGCCGATTATCTCAAAAGTGCAAAACTCGGTGATATTTTGGACGTGGCGACCGAGCTGGAAGAGATGAAAAATGCGTCGTTTACATTAGTCCAAAAAGTCTTTCGGGGAGATGAGAAACTGTTTGAAATGAAAATTGTGCTGGTCTATATCGACTTTGACGGGAAGATGCAAAAAATTCCCGAGAAAGAGAAAGGCTTTTTCTTAGCGTTGTAAGAGAGGTTTGAGCTTCGGAGCCGCTTGTTGGATCGCTTCGGCGATCTCTTTGTTTCCTTTTACCATAGCTATATCCAGCGGAGTCATTCCATCCGTACTCATGGCATTTCCGGATGCGCCGTTTTGGAGCAGATAGCGGACGATATCGGTAAACCCTTTCCATGCCGCTAAATGCAAGGCGGTAGCACCGCCGCTGTCTTGGGCATTTACATCCGCAC
>NZ_CALDDG010000053.1 GCF_937936435.1 uncultured Sulfuricurvum sp. | reverse complement strand
CGGGAGAGAGTGTGATGTTACGCTCTTTCGGATAGAAACTGTAGCCCAACATCGGGATTTGTCCCCCGTCACCTTCGCTCCCCGTGCCGATTTGCGAATTATCCGCTGCCGTTTCGTCATTTGACCAATAGCTGTAATCCGGATTAAACGAAGTGTTTTTAGGCAATGCGTAGATTTCGCCGATACTCATCAAACGCCATGAGGTACCGAAAGAGCGGCAGTATTCTCCCGCTTGTTCCTGTGTGAGCGATTCGGCGGGAGCAAAACGGATTTCTCCCCACAGCGAAGAAGATATGAGAGAAGCAAAAAGAAGACTAGAGAGGCGCACAATCATCCGCCAGCAAATCGGCACGAAGTTTTTCGTACATCGATAAACCTGCCAATTCTCTGACGATCTCTAAAGCGAAACACATCGCTGTAGCGGGGCCGCGCGAAGTGAGGATATTGCCGCTCTTTACAACGGCATGTTTATCGCCGCTAAATCCGCCGGTACTAAGTTCATCTTCGATACCGGGATAACAGGTGTATCCCTCTTTGAGGACTCCTGCGGCATCAAGAGCAAACGGAGCCGCACAGATCGCCCCTATCGGTTTGTTCTGAGCATCCATCTCTTTTAGAAGCGATTGGACGGTAGGGTTTGCGGCAAGCGCTTTGGTACCGCCCCATCCCCCCGGAAGGACGATCATATCAAGTTCGTCCGCCTGCACATCCGCGATATCTCGGTCTGTCGCAATCGTGATTGCATGGGCACCCCGGACGGATGTTTCTCCCTGAAGCGAGCCGATGATTACTTCGACCTGCCCTCGGCGAAGCACATCGATGATTGTGACCGCTTCGATCTCTTCAAATCCGGTTGCAAGAGGGATCAGAACTGTCGACATGGAATTATTTTACTTTTTCCATATATTCACCTTCGACGGTGTTTACTCTGATAATATCCCCTTCGAGAACGTGATACGGAACTTGAACCACCGCACCGGTTTCAAGCGTCGCCGGTTTTTTAGAGGCACTCGATGTATCCCCTTTGAAGTTCGGAGCCGTTTCTACGATTTTAAGTTCCATGATTTCAGGTGCATCGACACTGATCGCTTCGTTGTTATGGAAAACCATTTGTACGTTCGTACCGTCTTTGATCCATTTCATCGCTTCGTCACACTGATCGTACGTCAAACCGAGTTGTTCATAGCTTTCATTATCCATAAACTGAAGCATATCGCCGTCGTCATACAAAAATTGCATCGTTTTGTGCGCCATGTTCGGTACTTCGAATTTATCGCCCGCATGTACCGTTTTTTCGATTACTTTACCGTTTTTAAAGTTTTTAACTTTCATTCGGACGAATGCCGCCCCTTTACCCGGTTTAACGTGTTGAAATTCAACTACTTTAAAAGGGACGCCGTCGATCTCAAGACGTACCGCTTTTTTAATATCACCCATTCCGATTGTTGCCATCGTATAAACCCTTGTCGCTATATTTTGTCCGAATTTTACCCGAATCTCGCCCGAATTTCAAACTGCGTG
Source organism: uncultured Sulfuricurvum sp. (assembly GCF_937936435.1). Classification (GTDB taxonomy): domain Bacteria; phylum Campylobacterota; class Campylobacteria; order Campylobacterales; family Sulfurimonadaceae; genus Sulfuricurvum. Next base: position 5,139 of record NZ_CALDDG010000053.1, on the reverse strand, counting down.
TAACTTATGGTATGATCGTAACTGAATATCACAGCATAATCTCAGAGTTTTTAGCTTGGTTAAATTCATTACCGAGTATAATAATACTTATAAAAAAAATCAGAATTACAAATACATTCTAAAAGGATGATGTTTATGCCAACCTTTTCGCGTCTTCTCGGTACATCATTACTGATAGGCTCATGCCATCTTTGGGGAGCCGGGCTTTCTCTCCCAGCGGCCCTTGAACTCCTGGAAAATCAAAATCTCGAAATCAAAAGCGCCGACCTGGACGTCAAAAGCGCCCACGCCGATGCCAACATAGCCCAAGGGTACAACTACGGTTCTCTCGATTTCTCCCAAAGCGCCATCCGTTCGAATGATGCGGGTAACGTCTTCGGATTCAAACTCAGTTCGCGGGAAGCGACCTTTGGAGATTTTGGTTTCAATGAGTTTTTAGCACCAATGGGGCAGGCCCTTTTAGGTGCAAATTCAGGAGCATTGACTCCCTCAGATATTCAAAATATGAATTCCATTCTTTCCATTGAGCCCAAGGACCTCAATTATCCCGGCTATCAAAACTATTTTCAAAGCAAACTCACCTATATGCTTCCCCTCTATACCGGAGGAAAGCTGAGTGCGTACGGCGACATCAGCGAGAAAATGGAAAAGATTAAAAAACTTGATGCCGCACAGGTTAAAACCGAAAAAATCTACGAAACCCGCAAAAGCTATTACGATATGGCATTGCTCCAAAATTCGATCGATCAGATGAATATCATCCTTAAAAATATTTCGACGCTTGAGCGGACGACACAGATGATGATTCAGGAAGGGTATGCCAAAAAAGTGGATCTTCTCGAAGTCGAAGCGAAAAAATCGAATGTCGAGCGGGCTATCACCGAAATGGAAGCCAACAAAAAGCTCCTCTATCACTATCTCAGTTTCCTGCTCAACGAGCCTGTTACAGAGATCGAACTGCCGCGTAACGACTACCCCGCATCTACTCTCAGTGAAAGCGAAGTACTAGAAAACAACACCGATTTGAAAAAAGCGAAAGAGGGACTCGACATCCGAGATAGAATGGTCGACGTCGCCTATGCACCGTTTCTCCCGCAAGTGGGGGCTTTCGCCGAAGCGAGCAGTGCGGACAATACCTTTTTAGGCGATTTCAACGATCACAAAGCCTATACAATCGGTGCAAAACTGAGCTGGAACCTCTTTAACGGCGGAGTCGATAAAAACGGTGTCGAAAAAGCCCGTGTCGAAAAACTCAAAACCGCAACGCAGGTCGAATTGGCCAAAAAAGGGATTGCGCTTCAGTACGACAAAATCCAAACCGAGATTGAAAGTCTAAACGCTCAGGTCAAAAGTCTCACCAAAGAGCTCGAACTGGCTAATCAAATCTACATGAACTACGAAGGGCGTTACCACGAGCATCTTGCGTCGATGAGCGACGTCATTATCAAACAATCGTCTCAAATTGAAAAAATCCTAAATCTGCAAGCGGTTAAAAACAAACGCAACGAGCGCATCTTTGCCCTCGAAAAACTTAGCAACGGAGTCAAATAATGAAATTTTGGATCACTTCACTCGCCTTAGCTTCGACACTCAGTGCCGCAGGGCTCAGCTTATCGGGAAGCGTCATCAGCGATAATCAAAAAATGATTACGAGCCGCAATATGGGATTCGTCACTGCCGTCAATGTATCCGAAGGATCACGTGTAACCCGGGGACAGCTTCTGTATACCATCGACTCGAAAGAGATCGATTCGGCTAAAACTCAGGTCGAATTGGGAATCGCCCAAGCAGAACTCTCGCTTCAAATGTATCAAAACCAATATGCCAACCTCGAGCTCAATCTCGAACGTAACAAACGCCTTTTGCAGCAGGATATGGTTTCTAAATTCGAAGTCGAGAATCTGGAACTTTCCCGCAAAAACCTCCAAAACATGATTAACATCTCCGAACGTCAGGTGGCTCAGGCGAAAGCACGTCTCAAAGAGGTTGACAACCAGTACAACTATCTACGCATCACCGCGCCGAATAACGGTGTCGTTATCCAGAAAAATATCAAAGTCGGGGAAATGGCGATGCCGGGGATGCCCGCTATCGTTCTAGCGGATTTAAATGATCTTAAAATCGACGTCGAAGTGGCCGAAAACAACCTCCAGCTCGTCCCGATCGGCAAAAAAGTCAAAGTAAATATCCCTTCGGTCGGATATGTCGGTATCGGCCGTGTCAGTGCAATCATCCCGAGTTCCAATCCGATGACCCATTCCTTCCGAATCAAAGTCTCCTTTAAAGCCAAACAAACGGTCTATCCCGGTATGTACGCCACCGTCGAGATTGAATAGGAGCTCATATGCACGCATCACACTCCTATCAACCCAAAGACAGTGCCGGCAAACTTGCAAAAGCCTTTTTACGTAATCCGCTTACCCCTATTTTAGGGATTTTTCTTCTGGTTATCGGCTACATGGCTCTCATGCTGATGCCGCGTGAAGAGAACCCCCAAATGGTTGTCAGCGGCTCTACCGTCATCGTCGCTCTACCCGGAGCAACCGCAAATGAAGTCGAAAACGTCATCGTCAAACCCTTAGAGCGCAAACTCAAAGAGATTAAAGGGGTCGAACACATCTACGGCATGGCGATGGATAACGTCGCCGTCATTAATGCGGCCTTTTTTATCGGTGAGGCCAAAGAGGACTCAAACCTCAAAATCTACGACAAAATCATGCAAAATATGAGCATCCTTCCTAAAGGTGCCATGCAGCCGATCATCAAACCGCTCGACATCGATATCGACATTCCGATCGTTTCGGTCGCTTTTTATGCCAACAATCCGAATATGGACCCGACGATACTCTACGATCATGTCAAAGAGATTCAACACCATATTAACGGCCTTCCCAATGTCGCAGTAACCGATATCAAAGGGGCAAAAAAGCACCAGTTTAACGTTTTGGTAGATATGAATCGCCTCAGCGGCTACAACCTTTCGCTCGGACAAATCGTACAAGCGACACAATCATTGGCCTATAACGTCCCGGAGATCAAGGGAAAAACAAAAGATAATCAGATCGTGATGATCGGGGTACGCAATGCGATCGAGAGCGTAGAAGATGTCGGCAATATCATCGTCGCCCAATACGGCGGCTCGGCGATTTACCTGCGCGATGTCGCCACCGTAACGGCAGGCAGCGATATCCAAAACTTCAAATCGGCGCTTGTCAGTGTCAAAGACGACAAAGGAACATTTTCTCCTTTAAAAGACCAAATCACGCTAACCGTCTCTAAACTCCAGGGGACTAATGCCGTTATTATTGCCGATGCCGTCAAAGAAGAGCTCGCCAAGTACAAAGAACAGATGAAATCCGAGGGAATCAGCTACGTCATCACCCGCAACGACGGGGAACGAGCTAACGAAGCGGTCAATGAGTTGGTATTTCATCTCATTTTATCTATCGTGATTATCGCTATTTTGCTGGTCTTCGTCCTCGGATGGCGCGAATCGCTAATCGTTACGTTCACCGTTCCGGCTATTTTGGCGATCACCCTCTTTATCGCCTATCTCAGCGGCCAGACGGTCAACCGAATCACCCTCTTTGCCTTTTTGCTAAGTCTGGGGCTTCTCGTTGATGCGGCCATCATCGTTATCGAAAATATCCATCGCCATTTCCATGCCCCGGGGGCAGCGGAGAGAGATGCCGATGAATTGATGATCGAAGCGACCGATGAGATCGGCGCTCCGACCAACATTGCGACGCTCGCTATTATCCTCACCATGGTACCGATGGCGTTCGTAGGGCAAATGATGGGACAGTTCATGAAACCGATTCCGGCCAACGTTCCGGTCGCTCTAGTCGCTTCATTGTTCGTCGCCTATATCTTTACCCCGTATCTGGCGATTCGGCTGTTAAAAAAACCTGACCACGACGGAGGTCATCACTAATGTATAAAAAATTCGAAAACTATCTTCTTGATCTTCTAAAGCATCCTTCCAAGAAGAAAAAAGTCTTATTAGCCACCTTAATCGCATTTATCTTTGCGGTGGCACTTATACCGACCAAAATCGTCCTTGCCAAAATGCTGCCGGGGAAAAACAACGATACCTATACGATTTATATCGATCTTCCTAACGGCAGTTCGATCGAACAAACCCGTCAGGTGAGCGAATGTGTCGTCGGTATTTTGCAGCATGAAAAAGAGGCATTGGATACCGAGGTCTTTTTGGGCGAAGGCTCCCCTCTCGATTTTGCGGGTCTGATCAAAGGATCGCACTTCAAAAACTCTGAAAACGTGGCCGAAGTCGTCGTCAACCTGACTAAAAAACATGATCGTGACGAGCCTTCGTATATGATGGTTCAACGCCTGCGCCCGGTTATTCTCAAACAATGCGAATCGATGACGCCGCAAACCAATATCAAATCTATCGAACCCCCTGCCGGTCCTCCGACGATGGCAGCTGTTGTTGCCGAAATTTACGGTAACCATGCCGAGGGTATCCGTCATTTGAGCGAACGGGTAAAAGGCGTTTTCCAAAAAACCGACGGCCTGGTTGATATCGATATCATGCAAGACGAAATTTATGACAAATTTGAAGTGCGGGTCAATACCGATAAAATCAGTAAATCGGGACTCAGTGTCAAACAAGTCAACGACATTTTGTATCTGGCGTTCGAAGGGATGGGGGTAGCCGTTAAAAATTCGCAAAAAGCGACTGAACAGATTCCTATTTTTATTACCCTGACGCCGGAGGGGAAAAAATTCGATTCCCGAGATCAATCGGCGATCGAGATGAAACTCTCCAGCCTCAAATTGATGAATCAAATGGGGATGATGGTACCGATCACGGAAGTGGTCGATATCGTTACCGTCAAATCCAATCCGATGATCATGACCAAAGATTTGCACCAAATGACCAACGTCTTGGCTGAGACCGATATGGTGTCACAAGTCTATCCTCTGATGGCGGCCCGCAATACGATCTTAAATACCTTTACCGATGAGTATGAGATCCATAAAACAGGGTTGTTCAATCTCGAACTGATCGACAAAAAAACCAAACAGGTCTATGAACTCAAATGGGACGGAGAGATGAAAGTCACTCAGATCGGAAGAGCGTCGTGTAGGGAAAGAGTGTAGATCTCGGTGGTC
>NZ_CALDDG010000052.1 GCF_937936435.1 uncultured Sulfuricurvum sp. | reverse complement strand
GCCAGGTAATCATTGACGGTTACGACATGAACCCCTTTGCCGCTCATCGCATTCAAAACGACAGGCAATGTCGCGACGAGGGTTTTACCTTCTCCCGTTTTCATCTCGGCGATACGCCCCTCGTGCAGTACCATCCCTCCGATCAGCTGAACGTCAAAATGGCGCATTCCCAAAACGCGTTTGCTCGCCTCGCGGGTAATGGCGAACGAATCGATCAGAACATCGTCCAAAGTTTTCGTACCGTTTTGCACCGCTTCTTTAAGAGCGGCGAATGCCGATTTGAGCGCGTCATCGTCCATGGCGCTGAAATGAGGTTCGCGAGCGTTGATAGCCGCAACGTTTTTACGATATTTTTTGACTTCACGATCGTTTTTTGTACCGAATATTTTACCGACGAGCGATTGGAGCATTAAAAGCCTTCATTATGAACAGTATTGAAAAAGTCGCTGATTTTAACATACGAAATCTATTGTTTTGGTTAATGAGCATAGGGTACAATGGCACAAATACTCTATTCAAGGATTTTGTGTGCGTTTTCTACCCTTTTATCTCTTATTTACCCTTACCCTTTTTGCCTCTCCCAAAGATCTCAGTTCTTTTAATTCGAAATTCATCCAAACCATCATTGACGACAATAATAAAAAAATCGTCTATTACGGCGAACTTTGGGCAAGCAAACCGCAAAACGCCCTATGGGTCTATCAAAAACCGATCCAAAAAAGCGTTTATATCAATGCTCAGCAAATTACGGTAGTCGAACCGCAGATCGAACAGGTAACACTGCGTAAACTGGGAGATGAGATCGATTTTCTCGCTATTGTCAAAAAAGCCAAACCGATCGACGCCAACCGCTATTCCGCTACTGTCAACGCTCAAACCTATATTGTCGAGTTTAAAAATGATCTTCTAACGTCCATCAGCTATAAAGACGGTTTCGACAATCAAGTTTCGATCCGCTTTACCGACCCGCTACAAAACCGTCCGATCGAATCTTCACGTTTTAAAGCACTTATCCCTTCCGATTATGACGTTATAAAAGACTAAATCATTCCTTTTTTAGGGGCTTCTGCACCTATAGGAGTGTTACCGATTAGTTACTCTAAGCGTCTTATGCTTATACCGAGTAAGAATTTTTTCTTGCTACACCAGACAAGGAGAACGTCATGACGGTAAGTTCCGATTATTACAGCAGTTACTCGGCATACAATACATCCAGTTCGTCATCGTCGTCAAAAACCAAAAGCGGTTTTGAAGATATGATGACGTCACTGTCGCAGCAGATGCTGAGTTCCATGGACACCGACAGCAGCGGCTCAATCGACAAGGCTGAATTCAGTGCGGCGGCTAAAGCGCTTGCTTCACAAGATAGCTCGTCGAGTTCTACCGATACCGGCACAGCATCTTCGGCAGAAGATGTTTTTGATGCACTCGATACCAACCAAGACGGGAGCATGAGTTCCGATGAATTGCTTGCCGCTTTAAAAAATATGACCCCGCCTGAACCGCCTCAAGGAGGAGGAGAATCAATGGGTGGAATGCCTCCGCCACCGCCGAGCGATTCGACTTCCGATAGCAGCAGCTCTTCATCCAGCAGCAGCGATGTGATTTCCGCATTGGATACGAATCAAGACGGTACGGTCAGTATCGAGGAACTGCTTGCGGCACTGGGTGACAGCTCAGATGACAGCAGTTCGGAAAGTTCAGACAGTACTAGCAGCTCTTCTTCTGAAAGCACTACGACGGCTCAGAACACTAAAAATATCAGTAACGAATGGTTACAAAAAATTCTCAGCGCTTATGGAAGCACCAATTCTTCCAATTCTACCTCTTTGCTGAGTATCAGCGCCTAAGACGCCATGCCCTTTGGGCATGTTACTTTTTATTTACTTCTCCCCCGATATAATCGATTCCATGATAAATGTACTGATGATAGAAGATGATCTCGAACTGGCACAACTGCTAAAAACGCGCCTTTATAAAGACGATATCGATGTCACCGTAGCGAGTACGCCGCTCGAAGGTCTACGTGTATTTCAAAGCGAATCGTTTGATTTGCTGGTGCTGGATCTGTCTCTTCCGCAAATGGACGGGATGGAGATTTGCCGACTGATCCGGCAGGAGAGTACGATCCCGATTATCATCTCTTCGGCACGCTCCGACATACGGGACAAAATGATGGGGTTTTCACGCGGAGCGGACGATTATCTCCCCAAGCCCTACGATCCCCAAGAACTAATATTTAGAATCGATGCGATTTTACGCCGCATCCATCCCACCATGCCCAAAAAACTCTCTCCATTCGAGGTAGACGAACAACGCCACGAGATCACGAAACACGGTTCTATCCTGCGTCTCACTCCGGCAGAATACGACATTATCGCTTATATGATCGGAAAAGACCGATCCGCTATCTCGCGCGAAGAGCTTTTACTCAATATCGGTTCGATCAAATACGAAAGCAGTCTCAAAAGCATCGACGTCATCATGGGGCGAATACGCCAAAAAATAGGCGATGATCCTAAACAGCCGCGCTACATCGTCTCGGTCCGGGGAATAGGATATAAATTTGTCAATGAATAACCATTCCATTTTAAGACTTATCACCCTCTTTTTTATCTTTATTTTTATCCTGATAAACGCTCTGTTGTGGATAGCCCACCAACATTTCCTAAAAGAAAGAGAGGGTGAACAGATGAGCCGTTTCTTTCTGGCTGGGCAGCTGATACACCACTCAAACGGAAATTTCACTAACGAACTTTCTACGCTCATGATACGACAGTCTACCCTTACACCCGACCTCCTAAAATCGAAAGGGCATATCCAAGAAAGACTCCCCTTCGGAATGCTTATCGACTATAAAAGCCGAACCTATTTTGTCAATATGCCTCCGCCGAAAATGGATCCTCGTTTCAAGCCTCGACTACCTCCTCCCGATTTTAAACGTATGGAAAAAATCGTACTTGAAGATTTCAAACCGCAATCCATCCTCCCCTTTTGGATTGTCGCTATTGCGGTCGATATCCTGATTCTTCTTTTCTTCGGTTATCTTCTCCGGAAACTCTACCCTCTGCATCGCCTTAAAAATGCGATTATCGGCTACAAAGACGGCGATACCAGCCTCAATGTCCCGATTAGCGGCAAAGATGAGATTTCGCAGATTACCCATGAGTTTAATCAGGTTCTGGAAAAAATTGCCGCCATGAAAGAAGCCCGTTCGCTTTTTCTGCGTAATATTCTCCATGAGCTAAAAACACCTATTATGAAAGGCTCCCTCACGACCGACTGCCTGAACGATTCTGTCGAGCAGGAACGGCTGAAACGGATTTTCGACCGGATGGATTATCTGCTGGGCGAGTTTTCCAAGATGGAACGATTCAGCAGCGGAGAGTGGAAACTCAATCTACAAGATTACCGTTTTGTCGATATTTTGGATCATACCTGCGATATTTTGATATGTGACAAAAACAATATCACGATCAAAGGAGAGGATTCTGCACTTATGATCCGATGTGATTTCGATCTGTTTGCAATTGCGGTAAAAAATCTTCTGGACAACGCCTTCAAATATTCTAATGCCAAACCGACGGTTCTGATTCTCAGCCATAGTATCGAAATATGCAGCATCGGTGATCCTCTGCCTCAAGAGAACCGAAAGTTCGACAAACCGTTTAACCGCGCGTATGAAGACTCTTCTGCAGGGCTTGGGCTTGGGCTTTATATCACCTATTCTATATTCCAAAAACACGGCTTTAAACTCGAATACCATTACGCCAGCGGCTTGAACTGTTTTCGTATCGTATTAAACAAACGTTATACTGACACCATAACATTATAATATGGAGCCGTCTTTATGAATAAGTCACTTATTGCCACACTTTCGCTTCTATTCGGTTCCTGCGTATACGCGTCGTCCTATTCGGTATCGATCAGTGCCGATACGACCCGTTTTGATTATGCCGAAACCGACGATTACGGTGCCTTGCTCGATACTGAAAGAGCCGATTTCGGAAAGGTCAATGGAGTTACGTTAAGTCTCACTCCTCTCGAGAACGGACTCTATCTAGGTGCATCGTATGTTAGAGGCAATACCGACTATGTCGGAAGCCTGTTATATTCCTCAGATCCGTACGGTTCATATCGCGGCACAACGATGAATGAAGTGGGTGATTACACCTTCGGATACAAATCGACGGCACATCTTGACAAAAACGGCCAATGGAAAATGCCTATAATGATCGGGGTGGGTTACCGCCGATGGGTTCGTCAGTTGGGATATGATGAAGTGTATGACTGGGGCTATTACGATGTCGGTATCGGCCTGCATTATGCTTTATCTTCCACTATGTCGGTCGGTCTCGACGGCAATTACCGCAAGGCGTTTAATGCACAAATGCACGAAAATCTCAACGGCTATACGTTTGACTTGAAAAACGTACACGGATACAAAATCAGCGTACCGTTGGAACTGGCTCTCAGCGACTCACTGAGCACATTTATTTCCTATAATTACGAATACTGGAATATCGATGCATCGGATAGTGTCGGAGGGTTTTACGAACCTGACAGTGAAACGAAAAACGAGACGCTGTCACTAGGATTGAAGCTCAAGTTTTAAATTTACAGGTTAAATTGCCGCCCCTTTTAAGCAATACTATCAAATCTGCTATAATCTCTGCAATTAATTTTTGTTGCGGAGAATGAATGTCTTCGATGAAAACGCATTCACAAAAAAAGCTAATCAATCTCAAAGCTTATTTTCGTGATAATTCTCTCAACACACCTCTCCCACCTCTACACAAAGTGCCAACGGAGGGGTTTTCTTCATGAACGACTTACAATCCCAACTCCAAACGATCAAAAATCAATCAAACGGTTATACCAAATCCCCTAAAACTTTTGAAGAACAACTTCAGCTTTTAAAAGAAAAAAACCTTATCATCACCAATGAAGTCTATACCCTCAAAAAGCTCTCCCATATCAACTATTATAGATTAAGTGCTTATTTTTTGCCTTTGCAACATCCAAAAGCATTCGAATTGGACGGTATTTTTTTGGACAATATACGTTTTGAAGATGTTTTGGAACTCTATTTTTTTGATGCGGAGCTTCGTAAAACCGTCTTTAAAGCCATTGAATCGATTGAAGTCTATTTCAGAACGCAGATCGCGTATCATCATTCACTGGCTTATGGAGCATTCGGCTATCTCGATCCCGAAAACTTCAAAACATCCCCTGAGTTTTTTGACAAAGTGATGGTGGCTATTCGAGAAGAGACGAGTCGATCCAGTGAAACGTTTATCGCCCATTTCAAAGAAAAATACAACACAACCGATCTACCCGTGTGGGCAATGGTCGAAGTCGTCTCGATGAGCACCCTCTCCAAAATCTATGCAATGCTAAAAACTTCCGAACAACAAGCCGTTACGCATGCGCTCAAAGGCGTGAGTAAAGATTTGTTTCACAACTGGTTTCATGCCCTCACCGTCATACGCAACATCTGCGCCCATCACAGCCGACTGTGGAACAAGACTCTCGGCGTCAGTTTCGAAATACCGCGTAAAATCAAAGAGTTTCACCCTTTGCAGGGGGATAAAGTTTTCTTTGCCCTCAGCGTCATAGCGTATATCCTCGATGCCATCGGCGAAGAGGCTGATTTTCAAAACGACGTCAAAAACCTCGTGGCTTCCCATCCGAAAATCAATTTTAAAGCGATGGGATTTATCGAAGGGTGGGAAAAGATGAGCGTGTGGAATGAATAAAACAATTGGGAGATTCTAAATAGCTATGCAAAATGAAAATATTACAAAATTTATCGAACATTTGAAAAATAATTGGCAATTATTAGCCTTCGGTGTTTTTTTCTTTGGATATATAACTTTTGCTTTATATATGCAAATGAATGGTTTTTCTTTTGTGATACCGGATTTAAAATTTTTGATAGCTTTCGGACTAATTGTTTCACTTTTTGCTTTTCCTATTCTATTTTTATATTCACAAAATGAAAACTATTGGAAAATTACTATTGTTTTATGGATATTACTTCCACTTTTTTTCCCTAACAATGAAGAGAATTGGATTTCTTCTATTTCAACTATTATTGTTGGTGCGGGGCTTATTTATGATCTTTTAATAGTCAATGATAAAAAAATTGACAATACCATTTGGATTATTTTTATCATCATTGCACTATTTATTAATGATATTTACAGTGCTATATTTTTATTTTTTTATTCTTTGTCTTTTTACTTTTTACGACGTTTTTATTTAAAAAGGAAAATTCATGATCCATTTAATATTGTGATATTTTTACTTATTCTTTCATATTTAACTGCATTACTAACAAGCGAAAAAGGTCTTATGATAGCTAATATGGGAAAGTGTAATGCCTCATTCATATCAGATCAAAACAAATCAATACACGGTCATCTTATTTTTCAAGACAATAACACATTATATCTTTCAATAAAAAATCAAAAAATGTCATTTGATAAAACACATATAACTTCACCTATTTATTATGAAAAAACAGCATATAAAACATACAGCTTATATGAAAAAACAAAAAATCAATTCTTTAAATAAGACCTAAAAGAGCCGCTAGCAACACCGGCGGCGTAATCACCAACCCTACTTTCATATATTCGCCCCATCCAATCTTAACCCCTTTTTGCGCTAAAACATGCAGCCAAAGAAGGGTCGCGAGCGAGCCGATAGGGGTCATTTTCGGTCCGAGGTTGGAGCCGAGGATATTGGCATAGGCCAGTGCCTGATTTCCCGCTTCGGCGATGGCGATATCCATCACCATAATGGTCGGCATATTGTTCATCACCGAACTGAGGAGCGCGGAGAGAAAACCCGTCCCGATCACGGCGTAGACATTTCCCATCGTCTGCAACTGTGTAATCAATCCTGCGAGATAAGTAGTTAGTCCGCCATTTTTGAGACCGTAGACGACGACGTAGAGTCCGATACTAAACCACACCACCTGCCACGGCGCGGCTTTGATCGTCATTATCGGCTTCGTCGCTTTAAAATAGGTCGCGATGGCGAGAAATACCAATGCGCCACCGAGCGCGAACACCGATACAGGCAGATGATAATGGTCACCGATGAAATACCCGCCCATAAGCAGAGCCAAAAACCACCAGCTGAGACGAAACATCGTCATGTTTCGGATTGCGGACTCCGGAGTCGCTAATTGGGAGATATCGATACGGCTCGGAATATCATTGCGAAAATAGAGCCACAATACCGCGATAGAAGCAATGATACTGAGCAGATTCGGCAGGAACATCGTTTTAGCGTATTCCCAAAAACCGATGTGGAAATACCCTGCCGTTACGATATTGGTAAGATTGCTGATGACCAACGGATTGCTGGCACTGTCGCCGATAAATCCACCCGCCATCAAAAAGGCAAAAACAGCTATCGGGTTCATCTTAAGGTGTTTCATCTTGGCTAGAACAATTGGGGTGAGGATCAGTGCCGCGCCGTCGTTGGCAAACAATGCCGATACGAGTGCACCGAGAATGAGGATATAAACAAACATCAGATGACCGTTTCCGCCTGAAAAACGTGCCATTTTAAGAGCTGCCCACTCGAAAAAACCGATCTCATCAAGCACCATTGAAAGAAGGATGATCCCGATAAATGCCAGTGTTGCATCCCAGACGATAGAGGTGACCGTCCAAACATCGGCGATACTCACAACCCCTAATGCCACAGCAGCAATGGCCCCGATAACGGCTGTAGTACCGATCTGCAACCCGCGTGGCTGCCAAATAACAAAAATAAGTGTAACAAGAAATACTGCGATGGCTAGAAGCATATTCCACTCCAGAATCAAATTGGAAAATTATATCATAATATCAATATATCTTGATATATTATTTTTTCTATGTTACACTTTCATAAATCGGAGGTATTCTATGGATGTTTTTTTGGAAACGGTATCGGCACTCAACGATGAAACCCGTATCAGACTCCTCGCATTTTTAGATACTCACGGAGCGTTGTGCGTCTGCGACCTGCAAGAGAGTTTCGGAATGATCCAATCACGCCTCTCCCGCCATCTTAAAATCCTCAAAGACGGAGGATTTTTGAGGGTGGATCGATGCGGGACATGGGCCTATTACTCGATCCGCTCTCCGCTGGATCGTTTCCGGAGCGAAGCATTGGCCGAAATCCGCTGTCTGGGATTAGAACTCCCTCAACTCATCAAATTATCCCAAAATGAAGGTTGTTCCCTATGAAAAATGTGTTAATCCTCTGTACCGGCAACAGCTGCCGCTCCATCATGGCCGAAGCGCTGATCAATGCTAAAATGGGCGATTGCGTGTATGCTCAAAGCTCCGGAGTCCGTGCCAGCGGCACCGTCAATCCGAATGCTCAGGCACTGCTGGAAGAAAAAGGGTATTGGAGAGACTCCTACCACTCCAAAGTGATCGATACGGTTATCAATACCGCCTTCGATCTCGTCGTCACCGTCTGCGATCATGCGCACGAGACCTGTCCTATGTTTCCAAAGGCCGTTAAAACGATCCATGTCTCATTCGAAGATCCGAGCGGGAAAGCGGTAGAAGAATACGCCAAAACACTCGATCTGATCGAAGCGACGCTCTTGCCGATCATCCAAGCGGAGCTCTGCGGCTGATGTGGCAGGAATTCAGCGGGACGATCATCCTTCAGTGGCTCGGATTTTCCGGAAAACTCGGTGAGGCGCTCCATTTTTTTCTCTATGACACGATTAAAATATGGTTTTTACTCGTAACGATCATCTTCGCCGTCTCGTTTCTGCGCACCTGGTTCAACACCGAAAAAGTACGGGCCTATTTGGCGGGTAAACGGGAGTTTACGGGCAATATCCTCGCGGCACTGTTCGGAATCATCACGCCGTTTTGTACCTGCTCTGCGATCCCGCTTTTTCTGGGATTTTTGCAGGCGCGTATCCCCATCGGCGTGACGTTTAGTTTCCTCATCAGCGCTCCGCTCAACAACGAAATCGCTATTGCCATGCTATTTGGTCTTTTCGGCTGGAAGATCACGGCCATTTATATCGGATTCGGCCTCTTCGTCGCCATACTGGGAGGATGGGTCATCGGACGTTTCAACGTCGAAAAATACGTTCTGATCACCGTACCGCCTCTCTCGGGCGAGATCGAATTGCCGACGTACAGACCTTCATTCTCCGAACGTGTAAGCGAAGCATGGAACAATACCCGTGATATATTTCATAAAATCTATCTGTGGGTCATGGTCGGGGTCGGAGTCGGGGCGTGGTTTCATGGCTATGTCCCCGCTGAATTCATTGCTGCTTATGCAGGAGGGGACGCATGGTATACGGTTCCCGTCGCCGTACTGATGGGGATTCCGATGTACTCTTCCGCCGCTGGGGTGATGCCGCTGGTCGAAGTGCTGACGCAAAAAGGGATGCTATTGGGTTCAGCGCTGTCGTTTATGATGGCGGTCACTGCCCTCTCGCTGCCCGAAGCGATCATTCTCAAACAGATTCTTCATATCCGCCTGATCGCCCTCTTTTTTGCGATTATTACGGTCGGTATAATAGGGATCGGATTTATTTTTAACACCATTTTATAGGAATTAATATGAAAATTGAAATACTCGGTACAGGATGCAGCAAATGCAACGAACTGGAGATGAAAGTCAAACAGGCGGTAGCCCTGAGCGGTAAATTCGTCCAGATCGAAAAAGTCTCCGACCTCCAAAAGATTATGGGCTACGGCGTCATGAGCACACCGGGGCTGGTGATCGACGGTGCCGTCAAATCGACAGGACGGGTGCCGAGCATCGAAGAGATATCGCAACTCTTATAAACGAAGTGTTGTTATTAACACGGTAGACTTTCTGTATATCTCCTCAAAGGCAGTATATGGATCTCTCGATACCCGCCAATCGTGTCCCTCATATCCTTTTTTTATATTGGGTCATTAAAATTGCCTCGACCACGCTGGGTGAGACGGGGGCCGATATGTTTTCTATGACCTACGATATCGGCTATGGCAATACCATTTTGCTCTTCATGGGTCTGTTTCTCCTCTTTTTGTTCCTGAAACTGAAACTCAAACGGTACGAACCGACGCTATATTGGTTGACCTTTACCGCAACGGCTATCGCCGGAACCGCCATCTCCGATTTTATCGACCGCACGCTCGGGCTCGGCTATGCTTGGGGGTCATTACTGCTCGTTAGCCTCTTGGGGTTGATTCTAGGTGTGTGGTATGCAAAAGAAAAAAGCATCCGTGTCGAATGCATCACGACGACACCCTCTGAAATCTTTTATTGGTCCGCTTTTTTGATAGCCAATACCCTCGGAACGGCAGCAGGCGATTTTTTAGCCGACGATATCGGTATGGGATTCGCCCAAAGCGCTCTGCTGATCGGAATGCTTCTCGCCGGGATCGTCCTTTTGCATTATTACACACGCGTATTCAAGGTGCTGCTGTTTTGGCTCGCATTTGTTTTGACACGCCCTTTCGGTGCGACGTTCGGAGATTTGTTGACCAAAACGCATGATAAAGGGGGACTCGATCTCGGCACGATCGGATCATCCGCCGTCTTTGCCCTTATACTGATTTTCGCGGTGGCGAAAGAGATTCGACAGGAAAAAAATCTGAATCGCTTTTAATGTCCTCCCATGACTTTCTCGATCTCCGAGGGTTTGTCATGCACTCCAAAGCGGTCGATGATCGTCTTGGTCGCTTCATTCTGACCGATTACGTCGACCTCTTTACCCATCTTCCGCAGTTTTATCACCGCTTTATCCAGAGCATACACTGCAGATATATCCCAAAAATGGGCACGGGTAACATCGATGATGATGTTTCGCACCTCTTCTTTGTAATCGAAAGCATCGGCGAAGCGGTCGGCTGAGTTAAAAAAGATTTGTCCGATAAATTTATAGACACGGGTACTGCTCGTCTCTTCGTACGACTTTTCCCAATACATAAAGTGGCTGATCTTATTCGCAAAAAATAGTGAGGCGAGTAACACGCCGCTTAATACGCCCAATGCGAGGTTATGGGTGGAGACCACGACAATCACGGTCGTCAACATCACAATGTTTGTCGAAAGAGGCAGGGTTTTCAATCCCTTGATCGATCCCCAGTTAAAAGTCCCGATCGATACCATAATCATGACTGCGACCAATGCCGCCATCGGTATGATTTTGATCAAATCGCTCATAAAAACGACCATGATCAACAACAAGATTCCGGCTATCAACGTCGAGAGGCGTCCGCGTCCACCTGATTTGATGTTGATGACCGACTGTCCGATCATTCCGCATCCTGCCATACCGCCGATACATCCGGTAGCGATATTGGCGATCCCCTGCCCTTTGGCTTCGCGGTTTTTATCGCTGTCGGTATCGGTCATGTCATCCACGATCGTCGCCGTCATAAACGACTCCAGCAATCCTACGGCTGCCAATGCGGCAGAGTAAGGGAAAATAATCGAGAAGGTTTCTATATTGAACGGAACCTGAGGCCATAGGAAAATAGGCAAGGTATCGGGCAAAGAGCCCATATCTCCGACCGTTCTGACATCGATCCCCATCCAAACGACGATGGCCGTCAATACGACGATATTGACCAACGGCGAGGGGATAAGCCGACCGATTTTCGGAACATACGGAAACAGATAGATAATCCCAAGGCCAGCCGCAGTCAGAGCATACACATGCCAAGTCACATTTGTCAGTTCGGGAAGCTGCGCCATAAATATCAAAATAGCTAACGCATTCACAAATCCGATTACGACCGTACGGGAGACAAAACTCATCAAGGAACCGAGTTTCAGATATCCGGCCGCGATTTGCAACACTCCGGTCAGAATCGTCGCCGCCAGCAGATACTGCAATCCGTGCTCTTTTACCAGCGTTACCATGAGTAAAGCCATCGCACCCGTCGCCGCCGAGATCATCCCGGCACGCCCGCCGACAAACGCTATCACCGCCGCGATACAAAACGACGCGTACAAGCCCACCTTCGGATCGACACCTGCGATAATCGAAAAAGCGATCGATTCGGGAATCAGAGCCAAAGCGACGACGATACCGGCAAGAACGTCGCCGCGGATATTTCCAAACCACTCCTGTTTGGTTGACATCAATAACATCGAATCTCCTTGAAACTATCAAACACATGCAAAAAATCGGGGATTGGAAGTTTGATATGCAGAAAAAATTTCTCGCATTCTATCGGTATAAGCGTTAGAGACGGATTAACTCTCACTAAAAAGTGCTACACTACGGAGACAATTTTCCATGGGATTTACACGATGTTGCGCTCGATACATGACTCTTTGCAACCTAAAATCATCTCTCTCTTCAAACGCCAGGGGTATTCCAAAGACGATTTTTTCGCCGATGCGATCGCCGGTTTGGCTGTTGCCATCGTCGCGCTTCCGCTGGCTATGGCGATTGCCATCGCATCGAACCTTCCTCCGGAACGGGGTCTGTTCACCGCAATCGTCGCCGGATTTTTGATCTCGGCACACGGCGGCAGCCGCTATCAGATCGGCGGCCCTACCGCCGCCTTCATCGTCACCGTCGCCACAGTAGCCATGAAACACGGCTATGAAGGGCTTGTCCTCGCTACCATCATGGCAGGTCTCATTTTGATGATTATGGCTTTCGTCCGTGCGGGGGAGATGATCAAATTCATCCCCTATCCTGTCATCGTCGGATTTACCTCCGGTATCGCTTTGCTTATCGCATTTTCGCAGATACGCGATTTTTTCGGCCTCTCTATTGCAAACGTACCGCCCGATTTTATCGACAAACTTACCGTGTATATCGCCCACTTGCATGAGACCAATTTCGTCGCGATTGTCGTTGCCCTCGCTTCGATCGGCATCATCGTGGCGGCAAAACGCTACATTCCCCGTATCCCCGGTCCCATCATCGTCGTAACCCTCTCAGGACTGGCGGTTTGGGGGCTCAACCTCCCCGTAGAGACGATCGAAAGCAGATTCGGAGCTATCCCCTCAATGCTCCCTAGCCCCGTTTTACCCGAAATCAGTTTTGAAAAACTGCGCCTCTTGCTGCCCGATGCGATCACTATCGCCACCCTCGCCGCAATCGAATCGCTTCTCTCCGCCGTCGTAGCTGACGGAATGGCCGGAACACGCCATAAATCCAATGCCGAACTCCTGGGACAAGGGATCGCCAACGTCGCTTCGGGTCTGTTCGGCGGACTCCCCGCCACCGGTGCCATCGCCCGAACCGCAACCAATATCAAAGCCGGAGCCCGTACCCCTGTTGCGGGTATGATGCATGCGGTCTGGCTTTTTGTGTTCATGCTTCTGCTTGCTCCGCTCATCGTCAAAGTCCCTCTCGCCGCACTGGCTGCCATTTTGATGGTCGTTGCGTGGAATATGTCGGAGATCAAGCATGTCAAAGAGATTATGAATGCTCCCAAAAGCGACCGGATCGTTTTGCTGCTCACCTTTGCCCTGACCGTCCTCGTCGATCTGAATTTCGCGATTCAGGCGGGAATCGCCCTCGCATCGATCCTCTTCATCGATCAGATGATGAAATCGAC
>NZ_CALDDG010000051.1 GCF_937936435.1 uncultured Sulfuricurvum sp. | reverse complement strand
GCACAACCTTGCCAAGGTTGGGGTCGCGAGTTCGAACCTCGTTTCCCGCTCCAGATCATCCCAGTTGAAACATTCATTTGCGTATGATGTTTGAGCTGGGATATTTTTTTTCTACGAGGCCCGGATGGCGAAATCGGTAGACGCAAGGGACTTAAAATCCCTCGGTGGTAACACTGTGCCGGTTCAAGTCCGGCTCCGGGCACCACAGGTTGGCGGCATAGCCAAGCGGTAAGGCATGAGCCTGCAAAGCTTTGATCCCCGGTTCGAATCCGGGTGCCGCCTCCAGCTTTTGAAAAAAAATAGACTTTAAACTCCACGGGGAGTTGGCAGAGTGGTCGATTGCATCGGTCTTGAAAACCGACGAGGGTAATACCTCCCAGAGTTCGAATCTCTGGCTCCCCGCCATACACACATACAACCTCCTATTTATGTTACTTCCATAAACAAAAAATCTTACTGTGCCTAATATTTTCGTCTCTCTTGAATATCACTCTTCTCAGTCTCGAGACAAAAATGCGCTAAGTGCCTTCATAAAAGGTTCAAATGCTTCGATATGAGGTAGATGCCCTATCCCCGGTAGTTCGACCAATGTGGCATTCGGAATCGTTTTCGCGGCATTTCTCCCCAATTCAGGATAATTTCCCATCTCTTTTCGAACCGATTCTCTCGCCAGCGGTTTCCCCAATGCCGTCCGGTCACGCTGCCCGATTATCAGCAATACCGGCATTTTCAACTGGTCAAACTGATAGCACACCGGCTGGGTAAAGATCATTTCGCTGATGAGGGCCTGATTCCATGCGACATTCGGATAGTCCGCTCCGAGTGTGAAACTTGCCAGAATATCGACCCACGGCTGATACTGCGCTTTCCAACGGTTGTCGTAATAGCTTTCCAATTGATAACGGTATATAGCCTGCGCATTTTTATTCAGCTCTTGCACATACCAGTAATCGAATGAAGGATTCGGAATAAAACGCTGCCAATCTTCCAATCCGATCGGATTTTCTAAAATCAGTTTTTCGACCCGCTGCGGGAACATCAGAGCATACCGCACCGCTAGCATTCCCCCCATAGAGTGCCCAAGTATGTGGCTTTTAGCGATTTTGAGATGATCCATCAATGCGGCAGTATTGTAGGCGAACATCTGAAATGAATATTGAAGATGCTCGGGTTTGGAGGATTTCCCGAATCCGATCTGATCGGGGATGACGACACGGTATCCTTGTGCCGCAAGCACTTTTGCCGTTTGTTCCCAATAGGCTCCGGTAAAATTTTTCCCGTGAAACAATATAATCGCATCCCCGTTCGGATGTTCCGGAACTACATCCATATACGCCATACTCACCGTTTGGTTCTGAATATTCAGATTGTACCGTTTAACCTCAAAGGGGTACGAGTACCCTTCGAGATTTTTTCCGTAATACTCCAACGCATGCAGCGAAACAACGGTACAGACGATTAACATGATAAGACGGCGCATCGAGAAGCTCCTTTTAAATACTGTGCGTGCAGTGTACTCCATCCACTCTGATAATTATCTAATATCCGTACACTATACCCTTTTGTTACTCAAGCCGTGTTATTATGTTTCATTATTTTATGTATGGAGCGGTCTCATGGAAACACACTTTGTCAACGAACCCTTCAAAGCATCTCTCGATGCCGATGTAGAATATCTCTACTGCACCTGCGGTTTATCCGAAACATTCCCGTTTTGCGACGGGAAACATATCGGAACCGATAAAACGCCAATTCGCTTTTCCGTGGAAGCGGAAACCGACAAATGGCTCTGCCGATGCGGCCGCTCAGGCCGTAAACCTTACTGTGACGGATCGCATCAACAGGGGAGCTAAAGGATTTTCTCCAGCACGTATGCGATCAGCGGCAAAGTCACAAGCGAAATGATAATGCCGTATCCGACCAGAGCCGCACTGAGCGCCGGAGCAAATCCGGCGGCAATAGCCAAAGCCCCTGCCGTAATCATAGAAGGCATTCCTGATTCGAGAACTGCGGTTTTTAGGGCTAAAGGTTCCATCCCCATAGCCATCAGGACACCAAAAGCGATCAACGGCATCACGATCAGTTTCACGCCCAATGCTTTGGCAAAGAGAGGGTAATCGATATCGTCCCCCCGCAGACGCAGTGAAAAACCGACCGATACCAAAGCTACAGGTACCATCGTCGATGCCAACGTTTTCAAATACGGGGTCAGTGCAGAGGGCATTTCTCCGAATACCATCGCTGTAATCAGAAAGATAAACGGCGGGAATAGAAACAGTTTTTTAAGAATCAGTCTCGGATGGATTTTTCCCGTCTCATACCGTGCGACGATAGCACTTCCGTACAAAGAAAGCATCAAAAAAGTTCCGAACTGATCGTACATCAACAGATACGGGATCGCCTGTTCGCCCAAAAGAGTGTGAATTATCGGAATCCCGACAAATGAAGTATTACCCAGAGGAAGGACCAATAGCAATGCCGCTCGGACATGGATCGGATGGTTTTTAGTCATGACAACCGCCAACCACATCGTAATCGGAAGCAACAGCCACGGAATCAGGATAACCCCCAGCGCAGACATATCCAGATGGATTTTCGGCACCTGCAGAAGTACCGTGGCCGGAAGAGAAATATAGATCGCAAAAAAATTAAGGCTTTTGGCGAAATCGGCGGGTGCATCGGCTTTTTGAAGGGCAAAGCCGATCAGTAGTAAGGCGATGATATAAATAAACTCTTCCATGATTCCATCCGATTGTTATGGGCGAATACTAATCGCATCCCCCTTTCAATCTTCTAAATTATCTCAGCAGCACTGATATTCGCATGTGCTCATCAGCTCCAAACCGACGGCATGGTTGCTCGTTTCAAACAGTTCCTCGATATAAAATACCGATGCGCATACATGGTAGAGCACTTTTTCATCCGGATTCTTATCGAAATATGTTTGGGGTATTTTGGATTTAAAAACTTCCCAAAACCGGTTACTGTAGCGCTCATCCTGCGTCACTTCCAAAATCGCATCGATAACGTCCGATGCGTGGCGATAGCAATCGATGTTCATAAAAGAGACATATCGATCCGCCACTTCTGTACTATTCTTATCCATTTTCTTCCCCTTACTCATATGAGCGTTATTGTATAATGAGAGATACCCAAGCCAAATGACTTTGAGTGACAAAGGATAGACATTTTGCGAACAGCAAAAACGGATCATCGCGAACGAATGGTACGGGCCGAGATTTTATGGCCTATTTTAATGTTTTTGCAAAAACGCTATGGATTCGACAGCGATCTCTTTTTATCGGCACGCGGGCTGGATATGCGGACGCTCCAAGGTAAAGAGACGCAGGTGAATGCCCGTTATCTCGCCGAACTCTATGAAGAGGCGACCCGATTTACCGACGATCCGAACCTCTCCTTCAAACTCGGCGAATGGGCAAATCCCCATTCGCTCGGCGTATTCGGCTATCTCCTGCTCCATTCGCGTGACATCAACGAAGCATTACAAAAGCTGTGCCGCTACTATCCGCTGATCGGGCGGAGTCTTAAACCGCTGCTCGATGAGACGCAAAACCGCTATAAACTCAGTTTCATGTTCTCCCATGCGGGGGAGCTTATCCCTCTGGGAAAATATCAATCCGAGATTCACCTCAGCGCGGCCTTGAGCTTGATCAACAAAATCGCTTCGGAAAAAATCACCCCCGAATATGCCACGTTCCGCCATTCACTGCCGAATGACCTTAGCGAATACCGCCGGGTATTCGGAAACAAACTCTATTTCGACGAAACGGAAAACGCTCTGATCTTTTCCAAGGAAGCATTGGCGATCAAGACCCTCTACGAAAATCCTTCCCTTTTGCAGATGTTCGAGAAAGAAGCCGAAACCTATTTGGGGATGGAGATCAGCGGCGGATTCAAAGAGGAGATTTCCGGTCTTATTCTCGTCTGTGCGGGTGAACTCGATTTTTCGCTCGAAACGGTCGCCCTAAAAGCGAAGATACACCCCAGACTCCTCCAAAAACGGCTTAAAGCAGAAGGGAGCAGCCATACGCAGCTTCTTAAAGAGGTGCGAAAAAAACTCTCTGCCCGCTATTTGAGAGAAAAAATCGACATCAGTACCGTCGCGGTCTATCTTGGCTACTCGGAACCCAGCGCATTTATCCGTGCGTTCAAACAATGGTATGGGATGACTCCGGGAGAATGGACGGCCTCTCAATCGGGCCAAAGCCGCTAAAGGGATACCATGCCTCACCGATATACCTCACCGCGAATCTCGTTTTCGACCATACTGAAATGGCAGTTGCGTAAATCGTTTCAAAAAAAAGAAACCGTTGCGTCCGCAATTGCGATCATGCGCCACGAAAATCTCCCTGAAGGGGAATACCTCCTCTGGACGGGGCATGCGAGCGTATGGCTCGCTCTGCAACAGACGACTATCGCCATTGATCCCGTACTCGGGAATATCCCTTTATACAAACGCCATACACCGCTGCCGATACCCAAAAAGCAATTTCGCACCGATATCATTCTTCTGACCCATGCCCATTACGATCATTACGACAAAGCCTCCGTCGATTATCTTCTGAGCAAAAATCCCGATACGATTATCGTCGCCCCGGTCGGATTCTGGCGCTATCTGAAGGGGAAAATCGCCAGAGAACGGTGCTTTGAGTTGGAATGGTGGGAGTCGGTCATGATCGGAGGTTTGTTCATTACCCTCGTTCCGGCTAAACATTGGAGCAAACGAACCCCGTTCGACACCAACAAGGCGCTCTGGGGAGGATACGTCATCCAAAACAGCGACCATACGATCTACCACTCCGGAGATACGGCATACGGTGAACATTTTAAAGAGATCGGTGAGCGTTTTGACATCGATGAAGCGTTTCTGCCGATCGGAGCCTACCGCCCCGAAGCAATCATGAAACACAACCATACCAACCCGCCCGAAGCGCTGCATGCCGCTATCGATTTAAGAGCTAAAACGCTTATTCCTATCCATTACGGGACATTTGTCCTCTCGGACGAACCGATCAACGAACCTCGGGAGTGGTTTGAACGGCTGATAAGAGAGAAACCGTACCCCTTCAATTCCAAGGTATTGCAAATCGGCGAGATATACCGTTTTAGAGGTCTTGAACGACCTTAGGTTTCGGTTCTCCGAAATAGTATCCCTGAGAGTAATCGATTCCCATCTCTTTGACGATCTCAAACGTCTTTTCATCGCTGACAAACTCGGCGATCGTCTGCATCCCGAGCTGTTTCGAAAAATTCACGATCGTCGAAACGAGAATTTTGGCTTCACGGTCTTTATGAAGGTTCTTGATCAATGAACCGTCGATTTTGATAAAGTCGGCTTTGAGTTTTAAAAGGTATTCAAAATTCGAATATCCGGTTCCGAAATCGTCGATCGCAATTTTGCATCCGCACTCCTTCGCACTTTTGATAAACCCGATGACGCTCTCAAAGTTCTCGATCCCCTCGGATTCGACGATTTCAAATACGACCCGCTCACCGATCCCGTATTTTTCCAGTAAATCAAAAATTATTTTCTGCGTCTGCGGTTCCATAATATCTTTTATAGTAAGGTTGACCGAAAAAGAGAGCTCACGCTCTTTAAAATATTCGAACGATTTTTCGAGCACTTTTTGGGTAATCGTACCGTAGTGTTTTGTCCGTTTGGCGATCTCGAGGAAAAAGAACGGAGAGATCACTTTGTCCTCTTCATCGATCAGGCGAACCAGCGCTTCGTATTTCGAGTATTCTCCCGTCGCGTTATCGACGATCGGCTGATAATACGGGATGATTTTGTCCTGCCGTATAGCCATTTGGATCTTTTTCGTCCATTTTACGTTGTTTTCACACTCTTCATTCAACAACAAAGAAGAATCGTACACCAAAAGGGACTGCTGATTTTTCTTGGCACTCGTCATTGCCATATCGGCAGTAATGAAGAGCTGCGATTTATCCGTTTCAAACGAGATACTCGCCGTCATCTGTACCGTTATCTCTTCTTCTTTGATAATAAAAACTTTTTGGGCAACGGTAGAGACGATCTCTTCAATTTTTGTGACAAAAGTTTCTTTAGTGATATCACGTCCGAGAATCGCATATTCGTCTCCGTTCAGGCGGTAAAACGATTTAGAGATTCGGTCCTGAATAACCTCATTGATCGCCCCGGCCACTTCAACAATGAGCAAGTCGCCGAATTCATGCCCGTAAAAATCGTTGATTTCCCGAAAATTATCAATATTAATCAATGCCAGATACGGTTCATCGACCATACCGATGTCATTCATCAGCCGATAGCGGTTCCCGTAGTGAGTCAGCGCATCGGTAGTCAACACTTTTTTAAGGGTCTCTTGATGGTCGATTAATTCCGTCACTTCATGCCGGACGGCAATATATTCGATAATCTCCCCCTCGGGGTTGCACAAGGGAACGATTTTCAGATCGACCCAGTAGTAACCTCCGTCTTTTTTACGGTTTTTGATAATCCCCTGTCATATCTGTTTCGACTGAATTGTCGACCATAGGGATCGGAATACCGAAACGTCGGTATCGGGATGGCGGACGATGCTATGGGGATGACCGATCAACTCCTCGCTGCTGTATCCGCTAACGGTACAAAAATTTTCATTGACATACGTGATTCGCCCTTTTAAATCGCTTTTGGAGACGATATTCCCCGCATCGAGCGCCAGTTTATACGCGTTAAGGAATGCAACCGTTTTTTGCAGTTCGGCCGTCTTTTTCGCAACGGCGCGCTCCAAAATCTGATTCATATGCTCAAGGCGGTGTTCGGCTTCGATCCGGTCGGTGATGTCGCGGACGATCGCGATATCGTAATCGATCCCGTCACGGTGAAGATAGCGTACATTCGCCTCAACCGGAAACTCCGTCCCGTCTTTTCGGACGACGATCGCATGATCGGTCAGTTTTCCGACCTGTTTCAGCTCCTGCGAATGGCGAAAAAACGTATCTTCCTCTTTCAGCGGACGACGGATTCTTTCTATTCCGACCTCATTCATCTCTTCCAGCGTGTATCCAGTTACACTGATTGCCGTTTCATTGACGTAATCGATATACCCGTCATCGATTCGTATAATAAAAACCATATCGTGGGAGTTATTTAAAAGATCATGAAAGAGAGCGATGGTTTCGAGATTTTTCTTTCGGATACGGATATCCTGTACCATTGCGGTTCGATAAGTATGCCCCTCTATCGTATAGAGGGAACTGGAGATTTCGACGGGGATACGGGTACCGTCTTTGGCGATATGAAAAGCTTCGGTGGGCTTTTTGTATTCCGTTGCCTCTTTCATCTTGAACGGATGGACGTCTAAAGAGGGATTGATTTCCCACACAAATTTGGAAAGCATCTCCTCTTTCGTATATCCGAGATAGTCACAGACATACCCGTTGACGTAAAGGATTTTCCCCTCTTCATTGATTGCAAAAATACCGATATTCGCCGTCTCCATTCCGTCCATGAAAAGCGACTGCACGATGCTGTCCATTTTTGCTTCCTCTTATTGGATACTTTATATTTAACCGTTATAAAATATATTATATCCTTTTAAAAAGAGAAATTTAACGTTTTAACGTCATGTCCACGTTTAAATCGACTTGATCGCGTACCGTCAGAAACATCAATTTGATCGGCTTGATTCCGAAATCGCTCATTTTGAGTGCACTCGATGCTTTGAGATGAACTTTTTCCCCCTCTTCTACGATCGTCCCCTCAAAACTCATCGGCTTGGCGACACCGTGCAGATTCATCATCCCTTTGAGGGTGTAGGCATCCCCTCCTTTGGCTACGACCTCTTTGATATCGAAGACCGCTTTGGGAAATACCGAAGACTCCAACGCTTCTTGCATATGTTCATCCCGTTTTTTGTTATCGCTGAACAAATCGCTCATCGAGACTTCGACTGAACCTTTTAACGTCGTTGCGGCAGCGTCCATACTCAGATGAGAAGTCGCTTTTTTTGCCATCGGATCGATGGTACTGTCTCCGAAAACTTCCGTATGGGCTTTAATGCTTCCCGATTCAAATCCAAGCGGTCCCGCAAAAAGGGCTCCACACACTAAAATAGCCGATAATCCCACTTTTTTCATATGATTCTCCTCATATACCACGGATATATTATCCCAAACATTCCCAAAACTATCGCGGCGATCCAGAGACGGTGTTCCAATGCCACCCCGTTTGCCGCCGATGCCGCGATCCAGCCGACTCCGACCATCGACAAGGCGATGTATCGTATCTTTCCTATTCCGATTAACGCTTGAAATAACAGAACATTATAATAAGAAATTACTATCGGATAGACAATGGAAAGGAATATCGGTTCTCTCAGCCAGTAGAGGGCGTAACTGATTCCAAAAAGTATCCAGATCAATCGGGTTTGATTCAACAACTCTTTGCCGTACCGATACGCCAGAAACACGCCGATCAGATGCGATGCGATAATCAATCCGGTGTAGCGGCTCCAAATATCCATCCCGTCCGAACGGCTCAAGGTCTCAAAAAGTGCCGAATCGGCAAAAATCCATAACATCATAATGCCGAGCAGCCCCCATCGGAAAGGCTTTTGATCATCCTCTTGGGGCGGTTGTACCGATGAAAAATAGAGCGATACGATCGATATAACGGGAAGCGTGATCGCAATGGAGCCCCGTTCTAAAAACGGATAGGTATACAGCGCCGTTCCGACCGCATAGGATATCCCTAGACCCAGTGCCAGTTTTCCCAGGCTTTGAGACCTGAATAGATACAACAGCAAAGGGGTCGTATAACCGACGACAAACCCCAGAGAAAAGAGCATGCTGAGTGAATAATAGGGATAAAACCATGAGATCAACAGCTGAAGCGCAAACAATCCGAACAACTCGCCTCGGATATGGCGATGATTCCAATAAGCGCTTGCCACCGTTCCCAACACTCCGCCGATCGGGAGTGTGTAGAGATCATGGATGTGCGAATCAAACGCACCGACGACACCCGTCTGCGCGATCAATAGATAATACAAAAGCTGCGAGCTGAGGACTAGGACGAGAAAATTCACACAGCCTCTTTCGGGTACCCGCGCAGCCACAGCCAATAAAGCATGCCAAAGGCTCCGTCATAGGCGGCGACCAAAAGGGCGATGCCGTCCAATACGCCCGCCATATACAGTGCGCAAAACGTTGCCGATACCAGCAGCCGTATCGCCGCACTTGCCGCTCCCATCCGTTCCGGATCGCCCTGCAATCCGTACCAGTGAACGATTCCCGTTCCGATCATGAACGCAAATACGATATATTCATACGTTCCGCTAAAGCCAAATCCCATCATATGGAATAGATATCCCCCGAACAAAAGCAGTAGCGCACCGCCGCCGAAGTCGCTCATCAGCCCGATCCAATGATACGCTTCCAATCCGCTGAGAGTTCCGGGTCTCAACCGCCGCCACAGGATTTGCCCTACCATGACGATCAACACGAATCCGAACAGCGATCTCGCACCCCAAAACCACTGAACATCGGCATGTATCCATCCCGCTTCCGCCATCCCCGCCAGAGTGAGTGAAAAAGCCATCAACGCGACCAATGTCGTCCATCCGATGGCACAGGCACGGGTGATAAGCCCCGGCAGATACCGATGGACGATACTCAGCGCCATAAATGCCACGGCAATCCCCATCGCAATATGCGCATGTCCTACGACCAAATCGTTTCGATGGATGAGTTCCCGAATCTGCGGAATAAACAGCAGATTCCCCTCCGCATCGACAAACACGAATGCCGCGATCGAAAAGAAAAGATAGGGGTTATGAGAGAAGCCCAGCCCCGCATCTTTCCACCATCGCCACAATAACGGGAGATACAATAGGGTCAGATACTGAAAAAACCACTCTTCGTTATAACTCAGAGAATGGAGAAAATTACGGATGAACAAAGAAACGACATACCCGGCCAAAGGGATAATCCAAAGCAGATGCCATCGCGGAACAAACGGCTTCTTGGCCGCAAGCTTGATCAACAGATAATACAGCGGCAACAGGGCAAAACTCATCCCCAGCGTATTATCGCCGTGCGGGCCGACAAGGGTTTTTTCTACCTGCCCGTACTGAGGATTCATCAAGACGATCAGCAGGATCGGTGCTACCATGACAACCGCCAAAGAGACATTGACCCACAAAGGGCGTCTCTCATACCGGCGAAGGGCATCCACAAGGGCTATCAAATAAAACACGCCGCTGAAAGCGAGGAGAAAATTCAGCTGATACGGGAAATCGTAAAACGGCAGTCCTCGTAAATTCCCGAAGACCAAGGCCAGACTCATGAAGAGTAAAAAGGTGTTCCAAACGACGAAATAGCGGCGCAGGTTTTTGATTGCACCTGCGGTGAGAACTCCCTCTTTTTCAAACAACGCGAACGGCAGAAGCGACAGCAAAAGAGGGAAGAACCCGTACAGCATCTGCGAAATATGGAGCGATCGGGCCCGTTCCAGAGGCAGCACGGCCGCAGCTTCATCGATTCCAAGCAGTTGAATCGAGTACAAAAATCCCGCGCAGAGTCCCAGAATCAACCAAACGAACAGCAGCGGAAGTTCATCATGTATGAATTGCTTTAACAATTCCGTCCTCCATTTCAATAATCGTATCGGCAAAATCGGCTATTTTTTTGTCATGCGACGCCACCGCGAACCCTATCCCCTCATCCGAAAAACGGCGGAACAGTTCGTAAACGCCCAACGCATTTTTCGTATCCAGGTTTCCCGTCGGCTCATCCGCAAAAACGATGGAGGGACGGTTGACCAGGGCTCTGGCGATCGCGGCACGCTGCCGCTCGCCGCCTGAGACCTCGTCGCTGTAGCGTTTTGCCAGACGCTCGATGCCAAGACTCCCCAGCAAAAGATCGATATTGGCTTCATTCTCCCCCAACGCCGCCAGCGCAACGTTTTCGCGCAGACTCAGATAGGAGATTAGATAATGAAACTGAAACACAAACCCGATATGGCGGCGGCGAAAATGATCGATATTGCCGACTTGCTCAAGCGCTTTGCCATCGTATGCGACGCTCCCTTTTGAGGGGTGCAGAAGTGTCGATAGAATCGAAAGGAGCGTTGTTTTTCCGCTTCCGCTCTCTCCGATAATCGCCGTAAAGCTCCCCGCTTTGAGGCTTATGTCGACTCCCCGCAGTACATGTTCCTGTCCGTAAAAGTGTTCCAGACCGTGTGCTTCGATATTCATGCACTCCCCTTTTGGATCAGACTCATCGGATCGATGCGCGATGCGTATACCGCCGGAAGCAGCGTCCCCACCAATGCCATCACCACAGAGACGATGAACACCTTGCATAACAACGCGACGGTAATCTCTCCGTTGATGTAGCCTTGAAATTTATCGGCATGCTTGATCAGTTCCAGCACCCCTTCACTCACCCCCCATGCAACCGCGAAGGCGGCCAGAGCGATAATCAGCGTTTCGCTCAGCAGCCGGGTGATAATCACACCCGAAGAGAGACCCAGCGAGCGCATGATCCCAAACTCCGCTTTCCGGTCATTGACTACCATGCTCATCATACTGACGATTCCCAAAATCCCCATCAGAAAAGCCATCGCCCCGATCACGTCGGAACTGGTCTGGATAATTTTAAACTGGTTGTACGAATCGATGAAACTGTCGGTCGTTTTGGCTTCCAGATCGGAGTCCAATCCATTGATCTGCCGGATCAAAGCGTCGCTTTTTTCCAAATTTCCGAGGCTAACCAAAAAGATCGATGCACTTTTATGGAACACCTCCCCGGCGTCGGTCAGATTCATGACGACCCCTCCGTCTTCGAACCCGATCTTGCTTTTAAAGACTCCGCTGACATGAAACTCTTTTTTCGAAAGGGTGATCGTTTCGGGATGTTTGAGGCTTTGATCGATTTTCGATCCCAGTAGTACCTCCCCGGCTTTCGGATAGCTTCCGCTGACGAGAGAATAGCTCTTGAAACGCCCCTTGTTGACACCATACACTCCCACAATCGGAAGCGGGTCGACGGGTGCGGCTCCCAGGATAAGGGCGCTGACCTCTTTCACCCCGTCCATCTTCATAATGGGAGCGCTCCAGGAACGGTTGATATCGCTGAAAAACGTATCGGCGATTCCGCGCTGGGTTACGATGATATCTCCGTCGGTTTTGAGCATCGCGCTGTACATGCTCACTACGCCGCCCGAAATCGCGCTGATTAAAAAGATCGCCGCAATCGAAACACTCATGCTGATAAAAATCAGTGCGGTTTTAAAGCGGTTTTTGCGCAGAGCTTTCAGCGCGGTGATCACTGCTCGATCGCCTTTTTAAGCTCATCGGCAGTAGTGATGTAATCGACCGATTGAAGGAAGTTTCCGCGAAATTTCATTACGGTAATTTTATCCTCTTCGGCCGGAAATCGCAGACCCTGTTCTTCGTCGCGGATCAGTAAAACCGTATGGGGATATTTACGCATTTTCGGCAGGGCAAATGCTTCGGTAATAAAATTGGGCATTTGGCTGATATCGGCGACGAAAGCGGCTTTGTTTTTGTCCAAATACCCTTTCCCCTGTGCGGCAAGATACTCGTTGACCGTTGCTCCCGTCCCTTTTTCGAATGCCATAATCAACGTTTTCGGCATCGCTTTCATACTGTAGCGTTTCCCGAACTGATCGCTCAGATCAAGCGGCGCGACCGACTGTCCTACTTTATAAGGTGCAGCCCAGACGCTGAGCCCTACCAATAGCGCAATGAGAACCTTTTTCATAAAAAACCCTTATATCAATTTCCTGAATGAGAGTATAGAAGAAAAAAGGATAATTGACGGTTAATGCGTCGTTTTAGAGACCACTCTTTCCAACGCTCTGTGCTGTTCGAGCGAATACAGGAAACTCTCGTCCATCACTTTATCCAAATGATTCATCTCCGTAAGGGTGATGCCGAACGGATCTTTTTTGACGACTTTGCTCACTCCGTTTACTACGGTAACATTATCGAGTTTTTTGGCACCGTGGCGGATAAAATAGGTCAGGAAATAGCCTCCGGAGTGATCTTTCTCGATCGCGACTACGACCCGTGAAGCATTGCTACCTTCCCACGAAAGGTCCGGTGCAATAGTTTTAAAGTCTGCGACGCTGAGATACCCCGCATACACTTTGGTATAAATGTCGTGATAACGCTGTGTTGCACTTTTTTTGAAAAATTCGATATCGATCGGGGTTTTTGCCCGCAGAGAGCGGAGCATCCACGAAAGGGTCGCATAATATTTGAACGCGGCGACTTTCAGCTCCTCGGCATGGGCGATTTTGGAACTCTCGATACGGATCATCGGCATACGGGGCGATTTCGTACTCAAACGTTCGAGGATATGACGTGCACTATAGGGTTTGGTAATCCACACCGACGCGTACGGCGGCAAATCGGTCGTTCCGGTGACCCCTTCGTTTAGGACGAGGATTGCTTTGACACTATACCGGGGAAAAAGAACCTCCAAAAGAGCCCGTTTTTTTCGGAGCCGTTTTTTCAGATTGCTGACCGATTTGACCAACGTCATCTCGACGAAATAGAGCTCTTTATCGGTAAACAAAAGACCGTCGAATTCGCCGATTTCTTTATGGCGGGCGCGGTAGATGATCTGCCCTTTCCAGCTCACCGATAAAGCGTCGCTTTGGGCTCTGGTACGGTGTTTGTGGGGCCCTTTGATAATAAAACTTTTAATCCTCGGCTCATTTGTCGCATATCTAAGCAGCTTCTCGTAGATGTAATTTTCATATACCTCTCCTTCAAACGAGCGAAAAGCGCTGATGTATCCTTCATCTTCCATTGTCAACCCTTTGGCTTCGAGCGACAAGAGATGGTCGATGTTGTAGTCGTAGTATAAAAGATTATCGCCGAGTTCGGTATCGCCCTCCGGGATAACGGTATGATCGAGTATTAGAATGGGAACCTCATTGTACGGGATTAGGGTACCACAATAAATACCCGTTATTATTTTACCTTATTTTTAAAGAATCTTTTACTTCCCCGTTCGGCTCACCTATAGCGGGCGGGATAATTTCCGTTTTACGCGGCACTCTTTTTATCTTTTAAAGCTATTTGTTGCTACAATAACTTATGCAACGAAACACACCGACCGAAGATCAAATCCGCACCCAATTCGTCACTTCGCTGATGGAATATTTCAAAATTGAAGAAGATATTAATCTTCGTGCGCATGTCAACGATCTCGTACGCGATATCCGCCCTTCACACTATCGCGAATTCTTCCGCCGTCTCTCACTGCGGGATATGCCGTATAAAAACGGATTCGAAAAAATCGCCCAAATCGCGGCGGAATTCGAAGCACACTCCCTGACCCCTGTCGATATCGAAGCTTCCGAACGAACCCATAAGCTCTATACGCTGATGTACGATCTTCGCCGCGAGATCACCCTCACCCGAGATTCGGAAAAAAGTGCTCTAGAACGGTTCGAACAGATACGGTTCACTTCGATTAAACGTTCCGGAGAGACTCAGCCTATTTTGGACGAGACCGACATCAACGTCGTCAAGATCCTGAGCAAAGGGTGGATTTACGATTATGTTTCACTGGATCGTTCTTTGTTTGAAGCACGTGTTCTTCACGAGTACCGTACCGAGATTATCCGGAGGGAAAGAGACAAAAACGACTTGATCCCCTCAGGATTGAAGACTCGGCTTCTGCGGGAAGCGAAACACTCATGATCTCTCTTCCGACCTTTCTCATCGATCGCGACGATCTTAGCGTAATGGAGCGGGCTCTTATCCCTCTCATCGCGCGCCATACCCAAAACTGGGGAGACAAACCCTCAGATATCGATGCCTCCTCTCTGGCCCAAATCCTCCGCCATACTCCGCGCGAAGTGGTCGAGGCATTGGATCGGATGGTCAAAAAAGGGATTTTAAAAACCGTACGGCGAAAAACGGATCAGGGGGTGATGATCCGCTACGCGTTTGCCCCTGCCCCGGAAAAAACGCTTCCGGTTCCATCGGTATCAGCAGCCCAATACAGCGACAGCAGTTACTATCTCAACCTCTCAAACGATACGTATGAAGAGCTACACGTCTTCGCGCTGGAGCTATGTGATCGCGAGGGATTACGCCGGGAACTGTTCGATGATTTCAACCTCTATCAGCGTTCCAAAAATAACCGTTCGTTCGACTGGTGTGCCGAATTTGAACGGTGGGTTCGCAAAGAGATCGCATCCAATGCCCCCGTCGTCGCTTCGGAGCAGATGCTTGCCGACACCAAACCCTCAGGCGAAGAGTTCGAAATGGCCCAGTATTTCATCCGCCGTCTCTCCTCGATCGATCCTCAGTTCGAAGAGCCCTTCGACGTAATGAGTTGGGCAAAACAGATCCGGCTGCTGATTGAGACCGGAGGGTATACGCTCCTGGACATCAAAGCCGCCATCGACTGGCTTTTCAGTGCCAAAGGGGATTGGTTCCGGCCCAACGTCCCCGATGCCTATCACCTGCGCAAACATTTTAAACGCCTCATCGCCCATACCCGTTCGTTTCGCGATGGGAAACCCAAACTTCCCGAGGGGATCGATTTGTTTGATCTTTACGAGCAACTCTGATGAAACGTTCCATTCTTTGGTTATGGCTACTTCTTATCCCCCTCCTCTCGCCCCTTTTTGCATTGGACAAAGTCTCCATCCAGCTTAAATGGCATCACCAGTTCCAGTTCGCCGGCTATTACGCCGCGCTTGAGCAGGGATACTATCGTAAAGAAGGGCTCGATGTCACCCTCAAAGACCGCGACATTGCCCAAAACAATATCGAGCAGGTTCTCAAAGGGGAGTCCCAATACGGTATCGCCGATTCGGTCCTGTTTTTATACCAGGCGCGAAAAGAGCCTATCGTCATCGTCGCACCGATTTTTCAACACTCTCCTAACGTCCTCATTACCCTCAAAAGCAGCGGCATCGACAGCCCCTATAAACTGATCGGGAAAAAAGTCGCCCTTTATCCCAACGATGCGGACGGATTGCCTATTTTGGCGATGCTGCATGAGACGGGTGTGCTTAAAAAAGGGATAGAGAGGGTCAATACCAAATTCGATTTAGGCATGCTTTTGGATAAAAGGGTAGCCGCACACCACGGGTACGTCACCAACGAGCCTTACGAACTGTTCCAAAAAGGGGTTCAGACCAACATCATCCATCCGCAGCATTTCGGGGTCGATCTCTACGGAGATATGCTTTTCACCACTCAAAACGAACTGCATACCCATCCCGAACGGGTAGCCGCTATGAAGCGGGCGACATTGCTCGGATGGCAGTACGCACTTGCCCATAAAGAAGAGATCATCAATCTGATCCATACCAAATATGCCCCCGATAAAACCGTGCAGCAGCTGCGTTATGAAGCCGCCGGAATCGCATCGGTGATCGACGCTTCCACCATCCCGCTCGGAACCCTCGATTACGGACGGTTCGAATATATCCAAAATCTTCTCAAACGCCACGGTCTCATCAACGCTTCCGTCCCGCTAGAAGCGTATCTTTATCGCGATGCCCGGCCGAATTCTCTTGATCTCACGGCGGAAGAGCAATCATGGCTCCAAGCGCATCCCGTCATTCACACCGCTATCGATACACAATGGGCTCCGTTCGAATATCTGGACGACAAAGGAAAATATCAAGGGATCGCCGCCGATTACGTCGCACTGATTTCCCAAAAACTGGGAATACGATTCGAACCAAACACCAAAGGGGTTTGGAAAGATGCGGTAGCACTGATGGAACAGCACCGCCTCGATATGTACACGTGCGCGGTTAAAACCCCGCAGCGAGAGACCTATGCTCTCTTCACTGCCCCATATCTCAACTTTCGGATGGTCATTGCGACCACGGATACGGTCGGCTACATCGACGGTATTCACGGCCTGAGCGGAAAAACAGTGGCTGTAGCACGGGGATATCTCGCTTATGAAACACTCAAGCGCTACTATCCGCAGATTAAACGTTTGGAAGTCGACACGGTCGCTGAAGGTCTGGAAGCCGTTTCGACCGGAAAAGCCTTTGCCTTTATCGACAATACTGCCGCTATTACGTATGCTATCAAAAACGAGGGATACTCCAATCTCAAAATCTCAGGAGAACTCCCCCATCAGTTCGAATTGGCGATGGGTATCCGCAATGATTGGCCGATCTTTGCGGGAATCATGGAGAAAGCGCTTGCATCCATCACTCCTGAAGAACGAGACGCTATCTACAATCGCCATATCATCATCGAATACACGCAGCACATAACATGGCAGTGGATTCTAAAAATCGTTCTCCCCTTTCTTCTGATCGTCGCGATCTTACTCTATTACACCCGCAAACTCCGTAGCGTCAACCGTGTTTATAAGATGACGATGGAGAGTCTGCGATTGACTCAAAATGAGCTGGAAGAGGCCAATATACGACTGAAATCACTTTCTACGACCGATGCCCTGACCGGTATCGCCAACCGTTATATGCTCGATCAAAGCATCGATCAAGCGATCCAAAGTGCCAAACGATACAAAAGAGCCCTTTCGATCATCATGGTCGATTTGGACTATTTCAAACAAGTAAACGATACGTATGGCCATCATGCCGGAGATAAAGTACTCAAAGCATCCGCAGACCTACTGCGCCAAAACTGTCGGAAAAGCGATATCGTCGGAAGGTGGGGAGGAGAAGAATTCTTAATTATTTGTCCTGAAACGACCGCATCGGAAGCGGCAATTCTCGCTGAGAAATTTCGGGAACAGTTTTCTGCCGGAGCACTGTTGGCAAAATATATCCAAACGGCCAGTTTCGGCGTTTCGGAATATAACGGCTTAGATACTCCCGAAGCGCTGATAATCCATGCCGATGAAGCGCTTTATGACGCTAAAACGACAGGACGCAACCGCGTATGCGTCAATTGACGATAAACTCCACCCTCCGATTCTTCGATCGCCCCTCTTCCGTATCATTTGAAGCGACCGGATCGGCATCCCCTTTTCCGTTTACCGTGATGCTTTTGGCATCTATCCCCTGCGATGCCAGATAATCGGCGACCATTTTCCCTCGCGCTTCAGAGAGGATTTCATTCGTCGCGTATTGTGCCTTCAATCGCTGCGGAGGGATATTATCGGTATACGAATTGATCGTTACCGAATGGTATTTACCCGCTTTGAACGCTTTTACCCAACCGTCTAAACGTGCTTTTCCCGCATCTGATAACGCTACGATCCGACTTTGAAACAGTTGAAAATTTCTAAAATACTCTTCCGGAGCAACCGGAGATTTTTCGGCTGATGAAGCGCCGATGCCCGAAGGTTTTTCACTTTTCGGTTCGACGGCAACGACGACCGGAGAAATGGGCTGAACGATTTCAGGTTTCACGACTTCCGGAACAGGGGTCTCTTTCTCAGGCCCGGCGATGGCGACGACTTCCGGTTTCACTTCAATCGGTGCAGGTGTTTTTTCAACCGGTTTATCGATAACCTTCGG
Source organism: uncultured Sulfuricurvum sp. (assembly GCF_937936435.1). GTDB lineage: Bacteria > Campylobacterota > Campylobacteria > Campylobacterales > Sulfurimonadaceae > Sulfuricurvum. Next base: position 48,337 of record NZ_CALDDG010000051.1, on the reverse strand, counting down.
TTTTTCACTCAGACGCGGTGTCTCTGTCGAACTCGCCATGACTACCGGAGGCTGTATCTGTCCGGGCTTGAGTTTTTCAAGCTCCATCATAATACATGCCCCTTTGACATCCCGAGCAAACAGGGTGTAGACGTTCCCTTTTTGCTGCCATTGGGGATTTTTCAACGGTTTTAGATCCTGATCGAGTCCCTGGTATTTGCGGACTCCGTATCCTTTTGGGACGTCGACGGTCAAAATATTCTCCGCCGTTACACAGTTCGGGCTGCTTTTACAGTCTCCTCCGCTTAGAAGAATTTTAATGATTCCGTTTGTATCCGAAACCAGAAAATCGTCTTTATACGCCCGCTGAATATATGAATAGCGGTCGGTATTCGGGAAAGTGAGTTTGATCGTTCCGTCTTTGAGTTTTTCGACCGTATGCCCTTCGGGGCGTACATATACGATCCGTTCAGGGTCGAATCCGCGGTCAAACATAAAACCATAATTTTTATTTTTCACACCTTGGTAGTTAAAGTGGAGAATCCCTTCCGAAAAATCGGCCTGCGGATAAAAAATCATTTCGGAAACATCTGCGCAAAGCGATCCCCAACTTAAACCTAATCCCATTAAAATTGTTACTATATTTCGTTGCATTATCACCTCGTTGTAATGAAGAGATGATACAATAAATCAAGGAAATCTTCGGTTAAAGGAGACCATTATGAACTTATTATCCCTCTATCTCGACCGACCGTTAACCAAAGCGACCATCGAATACTCTTTGGAACTGCAAATGAACAAAGGGGTCGAAAACGGCTATTACGGACGAAACGATTTACTCCATGTCGTCCTCTCTCCGTTCGGTGTCCTCTCTCTCATCGCCGAAGAGAAAAAAACAATCCTGCATGCCCTTTCGACACTGGGGATCATCATCGAAGACGAAAGCGATACCATCACCCAGGACTATCCGATCCATATCGATCCATTGATGGAAGAACGGTTCAAAGTGACCAACGAAGCAATCTATCTGCGCGAAGTATCGACGCTGAATCTTAACGTCATCGCTCTTGCGATCTCTCAAAGCGTCGGACTCGAACGGTATGAAAAACGGCTCGATACCCTCTTTATGCAAAGCCGCCGGATCGTCGAATCGATCCAAACCTTTTCGATCACGAGACGCAGCCATCTGATGCAGTTTGCCAAACGGCTCGCACTCACCCGTCATGACATGGTGAGCAATCTTCTTCTCCTCGACAAACCTAACATTCTATGGGACAACGAAGAGGCCGAAGCCCTCTATAACCGCCTCGCATTTATTTTAGAACTCTACGATCGGCATGAAATCGCCCTCTCAAAACTGGCACAGATCAAAGAGGACGTTATGCTTGTCATGGACCTCATCAATCACAAAAAAAGCGAGTTTTTGGAGTGGATCATCATTGTCCTGATCGCCGTAGAGATTGCGATGGGGCTTATGCAGATGATTAAGTGATTATGCTACAATCTGATAAAAAGGAGTTCCCATGCAAAGAATCGTATTGAGTCTGATACTAAGTGTTTCAGCCGTATTCGCGGCAAGCCCGGGGATGAAAGTCTACGGTAAAGCGTGTGTCGAATGTCATGGGGACAACGGCAAAGAGGTCTCTATCGCCGGCAAAGAGATCGCCGGAAGCAAAGATGTCCTGACAAAACTCGTCGGATACAAAAACGGAACCTTCGGAGGTGAGCAAAAAGCGACGATGCAAGCCTCTCTTGCGCCCCTTAGCGATGACGAGCTCAAAGAGGTCGCCGCATACGTAGAGACGTTGAAATAATCTGCTGTCGGCTAACCGATCAGCAGCTTTTCAAACTCTTTTGCCGGTAACGGCGGACTTTTAAAGTATCCTTGGTACATCGTGCACCCTTTTTCGCGCAGAAAATCAATCTGCTCGATCCGCTCCGTCCCCTCAGCCAAAACTTGAAATCCCAGTGCCTGTCCCATCGCAATGATAGCCGTAACGATTGCCATATCGTCCGCCTCAAACGGAATATCGTCTACAAAACTTTTATCGATTTTGAGCACGTCGATCGGAAATCGCTTCAGATAAGAAAGCGAAGAATATCCCGTACCGAAATCATCAATCGCCAGCCGTATCCCTTGCGCTCTTAAACTGTGTAACATCGCAACGGTCTCCTCTTCGCGCTGCATTAGCGTACTTTCGGTCAGCTCGAGTTCGAGTCGGTTAGCAGGGTATCCGCTGTTCAAAAGGGTCTCTTCAACCAGCTTCGGGATATTTTGATGATGTACCTGATGTGCCGATACATTCACCGCCAACGTCAGACGATATCCTCCGTCAAGCCAAATTTTTCCCTGACGGCATGTTTCCCGAAGCACCCACAAACCAATCTCTCCGATCAACCCCGTCTCTTCGGCAATCGGGATAAACGCACTCGGAGGGATCATTCCCCGATCGGGATCGTTCCATCGGATCAACGCCTCGGCTCCGAGAATACGCCCCGTAGCAATATGAACCTGCGGCTGGTAATAGAGTTCGAACTCATTATTTATGATTGCCCGGCGCAACCGACTTTCGCTTTCGATCCGATGCCGGGCCGAATCGGTCAGTTCATCGGTGTAATAGCGATACGTACCTCTTCTTTCCGATTTCGCTTTGTATAAAGCGGCATCGGCATGCTGTAACAATACCGCCGCATCCTCCCCGTGCTCAGGAAACAAAACGATCCCGACACTGGCACCGACATGGATCGACTCTCCGCCCGAGAGCTGATATCCGCTCTGCAGCGCCGCGACCATCTCTTCGGCCAGCCGTCCGGCATCCTCCGGACGCGTAATATCCTCAATCACCGCCGCGAATTCGTCTCCGCCGAGACGGCCGATCAAATCTCCTTCCCGCAGACGCAGAGAAAATCGTTCCGCAACCATCAACAATAATTCGTCTCCCGCACCGTGTCCGTAACTGTCATTGATATCTTTAAATCGATCCAAATCAAAGATGAGCAGAGCCAGCCGCGTTTTATCCCGCTTGGCTTTATCGATCGCGTTTTTTAAATGCGATTGTAACAAAGAGCGGTTTGCCAGTCCTGTCAGCGGATCATAATTGGCCAGAGTTTCAAGCCGTTTTTCATTCTCTTTGCGCTCGGTAATATCACGGGATATGCCTAATAATCCGATTACATTCCCCTGATTGTCCTTCATGGCAACTTTGGTTGATTCAAATATCCCTTCATATTCATTATCAGCAAATACTAGATATTCTTCATTATTACGCGGGCGTCCCGAATCGATAGCCGCTTTATCATTCTCGCGAAAAAATTGTGCTAACTTTGGATCGACAAAATCAAAATCGCTTTTTCCTACTATTTGCGATTCCGCCGCACCGAAAAAACGTTCAAACGTTTTATTGCAAGCCAAATAGTTCCCTTCTAAATCTTTTGAAAAAATCAGATCGGGGATATTGTCCAACAACGTCCGCAAAAACGTACTTTGACGTTCCAACTGCTCTTGTTGAGACAATAGTTTCCGCTGTGCGGTTTTCTGCTCGCTGATATCGCGGTACACGGCAATCATATAGTGATGGTTCAAGATATCGGCAGAGATGACGTTCACCCATACATCGATCAGTTCTCCCGTTTTGGTACGGTGCTTCGTCTCAAAGCTGTCTTGACCGTCGAGAGCAATCGATTCGACCCGGCGGCGGGTCTCCGACGCCGACTCAATCGCATCATAATCGTTAATCGTTAATTGTGAGAACTCTTCGGGCGAATATCCAAGCTGTTCATATGCCGCCTTGTTAAATTCAACCGGCTTTGTCGAAGCCGAATCCAGTAACACGACCCCGTCAGGAAGTGATTCGAAAAGTTTTTGAAACTTCTGTACGCTCTTTTCGACAGCCGATTTTTCGTTCAAGAGCTCTTTTTTACGCTCTCCCATGTTGATGATCGCACTGTTCTTTTGATCGATCACCCGCATTAAAAAATCGAAATAAGCGCCGTGAATCGCATGCAATATATCGTGACGACTCAAGAGTCCGACGAGCATCCCCGTCTCATCTTCGACAATAAGCTGATGGATTCCGTGTTCTTCCATCAGGATCGCCGCTTTTTGAAGAGGCAGATTTTTTTGGATGATTTTAAAATCCCGATGCAGCACATCCGCCACCCTTTGATCGGCGGCATTACTTTCCTCGATATACCGATGAGCGATATCGCGCTCGGTAATCAGCCCTGCGGGTTCCCCGCCGTCCAAAACGACGGCATAGTCACATTTGCGCATTTGCATCAGTCTCGCGGCATCGCCTAAAAGAGTCTCCGTTTTGACAATGAGAGGAGAGTTGCCCATCGCGTCGGCAACAAGCTTCTGTCGGCTCAACTGTTCAAATCCGATATGACGGAGAAAATCTCCCTCGCTAACGACTCCCGTAAATTCACCTGCCGTATTGATGACGACAAGATGACGGTATCCTTTCTTCTCCATCGCCGCATAAGCATCGTGTAATTCAAAACTCTCTTGAACGCAAAAAGGTTCCGGAGTCATCACCTCGTTTAATAACGTTTGAGTATCGATTCTCTCCGCGACGACCCGTAACGCATCATGCTCCGTAAAAATACCGACAGGACGTTTTTCCCCATTCACGATAATAACCGAGCTGATGCCGTGCCGGGCCATCAGCTCCAACGCTTTGGCAACCGCCTCTTCGGCACGGAGCATAAAAGGCTCAGAGGAAAGGATCGATTTAAGCGTTATGGATTTCATTCGACTTCGCAAGCAACGGTGCGGTTTCGTCCCGCATTTTTTGCAGAGTACATAGCGCTGTCCGCACGCTCAATCGCACTGGCAAGGGTATCGTCGCTATAAACCTCGGTTATCCCGATACTGCAAGTAACACACCCCACTTCGTCAAACCGTTGCGCTTCCAAAAGGGAGCGGATTTTTTCACCTACTCCGAACGCCTCTTCGCAGCCTGCATTTCGTAACAAGAGTACAAATTCTTCTCCTCCCCAGCGGGCGAAAAGATCCGCTTCACGGACGGAAGAGGAGACGAGTGCCGAAAAATCTTTGAGTACGTAATCGCCGATATTATGTCCGTAGGTATCGTTTACCTGTTTAAAGCAATCCAAGTCGATCATCATCAGCGATAGCTTGCTTTGTTGACGCTTGGCAAAAGAGTGCTCTTTGCCGAAAAGTTCGGAAAACATATGGCGGTTATGGATTTCGGTGAGCGAATCTTTAGTAGCCAATTGCGTCAAGTGCTGGTTTTTTTGCTGAAGAATCTGCGTAATTTCTTCAAACTGACGGAAATGATCCTGCATCAGCTGCGACCATTTCAGATAGGTACGCGAAATCAGATCTTCCTGTGTCACAATCCCCAGAACATGCCCCTCATCGTCAGTCACAACGATCCGTTTGAAATTCCGGCTGCGAAGATACTCCAGCCCCTCGCCGATAGAAGCTTTATGCGTCATCGTCTCTACGGGAGAGGACATGACCTCACGTACCTTGATATGCGAAGGGTTCTCCTCGCCGATGAAACGGAGCATATCTTTTGAGGTAAATATTCCAAGCGGAGCATTCCCTTCTTGAATAATGACGCAATCGCTGATCGAATCTTTCATAAACTCCATCACTTCCGCCATCGAAGTGTCGGGAAGAAAGCTTTTGTATCCGTATTTTTTATCAAATATGGTTGCGATTTGAAGCGTATCGAGAATGACCTGAGGATCGACGCTGGCAACAATATCGCTGTTAGTCACCAGCCCGTATAAACTTCCATCGGGATTACAGACACAGATATGCTCGTCTTCGTTATTGGTCAAATTGAGCGCATTGATAATATTGCTCTCTTTGTCAATCAACGGCAAAGGGCGCAACGTCACCTGCGAGAGGGGAGTGGAAAAAGGGACTCCTTCCAGTTTCAAACGGATAATATCTTTCGTCGTAATAATATAATGGAGTGTTTTATTGACAACAACCACACTCCGGTGATTATGCGTATGCATTTTATTCAGGGCATCTTGGATCGTATGATGGATATCGACCGTAATGACATTGGTCGTTGCGATAAGCCCAAGGGTGGGGAAAAACATGAACCAGCCTCCTCGTTAGTTATTTTTATTATACCGTTTGCACTCTCAAAATAGATAAAAACCGTCAAAATAGCTTAAACTGTAAATAATAAAAAACGTAATATAATGCTTAAAATTACCAAAGGATGCCGCCTGTTCCTATGAGTTCCCGCACCGTATCCCTTTGTACCCTAATCGGTATTGTCCCCTTTCCATTGTTGACGCCTCCTCTTTTCATCCTCGTATGATTGAGTTTCTGGCTATCCCCTCGCTTGTCGTCGTATTGGCCGTATGGGTCATCTACTCCATCATACTTAACCGCCGTTTAACAGAGGCAAAAGCACGTTACTGGCAATTTTTTTCCGATGCCCCTTTGGCGTTAATCGTCGTTGACAAATACCACCGGATTATCGAATGGAACCAAACCGCGGAAATCATTTTCGGCTGGCAAAGCACCGAAGTGAAAGGAGAAAATATTGTCGAGCTGATTGTTCCGGTATTCGATCAGGCTCACGTCATATCGGTTCTTCAAAAAGCTGCCGACGAGGGGATCAGCTACTCCAAAAACTACAATATCACCGAGAGAGGAAGCGAAATATTCTGCGAATGGCGTAACCGCCGTCTGGAAGGGGGAAAAGGAGAGATCGTATGCATGGCGCAGGATATCACCGTCTCGCAAAAGACTCTTGATGAACTCAACAAACGTTCAAGTGCGCTTGAAGGTGCGGGAGACGCTATTTTTTATACCGACAGCAAAGGGTTGATCGAATTTGCCAACCGCAGTTTTTTCGCATTGGAACTCGATGATCAAAACGATATTTACGGAACCCATATCGGCCGATACCTCTTCCAGGAACGTTTAACGTTTAATACCCTGCTCTCTCAGTTCGATGCCAATAATACTTGGAGAGGAACGGTTCACAAACCCTCGCTCAACGGGGAGAAAATCCTCAGCGTCACTCTCACAGCGATTTATCATCGAAGCCGTCTGGTGAGCTACATCGCCAATCTCCACGATATTACTCAAATCGCCTCTCATGTCGATGCACTGACCCATCGCGTTTTACACGACCCGCTTACCGGTGCGCTAAATCGCAATGCGTTAGGTGATCGGCTCACGCATGCCATAACCCGTTCAAAACGTAGCGGACAAAAAGTCTCTCTTTTTTTCATCGACCTCAATGATTTTAAACTGATCAATGATAGATACGGTCATGAAGCGGGCGACCGGCTTCTGCGCGATATCACGAAAAATATCCAGGCATGCCTCCGTACCAGCGATACCGTCTGCCGCTACGGAGGGGATGAGTTTATCATCTTGATCGAGGAGATTCGAGGAGAAGAGCATTTACAAACGATATACGATACGATCAATGCCGCTATCAGTGAACCGATCCGCATCGATATTTCGACGATGATTCGGGCACAGGCGAGCATCGGGGTCGCACTCTATCCCGATCACGCATCGAATGCCGCGGAGTTGATCAAAGCGGCGGATATGGCAATGTATGCCGAAAAAAAAGAGAAAAAACTTAACGAACCGGGACCAATACTTTACGTTGACAGTCACAATCGCTGAAATAAACCCACTGTTCCCGATACATCGGTTGCGAAGCATACACGACCGGTCTTTGTACGGTCGATACGTAACGGATATTTTCCTGTCGCGGTTCGGACAGAACATATCCCAAAACGCCTCCGATTACCAAAGGAACGACCCAATTGCCGTTGCTTCTATGCTCATAACGTCCTTCATTGTGATGATGCGCAGGGGAATAATACCCCCGATCATGTCCGGGAGAAGCGTATGCCGAAGCCGATACGATCAAAGTAGCACCTAACACCGTGCTGATAGATTTAACTGTTTTCATAGGAGACTCCTATTGTTAAGATAGTCCCATCATGACATCCGAGTGTGGAGTGATCGTGAAGCGTATCGTAGTTTTTTCAGTTAAAATATCACCTCATACATAGGAGATACATATGCGTTTTATACAGATTTTGGCTTTATCGGGAGTCGCAGCCGCCCTCGCATGGGGGAACCCGCAATGTTATCTGCAAGGCTACGGCGATCTCGTCGCAAAAGCCGATAACACGTCCCTCACCCTCAAAGACGGAACCGTTTTCCCTTACCATACCGATAAACCGACGGCATCGTGGGATGATAAGATCAACAATGCCGATCTCTCCATCCAGCTCTCCCAGCCTTACGATGCGGGGGGATTTGAAACTCCTCCGCCCTATCTTTTCGATCCGGGACGTCTGCGTTATCAACCTTTTTTCCAGGCACTTTACGGCAAAAACAAAGCTGCGGTCGAAAAAAATCTGGTGATGATCCAATGGCCTACCCTCAAAGGCTCCGTCAAACTCCCCGTCACTAAAGTAGCAGGAGTCGATAAAAAGCTCTATGCCATCGGTCAGGAGATCGCAAAATTACCGAAAAAAGAGCGTATCTGGGCCGAAGGGGCGACCACCTATGCCTACCGCGTGATCAAAGACACCGACCGCCTCTCCATGCACAGCTTCGGGATCGCCATCGACCTGGCACCGACCAAAACCCAGTATTGGAAAGACGAAGCCCCGAGCGAAACGGCTCACATCGGTTATCGCAACACCATGCCGCTCTCCATCGTCCGGATCTTTGAGAAACACGGATTTATCTGGGGAGGACGATGGTATCACTACGATACGATGCATTTCGAATACCGTCCCGAACTCTTTGCTCCGGCCTGTCGTATGCAAGAGTGAGACCAAAAGGAGCGCTTTCTTGTGATCGTACCGTAACCATCCCCTTTTATACTTGCGCACTTTCTTGCAAGGTGCACATTCATGTCTCTGCCTCTCTCGGCTTCCGTTTTGTCCCGCTTATCGATTCGTCAAAAAATTACGCTGATCGTCGTCCTTACCCAGCTTTTTGCTATTGTTGCCATCACGATCGGTATTGCCGGAATGTTTTTATCCAACACCTCACTCAATACGATCCATACCCAAAGTCTCCAGCCGCTTCAGAATCTCCGTGCCTGTAAAAATGCGATCGACAAAGAGATTCTCAAAACGGCTACCGACCTCTCCGAAGGGGTAGGAGATTTTGAAAAAGCCGCCGTTTCGGTCCAAGCCGCTCATACACATTTTACCCAGCGTTGGAATGCCTATCTCAAAGGTTCCATGACGGCAAAAGAGCGTGCTTCTCTCCCCGATGCCAAAGAGACGTTGGATCGTGCGGAACGCTCCATCGTTTTGCTGGAAAAAACGATCGCCGATAAAGATATTATGGGAATCCACGATCTGGTTTCCAGCGATTTTCCCTACAGTCTCGCTCCTGCGGATGAGCAGATCGATACACTGATCGAGATGCAGATCTCTAATGCTCAAAATCTCTATGAAAATGCTCAAAAAGAATTTCGCCGAACCCTTATACTAATCGCGATCATCCTCCCTATCGGTATGCTGTGCGTCTATCTGATTCTGCGTCTGATTACCCGTGATCTGCTTAGCAAGATCGCCAATATCACCCAAAGTGCCCATCATCTCCGTTCCGGAGACCTGCTACACCGCATCGAAGCGCGGGGAAGCGATGAGCTCTCGATCGCAGCAAAAGATATGAACGATTCGATGGAAGAGTTGCAAAAAATGATGGGAGGGATGAAAAGCTCGTCGGATGAAAGTATCTCTTCCGCGTATGAACTCAATCGTGTATGCGGCGTGATCCGAAATCGTCTTGAAGCGAGTGCTACCGATATCTCCCAAACCCATACCCAGATTATGGCGCTTCAGGAAATCGTCCGTACCTCGACCGTAACCGCTCAACAGAGCGATACTCAAATCGCCGAGGCCTCGACCCATCTTTCCGATGCAAGTCAGCAAATTGTAGCGATGAACGATGATATCCAAAATGTTGCCCAAACCCAATTGTTTCTGTCTGATGATCTCAAGAACCTCACATCGCAGGCAAAAGAGGTCAAAGGGGTACTCGATATCATCGGCGACATTGCCGATCAAACCAACCTTCTCGCCCTCAATGCCGCCATTGAAGCGGCCCGTGCCGGCGAGCACGGACGAGGATTTGCCGTCGTTGCCGACGAAGTGCGCAAACTGGCGGAGCGGACACAGGAGAGTCTGTCTCAGATCAACCGTACGATCAACGCCATCGTCGATGCCATCGCCCAAACCAGCCAAAAAATGGATAAATCGGCAGATGCCATCCATATCGTCTCAAAAGACTCAGGATCGATTCAAACGATCATTCAGACTTCATCGTCGCTCATGAACATTGCGGCAGAAGGGATTCACCGTTCTACGCAGGGGATGGACGAACTTCGCGAGGGTATCCGTATGATCTCTACAAAAATTGATTCGATTAACGCGATAGCATCCTCCAATACGCAAAGTATCTCCGAAATCACCGACGTCGCTCACGGTTTGGATACCAACACGGTCGAACTAAACCAAAAACTCCAAAAGTTTAGAACTTAGGCTAAAAAGTCGATCACTTTTTCGGCAGGGCGGCCGATTACGGCGCGGTTTCCGTCGATCAGTATCGGCCGCTCGATCAATTTCGGGTGTTGCGCCAACGCATCGATCAGTTTCGCTTCGTCAGTCACTTTTGCAAGCCCCAGTTCTTTATATAAATCCTCTTTGGTACGCATCAGTTCACGCGCCGAAATCCCCAATTTTTGAAGCAGTGCAACGATCTCATCGCGAGAGGGAGGCGTATCGAGATATTTGAACACTTGGCTGTTCGTACCTTTTTCCTCTAATAATTTTAATGCTTCCCGTGATTTTGAACATTTCGGGTTATGCCAGATTATCATAGAATCTCTCCATTTGTTTTTGCTATTATACCCTTATGACATACACCCACTGGTTCCAGACCCACGCCGAAAAACACCGTCGAATCCTCAGCCGGCTCAGTGCACAAAATCTTTCACCCGATCAGATCGTCGCCTATTTCACCTTTGAAAACATGGTCGAAAAAGAGAAAGATTTTTGCCAGCTCTATACGACGAAGCGTAAATGCCACGATATTCCCAACTTAAACTGCTACTGGTGCGCCTGCCCCTATTTTCGTTTCAACGACAATGCTCAGACCGACACAGAGGGAATCGTAGTCTATAGCTACTGCGCGATCAATGCACCTGCAGGCAAACCGTTTCGGCATGAGAATAGTATCCATCATGACTGCTCGGACTGCACTATACCTCACGATCCGGACACCATCCTCAAAAAATTTTCGGTCGATTGGAATATGACGATGAAAGCATGTAATTTAACCTTCTGATTTTTTTAAAAAACCTTATTAATTCCTTAACACAAAATTAACACTATAAGTCCATAATCTTAGTCTCGGAAATTACCAGGAGGAGAAAAACGCAGCAGAAACCCCAAACACGATCCGTCTGCTCTATGAATTGCAGCTCTCAAGCAGACGGAAAAACGTATTGCATTGCAACGCCATAATTATAACGTTTTTTACGCTATTTCTCCGACGTTGTCGTGCATACAAACCTATTTAAATATTAGGAAACGTATGTTCGATACTCACTCTCGCAACAGATATGTTTCCTCTTTTAAATAGCAAAATATTTTAATTGCACAGGAGGATTTTTATGGATCTGTTAGGATTTTATCCCTTATTTTATGTTCCCCATTTCGGCTCGGCCTGGCTTATGGGTCTTACAGGAGCCATACATATTATGGCATCTCACACGTCGGTGGGTGCGGCACTTTTGTTTGCTTTTTTAGCGTACAAGGCGCAAAAAGAGAACCGGAGCGATTTGTATGATTATATGAAACGCTACGGCATGTTTTTGCTGATCTTTTCCTACGTTATCGGCTCCATCACGGGACCGGGTATCTGGTACACGGCGACAGCGGCCAGCCCCAGAGGCATCAGCGCCCTTATTCACAACTTTGTATGGGTATGGGCTACGGAATGGGTCTTTTTCGTTTACGAAGTGCTCGGAGTTTTTGCCCTCATCTATTTTATCGATAAGATTGACCGTAAAACCCATCTGAAGCTCACCTATACCTTTGCGATTGCCTCTGTCGGTACTCTCGCACTGATCATCGGGATCATCAGTTTTATGATGTGGCCGGGTACAGACGCCTATTACACGACAGGTTCTGCCAGCGACGCGTTTTTCGGTATCAATACCTTCCCTCATATGTTTTTACGGATCGGCTTTATGATTATGATGTCGGGGATTATCGGTATGATTATCTCCTCCGCCATGCGCAAAGAGAACAAAGCACTCTCAGAAGAATTGACCCAAAAGATGGGATGGGTCAGCTTGCTCGGCGGTTTTGTCACCGTCTTTTTCTTTATGTGGTATGTTAATACCCTCCCACTCAATGCCCTCACGCTGCTGGGAATGCAAAAAGATACGATCGTAATGAACCGTATCATTCTCGCCATCTTGTTCTCGATCTATTTCTCGATCGCGATTATCAAACCGCAATGGGTTACCCGAACGCTTGCCATCACGATGATGCTCGTCATTGGAATCGTAGGGGTATGGCCGGGTGAAAAACTCCGTGAAACGATGCGTAAACCGTGGGTAGCCGGACAATACGTCTACAGCGATCAAATCATCGGGCGAGACGTCCCCGGTAAAGGGATCAAAGATGAAACAGGACGATTGGCCGAAAAAGGGTTGTTAAAACTGGATCCTTGGATTCCGGATCGGCTGCGTACTATCACTCCCGAAAACAAACTTGAAGTGGGAAAATTGCTGACACGTATCGCCTGCTCAAATTGTCACTCACTCGAAAAAGACGGTCTCTACCGTCCGCTCATGCCATTAGCCGGTCCTATGGGTGAAGAGGGGATCAAAGACTACATGAAAAATGTCATCGGCACGGGCTCTGTCGCCTATATGCCAAAAATTTCTCTTCCGGATGAAGAGTACGATGCGATGGCCGCCTATATCGCCTCGCAAGCCAAATAAAGGAGAACGATTATGGATGCAACATTCATAAATGCAATGAAGGATGCCGCCGGGGTACCGTTTTACCCGGTAGTGTTCCAAGGACTGTATGTCCTAACATGGGCTCTGCACGCGGCTTTTGTATTATTGGCGCTGGGTTCTATGGGGCTTTCGATTTACGGAAGTACCCGACAAAAAAACGACCCGTATTGGAAAATACTGACACCGCATCTTATTATGACGGGGAAAATCAGCATATCGGTTCTCATCGTTTTAGGGGTTGCTCCGCTGCTGTTCACACAGGTCATCTATGATTCAGGCTGGTATGTGGCGAACACCCTCTCAGGAGCATGGGTCTTTATCTTTATATACGCGCTGATCATCGGATATACGATGTACTACTGGTATCAATATGCCAATAAAAAGGGTTCTTCGAGCAACACCCTTATCGGAATCGTCTCGTTTGCCATATTGGTATTTTGCGGTGTTTTGATGCACAACTTTGCCGTCGAAGCGATTTCACCGACCCAATGGATGGATTGGTATGCCCCGAACGGTGTTGTCGATAACTCCGGATGGAATATGCATCTCGATCCTCTTCGTCTTGGATTTATGGTGAGTTTGATGATCCCGGTAACAGGAATTTTTATGCAAAATTACAGCCGATTTTTGAGCACACGCCAAGATTTCGAGCCAAAATATCTGGAATTTGTTAAAAACTTGGGAACCAAAATGGCCGTCATCGGCTTGATCATCAGTGCTGCGTTGTTCGCCGTATGGATGCTAAGAGAGAACCTCCTTTTGCACCCGCTTTCACTGGCTACGGTCGCTTCGGTTGTCATCCTCCTCATGTTAGCAATGGGCAATAGAAACAGCTACCTTACGACAGGGGTGCTGGTCGTTGTTGCGCTGTTGATCTCAGGCGTCAGAGAGCTTATCCGATACAACATCATGACCGGTATCGGATACGATTTGTACGGCTATCACATGAATCTAGAGTGGGAAACCATCGCAATGTTCTTACTGACATTTGTCGTTCTCGGATTTACGGGAGTCGCCTTTATCCTGACCATGGCATGGAAAGTCGGCAAAACCGAAGGTGTCTATACTGCAACGGAGGGTTCCGCCGTATCCAAGCTCTCCAATGCTTCCTTGGCGATATTTGTCCTATGGATTGTTGTCTATTTTGGATGGGGGATGGTAGCTCTATTTAAAAATACGCTCTAACATCTTCTATCAAGAGAGTCCTTTTTGGACTTCTTGATGTTTTCACCCGAGAGTCTTACGTGCAAAAATCGACCTCCTTCACGATTCAAAACTCTTAAGGCTCTCGCGTGAAAATCTTTACCCTACCATTTCCCATCCAACGTCAAAAGAATCTGCGGACGAGAGTGCTCTTTATCGATTTGTGTCTGCGTAATCGCACCCGATGTATCATACAGATGAGAAGTTGTCTCTACAGTCGCACTCGCGATATTTTTCACATTAAACTGCAATTTAAACGTTTTATCGATCCGTTTACTCGCATAAAGATCGAGCGTCCCGTACCCTTTTTGCGACTCAGAGATGAGATATTCCTGCGGATCATCATATCCTCCGATATAACGGTACGCCGCACCGTAAGTTACTTTTATATCTTTCAGCGTGTGATCGAATCCCAGATTACAAAGAAAGTTGGAAGTTTGTTTAATAGGTCGTTTATTTCCACTCAGGGCATTCGTAAGTGTCGAATCTTGCAGTGTCACGTTTGCAAAGATCCCCAATCCGTCAACATAGTCTTTCAACGATTTTTTGATCTCCATTTCGGCACCGTATAGCGAACCTTTACCCGCATTCTCCGGTTTTTCGATATACCGTCCGCTTAGCGTATCGTATTGGACGATATTTTCGATTTTATTGTTGATATTGCGATAAAAACCGCCGATACTTACGATCCCCTTATCCTCAAAAAAATGCTCGTAACGGAGCTCGTAACTCAGCGCTTTCTCTTCGGTCAGATTCGGATTTCCGGTTACGTCTGGACGATGAATATCATTATAATCGAGAGTCATATTTGTGCTTGTTGATAGCTGGCTTAATCGCGGAAGTCTCACCGTTTGGGCGACACTGGCCCGGATATTATCTTTGCCGCTTAGGTGATTTAAAATATGAAGTGACCCGACAAAATAATCGGTATTGGAAGTCGCTCCGAAATCTCGTGATAGCGTTTCATATCGGATACCCGGCGTGATAACCGTCGTCTCGCCGAAATTGATCTCATCTTGTAGATACCACGAGACTTTATCCTCACGCATATGGACATTGTCACCCACACCCGTCGTATCGACACCGTTAACACTGCGGGTTACCTCATCACGCTGATTTGAGCGCTTAATCTCGATACCGGATTTCACAAAATGTTCATCCAAGATCAGAGAATATACCCCTTCCATTCCGTAAAAACGGCTAAAGGCATAATCGTCATCTTTTTTGATATTCGTAACGGGTGTTGATGCCGATACCGTTTTTCCGTCCTCTTCGTATTGATGTATTTTGAGTTTCCACTCTAAAAGTTGATCGCCTGAGAGATGATGTTCGCCGCTGAGTGCCGACCATAGCATTGTGCTCATGGAACGGTCTTCGCTTCGAAGTGCGGATGAGGCCGAAGGTGCGCCATCCAGAAACGTTTGCGAATCGATATCCTCCGCATCATGATTTCGTGTTAATGAGCCGTCGTACATATATTTATTTTTTGAAGAGGGGGTATAAATGATTTTACTTCGTACATTTAACGATTGATTATGCACTTCATCCTCTCGATTTTCGAGACTGTAGCCGGAACTGCTTTGTTTTAAGGCGTCATAATCGTCATTTTTACGTCGCTCCGATGCTGTAAAATTGACGAGATACGATACCTTGTCAACCTTCCCTTCTCGTTGGGCATACAACGACTCATTGAACAAATCACCGTAGGTTCCAAAAGAGAGTTTTGCACTTGTCAACCCTTCCGCTTTTGGTTTTTTGAGGATTATATTGACGATCCCACCCATCGATTCGGCGGTATGTTCTGCCGAACCGTTGGTCATCACCTCGATTTTTTCAATCATATCGGGAGAAATATTTTCCAAAGGGCTAGCACGATGGCTCGTACTGGTCGTCGTCTCCTCTCCGTCTATCATAACAACGGTATACCCTTTTCCCGGAGCACTTTTAGCTCCCTTGCCGTTTGGAATAGTGACTCCGTGGGTGCGTCTGAGAATTTCCAGTGCATTCGTATCGCCGTACTGCGTTAACTCTGCTCCGTTGATTATCCGTTTTGCGATGGAATTATCTCTCCGCTCATCGATAGCCGTATAATTTTCTTCAATCTGTATTTTATCGAGCGATACAACCTCTTGCGCGCACGCGGCCGAAATCATTACACTTGAAATGAGGATTATAGGGGTTAAAAGACGTTGTCTCACACTGCTTTCCTTATTCACACATAAATGCATCACACGCTAACACTGCCGCACCATACGACGTTGTGATTTGCGGATATTCAGGAACAAAGATCTTATGACCCAACTCATTTTCAATCGCACTGACCAAGCCATCATTGAGGGCAGGCCCGCCGTCGAAATAAATGTTCTCTTTTACCCCGACCCGCTTCACCAATTTCACAATCCTCTTGGCAATCGAGTAGTGAACTCCCGAGACGATATCTTCCACGCTGTGATTATTCCCCAGCAATCCGATAATCTCCGATTCGGCAAATACGGCGCACGTACTGCTGATCGAGAGAGGAGTCCCTACTGATTTGAAATGGTACGCACTCAGTTCATCCACCCCGATCTCCAAATTCATCGCGACGACATCGAGAAATTTTCCGGTTCCCGCCGCACATCGGTCGTTCATGGCAAAATTGACCACATTTCCCTCCGTATCGAGAGAAATCGCCTTGCTGTCTTGTCCCCCAATGTTAATGATCGTTTTGATCTTGCCATAACTTTTCGCGGCTTGTTGCGCCCCGATAGCGTTGGCGGTGATTTCACTCACATTTTCATCCGCTTCTTTGAACAGTTTTCGCCCGTATCCGGTCGCTACCGTATAGACAACCTCGCTCTCATCGATTCCCAGCTCACGCAACAACTCCCCGAGAGCTTCTTGAGCGTATTTGTAAAACATACTCCCGCTTGCACTGATCTTATGCCCGACCAGATTTTTATTCTCATCCGCCACACTGATCTTAATCGCGGTAGAGCCGATGTCAATCCCTACAAAATATCTCATTTTTTCATTCTCTTTCGATTTTTTAATGACTCAACGAATGCCTCAACCCGCGTCGTAAGCTGCCCGTGCTGTGAAGGGCTGTAATCGCTCTCGATATAAAGGATCGGAATCCCTTCGCGCTCCATAGCTGCGAGAACGCTGCGCTGTTCCATCTCATACACCTGACACCCCGCAAACGACTGATAGATCACCCCATCCCCACTGTAACTGCGTACCAGTTGGATAATCCGTCGGATTCGATCATCGTTTTGAGTGAATATCGGACAGGTACACGCTTTAAGATATTTGTCCGAAACCGAATCGATCATGTCGTAGAGGTTCCACTCATCCACCGCCACCATGTCGTTAAACATACGGTTCGAACTGCACGTCTCATCGGCGACGATGACCGCATCGCTCTGCTCGATAATCAGGGGGATTTTGTAGTTGGGGAAAATAGGAGGTGACCCCGTATAAACGATGCGCGGACTCGCTTTACCTGCCACATTTACACCTTCGTTTACTCGCTGTTCCAACTCTGCAACCAGTTTTTCAACCGCGCCGATCCACCCATCTATCCGATCAAAGAAAAAAGCATTTGTGACCAAAAACATATCGACACCCAAAATCGGAACCGCTTTGTTTTTCCGAAATTCGGTGAGCTTGTGGTAGAGTGACTGCGCGTAGCCGATCTTTTTAATCGCACTCTCCAGATTGGATCGGGTCAGTTTTTTCCCCTGAAATTTGGAGAGTTTCACCGCGAAACTTTTGACGCTCTCGCGCCAGTAATGACGGCTCTCTTCACTCTCTTTGGTACGGGGAAAGCCGACATCGATGACGGTATGACCAAAACTCTCGATGATGGCTCCCGCTTTGGTTTTTTGATCGCACGTCGTCGGAGAAAAGGTGATATCAGGCTTGTCAGAGAAATTATCCGAAGCAAACCATCCCACCGTCGCCTTGACCAACGGACACGATTTTTGGGGTAACAGATCACTGCCGATCTCATCATCGGTATAAAACCCGTTGCATAGCCGGATCGGCACACCATCCAGCGCGTAGATGATCTCGGAGGGTATTTGGATACACATCGTCCCGATTTTCGATTTCCCCTCATGCAGCGGTTCATGTCGGCAATAGACCGTTTCAAATAGATCGTAAAAATAACCCATGCTTTGGATCGGAAATTTAAAATCCTCTTTGAGGGCATTAATGACATTTATCGCTTCCATCGCCTTGTGACGGTTCTGTCGCTGATGCGGTGTTTCAATCGCGTGTTCAGTGTGCATGTGACTCCTTATGCTGATCCATCGCCATTCGAAGAACAAATCCCTCTTTGGTCGATTCGAAAATAGTAGCTCCCATAAAATTAGCTTCCAAACACCCCTCTTCGGGACAGGCGGCGACGCATTTGAGACACAACGTGCAATCCTCCGTAACCATATTTTTCGTCGTCACGTCGTCAGCGATTTCAAGGATGTCCATGTCACATGCATGGTAACAATCGCCGCATTTTGTACATTTTGAACCGTCTTTATAGAGTTTGAGCAATGCGGGCTTCGAAAAAATATACTGCAAGGCCGCCATCGGACAAAAATAACAAAAAAACCGCTTTTTTACGAATGATCCGACCAAAAACAGCCCCGTCATAATCATCCCCAGTACCGCCATCACCAGATCGGTTTTCGTCGAAAAGTCGATGTAAAACTGGTTAAAATCTCCCGTAAAGGCCGGAATCATCATCCGTCCGGGGCAAATATCGCAAAACGGCATAGCAAGACCGCTTGGCAATTTCGGCGCTCCAAACACCGAGTTGGCGACCATCACCGGTAGCAAAAGCATCAAAAAGAGCAAAATATATTTGATGCTCTTGATTTTTTTGCGGTTTGCCCACGAGTATTCGCTAAAACGGATTTTGCTTTTTTCGCGCAGCATCGTGAGCCAGTCTTGCATCGTCCCCAGAGGACAGACAAAGCCGCACCATCCTTTGTTCAGTACCCAAAACCAAACGATAAACATCCCCAATGAGATCAAAAACGCGTATCCGGCATATCCCGCCATCATCTCGAACGTATGACGCAAATCGTGCTGAAGTTCGCCGACGTAACATTTTCCCCCGGATGCATCGGAGCTAAAGACACACGCAAACGTCGGGAGCTTATCTCCCAGATCGATTCCGGCCCATCCGCCGTAAACGATGAGGGCAAACGCCGCAATCTGAAACCAAAACCGAAACCGCACGAGGTTCATATTATTGACACTGCGGCGGAGACCAAACTTATTCTTCGTCAAAATAGATCTCCTTGGGCGTTTTACGCTTGCGTCGGCGGTTATAATAGAGTCCTAACGAGAACACCAGCATCACTCCGATCACGGTCGCAAACGCCAGAGATTTGGATTCGTATTCGAGCGGCGGATTCCCGAATGAAAGCGGTATCGTCATCGTATAGTGCACTTTACTATACGCATTCCCCTCGAATACTCCCGATTCGTTGGTATCGTACGAAGCACTGACCAACAGCTTTTCGGAGCGTTTCTTATCCCCTTTGTCCGGTGCGTACGTGCTTCGCGGAATCTCGAACGACACCGTCCCATCATCGGAGGGCTCAATGACGTTTGTCCATCCGCTCTCCATCTCGACACTCAACGGCACATCATGGAGCAATTCCCCTTTATAATAGACTTTAAACGGAGCGATATCCCCCGCATAGAGACAACAGTTGATATGATGGCGATGGATCGATTTTTCCATAATCAACTGAAACGGCAACTGCGGCAACGGTTCACTCAGATAGCGGGAATCGGAGGTTTTACCACGCACTTCTTTCGTCCATGCGCATGAGAGGTTCCCCTCTTTGTTGTAGATGCGGTGCGAAGAGAGCTCTACGTTCAACGTCCCATCTTGGACAGAACGTCGCTCGACAAAAAGATAATAGTTTCCTTTGTATTGAGGAATGAACGTGATTTTTGATCCGGAGAGATTGTGTTCTTCAATTTTTCCGTCCATATCACGAATATACAAAATCGAACCGCTCAAATCTTTTAGTTTTTCGTTTTTATGAAGACTCCCTGATTTAAAAGAGAATTCTTTTTGAGGAGATAAATCTGACTTCACCTCGCAACACTTTTTCTTTTTTGCTTCATCGAGCCATAGTGATTCGTTTGCACTAAGCAATGAACATGTGAGCACCAATTCTAAAACAATTGCTATGATTAAACCAAACGACTTCATCATCTCTTACCGTTAAAATTTGAACGTAAGTTCGCCGTATACTGTCCGTCCCGGAGTCAGAGAGGATTGGTAAAACTCTTTGTCAAAAATGTTATTCACTGCAATGGAAGCGTTTATCCATTTTTGTATTTGAAACCCGATTTTTGCATCAACAGTAAAATACGATTCATAACCGCCGTATGTCGATTTATAGATATCAGAGTTATCATCTTTGGTCGTGATATCATCTACATAACAACCGATCAACGATCCGCTCCACCCTCCTTGCTCTCCGCTCATTCCGACGTTAAACTGGCGCATAGGAACATACGTCATCCGTTTGCCAACAATCTCAGGTTTATTAATATTTTCCGTGATTTCGGTATGGTTGTAGGTGAAGTTTGCAAACGCATTTAACCCATCGGTGACCTCTTGCTGTACCTCTAATTCTATCCCCTTGATTTCTGCTTTTCCGGCATTTCGTTTTTCATTGAGCGTTGCACTGATGTCTGTCGTATACATCAAATCTTTCAAATAGTTTTCGTAATAGGTCGTTTTAAAATGGGTTTTTGTATCAAAGATGTGTTCAAACCCGATTTCCCATGATGTCAACGTTTCGGGTTTCAGATCAGGACTGGAGCTGTAAAGTTTGCTCCCCGAGTAAAACGATGAGTACAAATCGCTTAAAGAAGGGGCTCTAAAGGCTTGGCCTGCAGAGGTTCGTAATGTCGTATGTGCATTAGGCATATAGACCAATGAAGCTTTTGGACTAAAATGTGAATCACGTCGTTCCTCGTAGTTTGTCAAGGTCGATTTAGTATAGTCGATATAGCTCCCTGAAGTCACCCAACTATCATATCGTCCGCCTATATATGCTACGAGATTATCGGTAATATCAATCGTATCCTGTATAAACAATGCTTTAGTCGTATTTTTACCGTTTGACTCGCTATTAAGAGTTGTACGCGTCGAATCATCCGTCCAATTAGGAAGAACATTCACTTTTTTCGCTAGCTCATTATGGTTTAAATCGACACCCATCACAATATAATTGATATTGCCGAGAGGAAAACTCAGCTGCAGTGAACCGAATCTTGTTGTATTCGGAATATCGGTATACGTTCCTGCTCCACCGCTTGATACCGCACCTGTCGACTGAGAGATATACCAATACCCGTAATCGGTATAATGCGTATTGAGCTTGACTTTTACATCATCGAAAATTTTGCTCTCATATGAAAGAGTATAGCGGTTGGTCTCTTCTCCGGTAGGACCGAATAAAAAGTCTTTTTCAGCAAGTGTCGCTTTTGAAGTAGCGTCCAACTGCACTGACCCTGATACAACAGGGTTTCCTGCTCCATCGCTCAGATAGGTATTAAGATGATCATATTTCGTCGCATGCTTATGATGTGAAAATCCGGCTGACATTTTATTATCATTATTAAAACTGTAATGAAGTTTGATGCCGACATCATCTTCCCACCATCCTTTAGTTCCTTTATCGCCTACAATATAAACTGTTTTTCCTGTGCTATCTGTCGATTGCCGAGCACCACTCACTATCGTTCCGCCCGTTCCGGTTGTAGGTGTTTTTACCACAAGATCGTTGATATACCCATCACTGGTTTTCTTACCGAAATTGATATTTATCCCTAACTTATCCGTGATTTTATCTCTGTAAGATGCAATAAAATTTTTATAATTATCACTTCCATATCCCGTTTTAATCACTACTTCGCGTTTGGTCGGCTCTTTTGTAATTACGTTAATAACACCACTCATTGCATTTCCACCATACAGCGATGAAAATGGTCCTTTGACCACCTCTACCCGTTCAATATCTTCGACCGGGATATTCGACCAGTTAACTCCTGCTGAAAACGCGTTATTCATCACAACATCATCCACTAACACGGCCGTACGATAGTACATCGGAACTCCCCGAAGTGTCACCGAGTTGCTCCAACTGTTTGGCGTGTGATCTGCATCTGCCCTTAAATAGACTCCTGCTACATCTTTAATCGCTTCATCAGCTCTTTGAACCGATTTTTCTTCTATCTTCTTTGCTGTTACTATCTCTACACTCGCTGGAGATTCCAATGTACTTTGCGCTGTTTTGGTTGCCGTTATTGACACACTCCCTAAATCAGCCTCTTCCGTAGCATAAGCACTGCTACAAAACAATACAGCCGCCATAGATATCTTAATATTAAACATTAATATCCTTGCATTAAAAAATTAAAAGGATTATTTCAAAGAAGTGTTACATTAGTGTTAACTTAAACTAATGAATTAACACTAATGTAACACTTTTTCTCCATAATCGCACTTTTTAATCCTAAATCCAAGGAATTGCGATGGCAAATAACCGCAGGCTCTCTCAAAGTCTCATCTTATCTACTCTGTTAAGCGCTTCATGTTTCGCAACGGAAAACCTCGGTATTATCGGTATCGACTCAACGACGATCGACGATCGGTTTCATTCGGGCCAGACCGAAGTATCGTCCACGGCATCCATCTCAGGAGAAACCGTAGACGAAGCCCATATCGAAAACCTCCAGCAGGTCCTCCAAGCGATCCCCGGAATCACGACAGAGATTAAAACGGGCGATACGCTGAAAATTCATATCCGCGGGGTAGAAAATCAGCGTTATATGGGAGAAAAACCGGGTGTGGCAGTCGTCATCGACGGTGTTCCGGTATTCGAGCGGACCGGAGCGGTCAACATCGATCTCGATAATATCGCCTCGATCAAGGTGATCAAAGGGGGAGCATCGTATCTGTTCGGTGACGATGCCCTCGCGGGCGCCGTCATCATCACAACAAAAAAAGGGGCGATCAACCGCTCGAGTGTAGCCTCAGAGTTCGGAAGTTTCGGCTACCGAAAACTTTTAGCAGAGACCTCTTTTGCGAAAGACTCTTTTAACGGACGACTTCAAATCAGCGAACGTAAAAGTGACGGATACTGGAAAGACTCAGATTATCTTGCACGCTATGCGAACGGTAAACTCCAATATTACATCGACGACACCAGCGATCTGACCTTCGGTATCGAAGCATCTCACCGCGAAAAAGATTCCCACGGAACCGTGGAAGGGATCACTCAAGCGATCAACGATCCAACCAGTCAGGAGGGACGCGACTATACCCGTATGTATGACGTCGATTTGCTCAAACTCTTTTTGACCTACAGTAAAGATTTCGGCAACAACTCCAATCTCCTCGTTAATATCTATCACTACGGAGACAATACCGAGTTCGTCAGCTCACCCCAAAAATACAGCTCTACCGGAGCGGTAGTAACGGCTGATGATGCCTATACGACCGGCAACGATTACCATCAGGTTCAACGCGGTCTAAAAAGCGAATACCGAAGTTCAGGGGAAAACTTCGCTTACCTATTCGGTGCGGACGTCCGAAACAATGTATATGAAAACAAAACCGCGTATCTCGTCGATTTTAAAACCAGTGCTTTTTCTCCGACAGTCTATACCGCCGGAACTCCGACGGGAGACAACAAAACCACCGAAGAGGTTTACGCTCCTTATCTTGAAGTCAAAGTCCCCCTTACCGACGCGACGACCTTGACACTTAACGGACGTTACGACAATATCCAGCTCGATTATGACGACCGTCTTAATGCCCTCTCGCTGCAAAAAGATTTCAACGTCTATTCGCACCGTATCGGTCTGACTCACAATCTCAACGATTCGACGACCCTGTTTGTCAGCCGATCCACCGGTTTTCGCGCCCCGTCGATCGATCAGCTGTTCAACGGAACCATCAGCCTCGATTCCAAAGTGCTTAACAATCCTGATCTCAAACCCGAACAGGCGGTCAATTACGATCTAGGGGCTCGCGGTAATTTTTCGGCATTCAATAACACGTTCGCCTACGAAACGACCCTCTTTTTACTGGATCGCAAAAACTATATCATGTCCTCTATCGGTCAATATACCGCGGCAACCGCCACCAATCCCCAAAAATATGAAAATATCGGAGGCATGCGCAGCCGAGGGTTGGAGCTATCTTTGCAAAGCGATGCGAAAAAAACCTTCTCCTTCGATCTGGCCTATACGTATCTGGATGCCTATTTCACCCAATACGATAATTTCTATTTAGGATTGGGAAGTCCGTATCTTCCTTCATACACACAGGTTCACTACGATCTCAAAGGAAATACGGTTCCCAGAACGTCACGCCATACGCTCAATCTGACCGGGAACTACAATCTCTCTGCCAGTACCGTTTTATCGGCGGAAGTAACGGCAAAATCCAGCTATTACGCCGATGAACTCAATCAGCTCAAAATGCCCGGATATGAAGTCTTCAACCTCTTGGCCCGCCATAGCGAAAAATACAAAGGCTATACCTTCGATTTTTTTGCCCGCATCGACAACGTATTTGATAAATTCTATTTCAATACGGCGCGCAGCAGCGGAGACCGCGACTACAACTTCGTCTATAACAAAGAAGATCTCACCCTTACCGTCAATCCGGGCCGTGTCTATACGGCAGGGCTGTCGGTCAAATTTTAAGGATTCTCAATGAAACCGTTTCTCTTAGCACTCTCTATCTCTGCAACACTTTGGGGATACGGAGAACATGCTTCCTATTGGATTCCGCACGGATGTGACGACGGCAAAAAAATAGCTGCGAAACACGGCGGTCACGGCAAAGGAGAGAGTGCCATGTTTGCCCTGATGAACATGGAAGGAAATGCCACGTCCACCCTGATCCGTCCTGACCTTTCAACGATTCCGTTAGCGATGAAGCGTAATACGGTCATCCTCCCGAAACCTCGGATGGGAGGATATTATGCGCTTGTTTCCGAAAGCCGTTCCGGAGACACTGTTTACAGTGCCGTACGATACCTCTCCTTGCAGGGACGCCCCGCAAAAATTTCTCCGACACGGTTAACCGCGCTCACAAAAAGTTCCTTAGAGATCGTCCCCGATCCTCTCCATCGGGAGCATGACCGATATACCGCGTCAAAAAGCTACCGATTTCTCCTAAAATATAGGGGCAAACCGTTGGCGAACGCTTCGGTTACGCTCGAAACCCATAACAGTGCCGTTCAAACCTACCGTTCCGATGATAGAGGATCATTTACTATAACCCTTCCGAATGATTTTAAAAACGTGCAAATCGGACGCAGTGAAAACAAGCCCTCCGAGTTTCTATTAAATATTGAGCATAAAGAGGAAAAAACCCTCTATATCAGCACTTTTTCCATGCCCTATTACGTCAATCCCAACGATTATTGGCAATCACAGCCTTATGGGGCGGGAGCCGTATTTATCGGATTTTTAGGAGGACTTTTCCTCTACCGCCGACATAAAAACCAAGGAGTTACCCGTGGATAAACTGCTCACTCTCACCGCCCTGCGACGGGTGATTCAACTGACGGCTTTCGTCTTTTTCGTCTACGGTGCGGCATTTTTCACCACATTTTACACCGGTGACAAACTGACCCAAAGTCTCCCCGCCCTCTCCTGTGCCTACGATCAAAGCGGAGGAGATTTCTGCACCCTGATTCCGCTTCAGCACCAGATGGATCACCGGGTCTCGACGATTTTCACTCAGGATGAGAAAGTACTTCCCGCCCTGATGGGAACTCTCGTCACCATTGCCACCGTCGCAGCGCTCATTCTCGTTTTAAACAAAGCGTTTTGCGGATGGCTCTGTCCTCTGGGCTTTTTCCAAGAAACCGTAGGAATGATAGGGACTAAACTCGGGCTTACTCAGCTCGTCTCCCTCAGCCGTGAAACGGTTACGAAAATCCGCCCGATCAAATGGTTTATCTTTTTATTTCTCGTCCTTATTTTTCCGATTCTCACCGGAATCGGCTATCTCGGGCACGAATGGGGAGCGCCTTATTGCGCGGTCTGTCCAAGCCGTATTATGACCACCGCGATGACGGGAGATATGTCCCAAATCTATATTTCTCAGGCCAACGGAGGCTATTTTGCCCTCTCGCTGATCGCCGATTTGCTGTTCGGTCTGATGATCGCTCTTGCACTCTTCGTCCGTCAGCCGTTTTGCCGTATCTGCCCGATCCTGCCGATGCAAACTCTGTTTAAAAAAATCGGCCTTCTTCGCCTCGTCAAAAACGGCTCATCCAGCTGTGATTCGTGCGGCAACTGTATCAAAGCCTGCCCTATGGATATTTTCGAGATTCAAGAGAGCGCAGAGAATAAAAATATCACCCACAGTGACTGTACCTTGTGCGGACGATGTATCGAATTTTGCCCGCATGAGGGAGTAATGAACTTCAAATACGGTCCGTTTACGATTCTCAGTTCCTCAAAAGAATCGTTCAAAAAACGGACAAAAATCGATAAATGGTGGAAAGGCTAAACCGTGGAAGTGATGGCTCTGCTCTCCTTGTTTCTTGTTGCGCTCTCTTATGGGGCAACCGCGTGCATGCTCAGCTGCATGCCGCTGCTCTCACCGATTTTATTGGCGAACAGTGCTACACGTTCTCAAAGCTTACAGGTATTGCTCCCTATCAGTCTGGGACGTATCAGCGGCTATATTTTTCTCTCCCTTATCGCTTTTCTCGGCTCATCCATGATTAAATCCCTGATTAAAGATACCGATTTGATGGGCTATCTGCTCGGCAGCATCACCCTGATTCTTGCCATACGCCTGTGGTTCTCTCTCCGACGCACTTCATCATGTTGCAGCGCCTCCTCTCCCTCTCCGCAGGGGAAAATCGAGCTGTTTTTCACGGGAGCGCTTCTTTCGATGTCTCTGTGCGCACCCGTCATCACCATGATGACGCTCAGCGCCGCATCGTCATCGCTCATGTGGGCCGTCGCATACGGTTTGGCATTTGGGCTCGGAGCAACGCTGCTGTGGTTTCTCTTTTTCTCGGTCGTCCTTACGGCTATTTTGAAAGAGAGTCTTCACCACCTCAGCAACTACCGAAACCTTCTTCAGCGCTTTGCCCCGCTCTTGCTAGCAGGGATAGGAATCGCAATTTTTAACGGATGGATACGATTATGAATACAACCTCAAAAGCCCTCAGTCTATCGTTGGTATTTCACTCTCTTATGGCCTTATTCGCCGCATTAATGCTCAATATGTTCCATAACACTCCCGAAAAATTTGCCCTCCCCCTCAAAAAAATATCTCTGGTATCGTTCTCAAACCCTTCCCCTACTATCGTACCGCCCTCTTTTTCGGTACCTCATCCGCCTGCCGAAATGCCCAAACAAAAAAATGTAAGCACACCGCAAGAACCGCCGCAGAAATCTATTGTCCGCGATATTCCGCCGATTCGGGAAAAAGTTGCCACGATATCGACAGAGAAACCCTCTGTTCCCGCACCATCCCCCTTACCGTCTGTTGAGAGCAAACCATCTTCTCTTCCCGTAACCGCGGCAGCTCCTAAAGCACAGCCGAAAATCGATATCAGTGCCGAAAAGCAATCGTTTTTTGCCGGTTTGCGCACTAAAATCCAACAAAGCCTCCGCTACCCTTCCGCCGCACGGCGCAGAGGGATGGAGGGGGACGTTAATATCCGATTCACTCTCGATAGCGGAGGTTCTATTCGCGACGTCATCGTTTCCGAAGGAGAATCCATCTTTCATGAAGCGGCTAAAAATGCCGTAGCATCGGCATCGGGGGTCAAAATTCCCGAAGCGCTCTCCGGCCTTTTTCCTACGGAAGTCAAATTGACGCTGGAGTTCAGACTAAACTAAAAATAATATCTATTTTTATTATTTTAATTATAATATTGATGTATTATTTATACACTGCATCCACTTATAAAAAGGAGTCCCGATGTTGATCCCGAAATTTTTAACGTTCAGTACGCTGATCGCACTTTCCATTGCCCCCGTACAGAGTTTCGCACAAGAAAACGGAGAGAGTCTGTTCGAGCAAAAATGTTCGATGTGCCATTTAAAACAACGCCCGAGCGCGGAAGAGATGAAAAACATGATCGCCCCGCCGATGATGGGGGTCATGCGCCATGTCAAACAGGCTAAGCCGGACCGCGCCGAAGCGATAGCTTTTATCGCCGATTACCTTGAGGCTCCGGCTCAAAGCAAAGCGCTCTGTATGCCGCAATCGATTGCCCGTTTCGGCCTGATGCCCTCTCAAAAAGGAAATCTAACCCCCGAAGAAGCACAAACGGTCGCCGCCTATGTTTACGATACTTTCGGACCGAGATTCAACCGCTAACCGATAGGGAGGCAAAAAAACCTAAGATCGGGTGTGGTATAATCGCGCCATTATTTAGCCCCTTTTGAAGGTATTACTATGGGTCAGACTATAACTGAAAAAATATTCTCCGAGCATGTCGGAAAACCTGTATATGCAGGTGAAATCGTCCGTTCTCCGATCGATATGGTCATCGGAAACGACATCACAACCCCGATCTCGATCAAAGCGTTCGAAGATTCGGGTGCGACCAAGCTTGCCAATCCGGACGGATTCTCTATTGTTTTGGATCACTTTATTCCGGCAAAAGACATCGCATCGGCAAATCAAGCCCGTATTAGCCGCGATTTTGCGAAAAAATACGCGATGAAAAACTTCTTCGACGAAAAAGACATGGGGATCGAACACGCTCTTCTCCCTGAAAAAGGGTTAGTCGTTCCGGGTGACGTTATCATCGGTGCGGATTCACATACCTGTACTCATGGAGCGCTCGGTGCCTTCTCTACGGGGATGGGTTCGACCGACTTGGCGTTTGCAATGATCACGGGGGGTAACTGGTTCAAAGTCCCTGAGTCGATCAAAGTGATCCTCAGCGGCAAACCGGGCAAATACACGACCGGAAAAGACATCATCCTTGAAGTGATCCGCCTCATCGGCGTCGACGGCGCACTTTACCGAACGCTCGAATTCGTCGGCAGCACGATCCCTCACCTCAGTATGGACGACCGTTTCAGCATGTGTAACATGGCGATCGAAGCGGGAGCGAAAAGCGGTATCGTCGCCTATGACGAGATTACCGCGGAGTTTTTGGCGGATAAACCGCTTGCCCGTGAGCCGAAAATCCACTATTCCGATGACGATGCGGTCTATGTTCAGATACTTGAAATCGATGTCGCTAATCTCGAACCGGTTATCGCCTATCCGTTCTTGCCGTCCAACGGCCACAGCCTCAGCCAGGCGGTTAGCGACGGAATCAAAGTCGATCAGGCATTCATCGGAAGCTGCACCAACGGCCGCTTAAGCGACCTTAAAATCGCCGCTGAAATCTTGGAAGGGAAAAAAGTGCATCCGGACGTTCGTCTGATCGTCACTCCGGGAACCCAACGGATTTTACGCGAAGCGACCAAAGCCGGTTACATCGATATCATCGTCGATGCGGGCGGAGTCGTTTCTAATCCGACATGCGGTGCCTGTTTGGGCGGATATATGGGGATTTTGGGCGATAACGAAGTTGCCGTCTCCACGACCAACCGTAACTTTGTCGGACGCATGGGCTCACGCAGCTCAAAAGTCTATTTGGCCAACTCTGCCGTAGCTGCCGCTTCAGCGATAACAGGGGTCATCACCGATCCCGCAACTCTCCAATAATCTTTCTTCCGGGGGAATCCCCATCTTGTATTACACCTCTTTTTTCGAAACGCGCTCGTAGAGGTGTAATGGGACCGAGAGCCCTACACATTTTTAGCATTCTCTCACTATACTACTTACAAATTTATACCGTATCAAAGGGTTAGAATGGACACCGATACATTAGGGATTATCGTATCGTTGATAGGGGCAGTGTTTGTCGCACGGCAAACGTATGCCCACTTTATCCGAAATCGGGCGTTTGCCTACATCGAACGTTTTAACAATAAAGACTTTATGGAACTTCGGATCGCTATAGAACAGTGGATTGTTGACAATCCTGATCCGACGAGTCTATCGGCATTGTTAAAATCAAAAAAGAGCGAAGACATCTCCATGTCGGTGCAAATACGCACCTATCTCAATCTCTTTCAGGAATTGGCTGTCGCTTTTGAGAAGGGGATGGTGGATAAGCATATCTTTTACCGAAACTTTGATTTTTTAATCGTCTCGAACTGGGAACGGTTTGCCGATTTTATTTACACCGTGCGGGCATTGACGGGAGACTTTACGATATATAAGCGGTTCGAACTGATGTCCATGGAAGTTAAAGTGGCAAAAAAAGCGGAAAACAACACAGGCAAAATCTATGTTTTTGGATACGGTTCGCTGATGCTGGAAGAGAGTATCCACAAAACGCTTCAACGACAAGAAGCAAAATACCCTCTTTTTGATGCCACATTACAAGGGTATGCCCGCGGGTGGGACATCGTAATCGATATTTTTTCCGATGCATTGCAACATCACGTAAAAGCGCTTTTTCTAAATTTGCGAAAAGATTCCGACGGCTCAGTGAACGGGATGCTCTTTAGCGTCACGTTTGAAGAGCTCAACCGCCTGAAAGAGCGGGAGGTCAATTACGATTGTATTGAGGTAACTCCGTATATCTCCTCATCAATTCTTGCACCATCGGATGCTGTTGTTACGTTTGTAGGCCAAAATGAGCATTTACTCGATCATTGCAGCGAACCGTGTTATGTGATGCAACGCTATCTCAATGTCTTGGACCGCATTCAGCCTTTGCATCCTCGTCAATACGAATATATGAAACAATCGGCCTCTTTCAACGCGGAAGTGTTGGAGGGGACCTATTCTTTTCCGTCCAAAGGATAAAAATCTCGCCTCTTTATCGGTAGGTATCTTCTATCCCTACAAGGGTACGATAGAGTTTATCCCCCTCCTCTTTTTCCCCTTTGGCATATACTTTTTTACCGTCATGAGCAAAAAAGGTAAGTTCCAGCGGTGCCTTCTTATCCCCCGAAGCCATTTTGGCAATATCATCCGGCGAAATCGTAAAACTCGTCAATACTTTCTTCGTCATAAAGTCGATCTGCGGATAAGCGACATAGACAAGTTCGGAGCATACGATCGTTTCGGTAGTATTGACGTTGAAATCGAAATCGTATTTTTTCCCGTAGTTGCTAAGCGCGAGGTCCAAAGAGCCTCTCATTTCATCGTTAGAGAGACGACTTGGTCGAAGTACCGCGACATCATCGATATTCATAAAGTGTTCGACACTGTTCAGCACTACCCCTTCACGCAAGGCTTCGAGGATTACTTTGCCCGCTTTGATCTCATCCAGATGGCGTTTAACAAACGGTTCATTGAGTGCACCCAGGTCGCGAAGCTGCTCATAGGTTCCGATATAGAGTGCCGCATGACCGAAATGTCCGGGAATCGTCTTGTCTGTCAGAGCAAACGGAGTCTTTTCCAGTAATACGTCACCGGGTTTAAGGTGTGTCGAAAATTCGCTCAGAAACGCTTTATCCTCACGCAGTTTTCCGCTGCGCCACCGTACCATTCCCATCGTATTGCCTAATACTTTCGAGAAATTGAATTTGAGTTTTTCAACGGTCGTAAGAGGCAGTTCTGCCGTTCGGGTGAGCAGTACGCCGACCTGATCGGCGATCTCTTTGAACGCATTGTCTCCCCCTAACGTCACACGCATCGGCGAATTCTCAATATACTCGTACAAGTATCGAATCGAGGGATCGCCCTGCGCGATATAACGTGCGATCGTTTGACGATTGTCCTCGAAAAATCGGATCGCATCGAGCATTGTGGAGCGATAAGTCAGAGCATTCGCCCGCATAAGCGAATCTTTGTAAAAGTTCTCGTCCACTCCGTATTCGGGATACGCCTCATTGAGCTTGGCACGGAGCTCGCTTTTATCGTGAAAATGTTCTTCCATAAAATGGGCATTGTCATAAAGCGTCAGTGCCGCCGCCATCGAAATCACGATCGATTCAATCCGGTCACGATCTCCCAGCGACGCATCGGTGCGGTAAAGCGCATTGCGATAGCGCAGAGCATACGGGAACAAGCTGGTTCGAACAGCATCGGCTTCATGGATCGATCTGGCGATTTTCACCGAAAGCGTCGACGGAAGAGCCCCTTGATGCGATTTGATCGATCTCTCCGCTTCACCCATAAAAGGGAGGATTTTTTCGCGCAGATCGAGAGAACGGTGGATCAGATCCTCCACTGCCAGCGCATCGTTCTGACGTGCGGTGTTGACCAACTGCGCCAAATCACTCTGGTCTGATCCTCGTGCCGACACATTCGATACGCCGATACCGACGATTATAAATGCTGCAATAATCGCATGATTGTACCGTTTCATTCCCGTTCTCCTATCTGTTTGATTTTCCAAGCGATTATCCCCGCAACCAATGCCGTCCCTATCGCTATCATGAGAAAAATGGACGGGATACTCCATCCGTTTTCTAAAAGCATCATCGTTGCCACCGCACCGCCGACCATAAATAGGGCATTGAGAATATTATTGGCAGCGATAATACGCGAACGCACTTGTGCATCGCTTCGGTTTTGCATGATCGCATACAATGGGACGCTGTACAACCCGCCGAATACCCCGATCAACACCAAATCGGCCAATATGCGCCAAAACGCGGGATTGCTGTTGAGTGTACTGACGGCCTGAAAGCTCTGGGCGTTGAGGGCAAAATCGATGCCGGCAATCGACATCCCTATTGCCCCCGCAACGATCAATGACGGGCGAATCGTATGATGAGAGAGCCGTTCACATACCATCGACCCTGCACCGATCCCGACCGTAAAGAGGCTGAGCAGAATCGTTACCGTCGCTTCATCCCCCATCAATACCGTTTTCACAAAAGAGGGAAACTGCGAGAGCAGCAACGCTCCATAGAGCCAAAACCATGAAATGGCGAGGATCGAAAGAAACACGACCCGATTGCCGTTTGCCAGACGAACCGAGTTCAGGGTTTGGGCAAAGAGATTAAAACTCAAAGACCGATTGGGAGTGAGCGAAGGAGCAGTCGGGATTTGACGGCTGGCGATATAGCCGATTGCCGCGACCGCACTCCCGATTATTCCGGCGATCACGCCGCCGTTCGGATGGGCGGCCAAAAGCCCGCCGCCGATTGTTCCGAGTAATATCGCCGCAAACGTTCCCGATTCGACCAGAGCATTGGCGCTCACCAATTCATTTTCCCCCATGTGCTGCGGAATGATCGAGTATTTGATCGGACCGAACAGGGTTGAATGCATCCCCATCCCGAAGATAACCGCCATAAGCAAGCCAAAAGAGTGGAGATTAAACCCGACGGTAGCGATCACCATCAAAAACAGTTCCCACACCTTGACGATTCGTGCCAATCGCGCTTTATCGAAACTGTCGGCAACTTCTCCCGCCAAACCGGAAAAAAGAAAAAACGGCAAAATGAAAACAGCACCGATGAGCGGGGCGAGAAGTGCCGAAGAGATCGATGTCCATTGCGCGGCTTGAAAAGTCAAAATGACCGCAAGGGTATTTTTAAACAAATTATCGTTGAAAGCGCCCAAAAACTGGGCCGTAAACAAAGGAGCGAACCGCCGTGTCTTTAGCAGATATACCGGACTGCTCATGCGATCTCGCCTGCCATGGTTTTTAACGTTACATAGTCGGTTTTTCCGGTTCCCAACAGCGGAATCGCATCGACGACGACGATTTTACGCGGCACAGCGATTTCAGGATACCCCTGTGTTCTGGCATTTTGTTGCAAGGCATCCCGACCCAGCTCTTTATCGGTCGTAAAGAGGACGATCATCTCCCCTCGGGAAGGATCGCTTTTGGAAGAGACAGCATGCACAAAGCTCGGAGAGGTAATGAACGCCAATTTTTCGACCGATTCGAGCGAAACCATCTCCCCCGCAATCTTGGCAAATCGTTTCACCCGTCCCGCGATGCGAACGAAGCCAGAGTCGTCGATAGTAACGATATCACCTGTATCGTACCACCCCTCTCCCGCATCCGAAACAGGAGCTTCAAGAAAGCCAGGACGCTCGGAGCGTAAATATCCGCTCATCACATTCGGCCCTTTGACGTGCAAAATTCCGCCCTCATCGATCCCCGGAACACTGATAAGCTTATGCTCGATCCCCGGCAAAATCTGGCCGACCGTCCCGCTTTTATATCCCATCGGGGTATTGACGGCGATGACCGGAGCCGTTTCGGTCGCACCGTATCCTTCGAAAATCCGTATTCCGAATTTCTCAAACCATGCGTCCCGTACACTCTCGGAGAGTTTTTCGGCTCCAGCGATCACATAACGCAAGCGGTAAAAATCATACGGATGGGCTTGGCGACCGTAATTGGATAAAAAGGTACCGGTTCCCAATAAAATCGTACACGATCGGTCATACGCGATTTCCGGGATCACCCGATAATGCAACGGCGAAGGATACAAAAATAGCCGCATCCCGCTCAATACAGGCAGAAGCGTCCCCGCCGTGAGTCCGAACGAATGGAAAATCGGTAGAGCATTTAGCATTTTATCTTCCGTCGAAAAATCGACGATGGAGCGGATTTGATAAATATTGGCCAATAACGCCTCATGCGAAAGAACCACCCCTTTAGGTTTCCCTTCCGAACCGGAAGTAAAAAGGATGACCGCAGCCTCTTTCGGATCTTTTTGGATACAAACCGACCGCGGGAAACGGATGGCATATCCCATCAGCCACACCTTATCCCATAAAGTCATCTCGTGCTTCATCTCTTCGAGATAAAGGATGTTTACATTGCGCAATGCTTCGAGTTTGGAAGTGAGTTTGGCTTGCTCGACAAAAGCCGTAGAGGTAATGATCGTTTGTATCTTTGCCGCATCGCAGGCACTTTGCAATCCGTCCGCTCCGGCGGTAAAATTGAGCATCGCGGGGATACGGTCCATCGCACTCAGGCCCAGGATCAGAGCTAACGTCGGCACCGCCGTCGGCATCAAAACACCGATCGCTTCATCGGAGACACTGTGACGGGAAACCAATCGCCCCAGACCCAACGACATCGTCAATAATTGCCGATACGTATATTCGATTTGCTTCGTATCTTCGATAATCGCCCGTGACATTCCGTACGCTGACGCCGCATCCAAAAAAGCACCGAAAATATCGTTAGGACGGCGCGATTCGAAGATACACCGTTGCATCAAAGAACGCATTGCCTCCCCGGAACGGGTACGGCGCTGATGCGATGTACCCCCTTCGGGCAATTCAATGCGGGTAGGGGAGCAGTACGTGAGGGTGATTTTAGGAAACCAGCGATGAGGATGGTGCTGAGGCATACGGGACAAAGCACTGAATATCGCCCCTTCGATAATGATCGGAACGACGGTAGCACCCGTCTTAACCGCGACAAAAGCCGATCCTTCATAAATCTTCATTAAAGAGCCCGTCGTCGTAATCCGCCCCTCGGGGAAAATAACGACAGGACGTCCGCTCTCGACGAGACGGATAATCTGTTTAATCGCCATCGGATTAGCGGGGTCAACCGCCAGATAATCGGCCAAAGAGAGAAACAACCTCGCAAACGGCCGTTTCGCGATTTCGGTATTAACGACAAATACGGGCGCGATCGGAAGCATCAGCCCGACAATCAATCCGTCCAAAAAAGATTGGTGATTGGCGATTATGAGCGTCCGATCCCCTTCGGTTGTAAATTGGCCGACTACCCGTATCCGGAATGCCATTCGAACCAAAAATCGTAAAATCGCCTTAATCATGACTCTTCCCTTGCAAATAACAGAGTACATTTCCAAACGTCTTTTCGAGTAACGGCTTGTTGATCCAAAACCACACCTCTTTCCCTTTTTTCTCACTCAACAGCACCTCAGCCTGACGTAAAATCTTGAGGTGGTGCGAGACGGTCGTGCGGGCGAGCGTCGAAGCATCCGCGATCTGCCCTGCTGTTAGCCTCTCGTCAGGTTCAAACAGCATCAGCATCCGCTGGCGGTGTTCATCCCCCAGCGCGGTGAAAATATCGGACATCGGTTTCCATTCCGGGGGAAGAGCATCTGTATAATTGGTTTTCATAGTCATAATCCTAAATTCTTAAACATATAGAGATGATAATAAATCGCAGCTAACATCATTCTGAATCGCTCACGCGAAGTGCATTTAGATGTGTCTGATAGAGATTTAGAGCGACATAGATGTATTTCGATTTGACATAAGCAAGACGGAGTTCCCTTAGGCGCTCCTCGATCTGCATCATCGTAAAACCGCGATAGAGCATCCATGCACCGATCGCCATAACACTGCGGGACAACCCGAGAGCACAATGGACATAAACACCGTTCTCTTTTTTCGCTTCGATCATCAAAACGACACGGTGTAGTGCCTCGGGAGATGGGATCGTCAAATCCAGAAACGGTATTCGGGTCTGTTCTATCATAGAGCGGTTGATCTGATGTTCCAATGCCAGATTGATCGCATGGTTTATTCCACTTTCCCTGAGCTGAGTGTATTCTCCCTTTGCCGGATGGCGTCCGAAATAGATCCGATCTTCGACCTGACTCATCAGCGGCAATTTCCGTTTGTACCATCGCCATGAGAGGTTCGTCCCGATAAAATAGGGGGCAAAGAGTATCCATTGCCATAGCGAGGCACGGGCATTTTCCCCCGCGATGAGATGATTGAATCCAAACGCATAGACAATGGCGACCGTCAACATCGAGAAAAACAGCCACAGTGCAATGAAAGAGTGATACGCGAACGCACTGACGAGAAACAAAACTGCCGTTGCTAAATAATAGAGCCCCACTTTGAGACTGCGCGGGGTGGTAAAACGCTCCAATAATCGGTTATTCGGACGGATCAGCGCGATGGCGAGAGCACCCATGAACGCCCCCGTCGGCAGATCGATAAAATGGTGCTGATACACCAGCAGAGTCGAGAGGGCGATGAGCCAAAGCCACAGGGCTACGGCGTATTTGAGAAAGAGATTTGTCAAATGAGAGCGCATCGATGCCCACAATACGAGTGCAAAACTGATGTGCAGCGAGGGGAGCTGATTGTAGGGCAGATCGGCACTGAGAAGCCCAAAAAGCCATTGATACTCGTCGCTGTGCGGTTTCTCAAATCCGAACTGGAGCGGGAAAAGGGTAAAAATGAGAACCGAAAAGGTGACGATAAAGAGCACACGCAACGCGAGGATACGAAGTTCCAAACGGCTTTGCGGGAGTAAAAACGCGATACAAAACATCACATCCGAAGACATATAGGGGATGATAAACGACGGTACAAACGGGATATGCCGCTCCCACTCCATATAAAAAGAGGGGTGGGGAGTGAGCGAGGCGTATTGGTTCGCCGCACCGTAGAGGATAAAAAAGAGCGCCCCCATAAAAAGTACCCAGACAAACCGCTCTTTGAGAGTGGCAGATGCGCTGAGGGCAGGATCAAACGGATACATATTTATCCCGCTTTGCGAGCCGATGAGACGGTAAAAATACCCCAATCGTCGATCCGCATCCCCTCTTTGTCAAATCCGTACGAGCCAAAGAGGGTATCGAGTTCATACTGGCTTCGGCGGCGCATTATCCATTGCGTTTGCTGATGGTTCCCTAACACATGGGCGATCTGCGCCAACTGCGGATGCCAAGGCTGCCCCGTATAGACCAGATATCCCTCCGGTGCGATCATCGAGGTGATCCCCTCAATGGCATTTTGGATCAGGGCGTTTTGTTCGAACAGCTCAAACACCCCTGAGACGACAACAATATTCGGCTCATACACGCTTCGATCATAGTTGGACTTGTCAAACGCATCGGCTTGCTCGTAGCGGATATTGGTAAGTCCCCGCTCCTTTGCCAATGCACGCCCCTGTTCAACGTTTTGCTCCTGATAATCACGTACCAGTACTTCGATGTCGGGGTATTCAAGTGCTAGTTCGATCAAATAGCGGGCAGGCCCTCCGGCGATGTCGAGGATTTTCACCGCTTTTCCCTCGCCGCGTAGCTGATCGATTTTTTCGCGGATGGTCTCTATCGCATGGACTTTGCGCTGGCGAATCCCACGCCATCCGATACTCTCCAAATAGTTTTTATCGGACATTTTACCCAGCAGCCCCACACCGCTCGGGGTGTTTTTGTAGACGTAATCGAGTGTTACCCCCGAATCGAACCCGTATTTCAGCCCGATTTTCATCCCGTCGCTCATCCATCCCAGAGAGTTGAGCATAAAACGCTGAACGCCAAAAGAGAGTTTTTGAGCTGCCGTGATGTCACCCCGTGCGATACGCTCTTTTTCGTTTTGGGTCAGGGCGATGAGATGATCGCTCATATCGCTTTTAGAGGTATTGAAACACTCTTCCATAAAGGCACCGATTGCATCAATCGCTTTTTGCGCCTGTGCTTCATAGAGGACACCGTGATAAAAACCCTCCAACTCCACGAACCGCTTGTGCGGTGAACTGAGGCGCTCATAAAACACCTTTTGCACACGGCTGTCTACGACATAGTCCGACGTTGCCGAGAGTACCAGCGTCGGGGTGACGATGTGGCTCGCATCCTCCACCACCCGTTTGGCGGTATCGAGTAGTGTTACGAGCTGCCGTGCAGGGATGTTGGGTGTAATGAGAGGATCGGTATTGTATCGCTCCTGCTCTTGCGTATTATGGGTCAAAAACTTCGCTTTGACGTAGGATTTGATGTTCATGCGGGGATTGAACCGTATCATCAGATCAAGAGAAGGTTTAGCGAGAGGGACATAGAGTTTGATCACGAACGCCGGAGCGACCAACGCCATCCCCGCGATGCGAGGGGCATAATCGTGTACCCACGTCGAGGCGACGACCCCCGCGACCGAGTTGGCGACGACGAAAATATCCTCAGCCCTTTTCCCCTCCTTGGCGCACACGAAATGTCTAAACGCCTCCAAATCGCGCACCAGATTCATAAATTCATAGGTCGCCTCAGCAGAGGTATATCCATGTCCACGGTTGTCATACGAGAAAACTTTGTACCCCTCGAAAATCGCCGAACGGGCGATGGGATCGAGTCGTTCCGAGTGCTCATGTCCGCGATGGAGGAGCAGGACAATTTTGCCGTTGGGATTTTGCGGCGACCATTCGCGATAAAAAAGCTCTGCGCCGTCAAAGCTGGTAAATGTTCCGGTTGTCATGTTATGCTCCTAATATCTTGGTGTAGTTGGTATAGATGGGATTCTCTCGCGGGAAGTACTCTAAAATCGCTTTGGCATAGCGGTCGAACGGGTTCGCTTCGCGGGAGAGTTCAAACCGTTTGCGGTACGGCAAATCGTAGCTGTTGAGCACCATGCTAAACGGTACGGGGAAATCGGTGCCGAAGAGAAGCTTGTGATGAATATCACTCTGACGGCTCAGATGGCGCAACACCTTTGCCCGCACGGGGGTGAGGAGGGCGCTGATGTCGGCATAGAGATTCGGATAGCGTTTGAGCATCTCAATGAGGATGTAATACTCGTCGTTAAAATGTTTCGGATTTTTCGAGAGGGCTTTGAAGATACGGCGCGGCTCATAGCTCAGTGCCATGTGGGCGCAGATCACCTGCACCCCCGCTTCGAGCGGGTGATCCAGCATCTCGATACTCTCGCACGATTTGAATGAGTGAACACTGCTCTCGCTCCCCACATGGACGATCAGCGGCAACCCCCGCTCAGAGAGTTTGTCAAAATAAGGACGATAACGCGTCTCACGGGTATCGACTCCCCAGTAGTTTTGCAAAAACTTCGCCCCGCGAAATCCCGCATCGGCGTAGCGGTCGATGAGACCCAGCGCATCGGGGCGGTTGGGATTGATGGAGAAAAAGGGGATGATGACATCCTCATTCCCTCGATACAACGTCGCCACGTCCTCGTTCGTCGCACAGACGGTGATGTCTTTGTGGAGGCTTTTCCCCGCATCATCGACCCGATCATCGACACCGAAAAGGACGATTTTCTCGACGTGCTGAGAATTTCGCACCGATTCGACCAGTGCGCGGGTGTACTCGCCGTAGGGATCACGCCCTAGCGCTTTGGGGTCCATTCCGAACTTTTTGGCAAAAAAGCGTAACGCGATTTTGTCATACGAGCGTTGGAACGCTACGTCACTGCTAAGGAGGTGAGTATGGATGTCGATCGTTTTCATAACTATATTCCTAAAATCTTAGACATATAGAAATGATAGGGATGTTTTGCTGAAATAATTCTGAAACATAAAAATCATAGTTCATACTTTTTACGTAATGTAGAGGCTTCAAAATAAATTATTGTCAACAAGAGAAAAAATGGAACCCAAAACCAATAAAAAGTTATTTTCGTAACATAATTTTTGGTTTTATTAAAGTTGTCCTTAGCTTGTTGATAAGAAATAATTTTATTGCCATCTCTTTCGAGTTCTGCAATCCATGCCATCCCCGAGGGTTGTGTAAACCAACAAATTGTTACAGGAATTTTTCGATCTAAATGTCTCTGATCTTGATCATAAAACCAATTTTTCAGGACACTGTATTTCCCATATTTTTCATTGACCCGTATAAATGTTCCATCAGCACGGAATAATGTGTAATCAGGTGATCCTCTATCGTATTTTACTTTTGTCAACATTCCTTGATCTATTTTTAGGTTTTCATATTTAGGATAAGGTTGTGCAAAATCTTTATAATCAATATACATAAAATACCCCCATATCACTACCCAAGTACCAAGACATAACAATGAAAAAGCCCGAATTTTGTACCATACTGCACCATTACGATCAAGTGACCACATATGCCAAATTGCTTTAGGTACATACGGTATCCACCCGAACAAACTATCAAAAAGCCATTTTAAAAAGTTCATAGCAATTCCTCAATTATTTTATACATCCCTCTCACCCGCCTTTTTAATAACCGCTTCCAACCGCTCCGTAAACGTATGGGTATCCTCTTCGCCGATCAGCATCGGCTCCAATATATGAACATCGATGATAAAGGGGACGAGCAACGCTTCCCCTTTTGGGAGTACTTTCCCCGCACCGCCGAGATAGACGGGGACAACGCTGATATGAGGAGCCATTTTTGCTAAATGGGCAATCCCCGATTTGAATTTGCTCATTTGCTCTGCTTCTCCTCGGCTCCCTTCGGGAAAGAGGATGATGCTATCTCCCGCTTCGAGGGCTTGGCGGACGGGTTCCAAGGGATGGGTGTGCGATCTCTCTACCTTTCGGCTGAGCGGGATAATCCCGATAAACTGGGTCGAGAACCACGCGATAAGGCGGTTTTTCATAAAATAATCTGCCGCCGCGACGGGGCGGATACGGTGGATTTTGTGCAATGGAAAGAGGCTCATGAGCACCAGCGTATCGAGATGGCTGTTGTGGTTGGCGACGATGATAGAGGGTTTGTCATGTGAGAGGTTTTCACGTCCCCGTACGTGCACCCCGAAAATCAGCAGTACCGTCGGGCGGACGATGAGAGCAAAAAAGAGCCATTTTAGCATCCCGCCATCCTAATAGTAGAGATAGTAGGTGAAATGGAAAAAGAGCGGTGCGGTATAGGTGAGACTGTCGACGCGATCAAGTATCCCCCCATGCCCCGGCAATAGATGTCCCGAATCTTTGACCCCGATGTCCCGCTTGACCATCGAGATGACGACATCCCCCACAAACCCTGCACCGCTGATGAGCATCCCCGCCGCGAGTGCCTGAAGGGTTGTAAAAGGGGTCAGAAACGAAAACGCTACCGCAAGCGCGCTGAGGGTGACGAACGCCCCTGCGAACCCCTCGATCGTTTTGTTGGGGCTTACTTTCGGGACGATTTTATGTTTGCCCAGAGCCTTGCCCCACAGATACTGCAACACGTCATTCAGCTCGGTCAAAAGCACCACATAAAGAACCAGCTCTTTACCCGCGACATCATGCCCTGCCACAGCCGGCAA
Source organism: uncultured Sulfuricurvum sp. (assembly GCF_937936435.1). Classification (GTDB taxonomy): domain Bacteria; phylum Campylobacterota; class Campylobacteria; order Campylobacterales; family Sulfurimonadaceae; genus Sulfuricurvum. The sequence goes on along the minus strand of NZ_CALDDG010000051.1, from coordinate 6,172 downwards.
TGTCATCATGTAGGCGAGGTGGCTGAGACCGAAGACGAACATCATCAGCCCCCACTGCACACGGCTCGTGTTCTCTAAAAATCCCTGCGTCTCTCCGATGAGCACCTGCCGAAACGGCAGAAGCAAAAAGAGGTAGACGGGAATCCAGATAATAAACATCCCATACCACCCGATTCCCGCAAACCAGTACTGAAACACGATGGAGAGGTAGGCGTAAAAGATGATCCGTCGATCGGTGCGACGGGTCGGGATAAGGGTGAAATACTCTTTGAGAGCGAGATAGCTGATGAGGGCGAAAAAGAACATTGCTACCGTCGTGTTGAGCATCGCCCCGAGTATAAATGCCCCGATAATAATCCACCATGAATAGACGCGCTCTTTGAGCTCCTGCGAGGTTTTGGTACGAAACAGCACCGATACGATCAGCGTCGCAAACACCAAAATACCCAAAATAATCAGCAGTACGATGCCGCTTTTTCCGCTAAAGAGCGTCGTAATCGTCTCTATCATGATTTTAACCCCCGTACGGAGCGTCGAAGCACCGTCCAAGCACCCATCATGGTCGCGACGATCATTACACCATCAAACCATCCAGCGGGCGAAACTCCCAATCCCAATACCAAAGAGAGGGCTCCGATTACAAATGCCCGGTCGCTTTTTCCCATCGGACCGTCATACCGTCTCACTCCGCCGATCAGCGCCCCCAGCACCCCCGCCATTTCGGTAAGAATCGCCATAATGACAAACAGCACGATCCACAGCGCCGATACTCCATCAATGAGGGCAAACGGCAAATAGAGCGCCGCGTCCGAGAGAACATCACTCATTTCATTCAGCATCGCCCCCGCATCGCTTTTCATATCGTGTTCTTTGGCGAGCATTCCGTCAATCGCATTAAGCGCCATCCGCACAAACATCACCGCAGGAATAGCGAGTAAAGCCCACGATGCACCGTGAGTGAGAGCAATGGCACCCCCCGCGATAAAAGAGAGAAAAAGTGCCGCATAGGTGATTTGATTCGGAGTTACCCCTATATTTGCCAGTCCTACGACAATCGGACGGAGAAAATTTTGGAATGCAGGTTTGATGTCATAGATGCTCGCCATTCAGATCCCTTAAGAAGATGGCAGTATTTTAGTATAAAAAACTAAAATTAAGTATTTTTTGTTATTAAATAATTATATTGTGATGATTGGGCTTTTACTACAATTCATGAACATTTTTATCGTAAAATCTCCTTGTCTCAAAATATAATACGGGTTATATTTCTGATCAGCTATACTTTAAAATCTAATATTCGGAGAATCCCATGCGTTCACTTACCCTTGCCGCTTTAATACTACTCGTGTCCAATGCCAATGCTTTTGATTTCGGTTCCGTGATGCAAACGGTAGCACCCGTCGCACAAAGCGCAGCTCCTATCGCGGATAACGCACTTGCTTCCAATCCGCTTATCAAAAATCTAACCACGACGCTTGGAGTCACCCCGACACAGGCTATCGGCGGTACGGCTGCTATCATCAACGATGCCAAAAGCAACATGAGTGCCACCGATTTTGCCGCATTGACCAAACAGGTTCCTCAGGCGGGAACACTTTTGAATGCCGCACCGGCCGGAATGCTCGGTCTCGGAAATGTGGGATCGCAATTCTCGTTTTTGGGGATGGATGCATCCATGGTGAACAAATTTTCTCCTTTGGTGCTTCAATACCTCCAAGACGGTGCCACCCCGGGAATGGATAAGATTCTCGCTGCCGCTTTCGCCCAATAATTTTTGGGCAAAAGCCCCTTACTTTTCTTTGCCCTCTCTCGAAAATTCCGTTGACAATCTTTCGATACAATCGCATTATGAGTATGATCATTCTTTTTCCGGTACTGGTTGCCTTATTTTTTCTCTTGGTTCACATTCTGGCCTATACCCGGATTGTAGAACATTTACACATCTGCAACTCTACCCGTAAGGCATTGTACTTTTTTTTATTTGTCAATATGACGGCTATTTTAGGCTATGTCGCAAGCCGCTATCTCTTCAGCCCGCCCAAACTCCTCTACTTTTTCCTTTCTCTTAGTATCGGTGTCGGTTTTGTACTGTTTATGGGAATCGTGCTATACGAATTCCTCCGTCTGATACAGCGTCTGGTCCCTTTTCAAGAAGAAAAACGACGATTTTTCAAACGCTCCAGCGATATCGGTTTTTTAGCGCTGGGGAGCACCTATATAGGTGCCGGAGTGTTGGAAGGGTCAAAAGAGCCTGCCGTCCATTACGTCGACATCGACCAAAAACGCTTTAACGGCAAACGCTATACGATCGTGCAGATCAGCGACATGCATATCGGAGGGCTGATCGACAAAGCATTTGTTGCCAAAAGCGTTGCGGCTATCAATCGTCTTAATCCCGACTTGGTCACTATCACCGGAGATTTGGCCGATGCTCATATCGATATCCTCAAAGATGCCGTCGGTGAACTGCGCCATCTCAAAAGCCGTTTCGGAACCTATTACGTGGTAGGTAACCACGAATATTTTCACTCCATCGACGACACGATTGCCTATATGAAAGAGCTCGGTATCCACGTATTGGAAAACAGTTCTCTTAAAATAGACGATTTTTACATTGCAGGGGTTTACGATCTTGCCGGCTACCGCGCCGATACGCACATCCCCGATATCTATGAAGCGATGTGGGGCATTCCGCAGGACGCCTCGACGCTCCTGTTAGCGCATCAACCGAAATACATCGACTATCTCGAAGGATTTACCCCCTCGCTCATCCTCAGCGGGCATACGCACGGTGGGCAGATATGGCCGTTCGGGTATCTGGTTACACTCGCGCAGCCCTATCTCAAAGGACTCCATTCATTGGGAGACAACCGCCACATATACGTTAACAGCGGCATCGGTTTTTGGGGACCGCCGATGCGGCTCGGGTCGCATTCCGAAATCACCTGTATCACATGGTCGTGATTGCAGCCGCCATTTTTAGGAGAAACCATGTTTGATATACCCTGCGTTGTGTTTGCCGGAGGAAAAAGCTCCCGCATGGGAGAAGATAAATCGCTTCTCCCTTTTGGCGGTTTTTCTACTTTGGCACAGTTTCAATACAACCGTCTTTGCAATCTCTTCACACAGGTATACGTCTCGACCAAATCTGCCGAAAAATTCGATTTTAAAGCCCCTTTTATCCTTGACCCCCAGGAAGTCGATTATGCGCCGACGGCAGGGTTTGTGAGTGCCTTTCAGTCTCTTAATACGGATCGGATTATGGTACTCAGCGTCGACACGCCGTTTGTGGGGGAAAAGGAGTTTGCACGACTGCTCGAAGCGGATAACGGCGATCTAGACGCCGTCATCGCTAGAACACCCGAAGGAAGCCATCCGATGTGCGGTATCTATCATCACTCCCTCCTGCCTGAGCTGGAGCGGATGCTTCGAGAGAGCGACCACCGCCTAGGAAAACTGCTCGGTGCGTCACATACCCGTTTCGTCGAATTTGACGACGATACGCCGTTTATGAATCTGAACCATCCGCATGAGTACACTCAGGCACTTTCTCGCTTTTGCGAACGAGATAAATAAAGACTGCGAAAACAAGGAGCAAAAAGGCCAATGCCGCGATCAATGTCGATGCATACGGCAGATCTTTGTAGTTGTGTATCGAGATTTTAAAGACGACCAAAAGCGCTTCGATCAGCAATGCAATGATAATCGATACCGAAAAATTCAGCAGTGTCTTGGCGTTAAAGGTTTCGCTCACATGCTGCGTTCTCGGCATAACCTCCTGTTCGAAAATCGTTTTCCCCAAATCATAGACTGCCAATCCAAGCGTCAAGGCGATGATCGGTTTAAATACGGCATCGATAGAGAGGGGCTCGCTCGCTATTAAATACCCCGCAAATGTGTAAAATCCGTACAGCACGACAAATACACCGAAAAAAAGCAATCCGCCGCCGATAATCGCATAGGAAGAGCGGTTCATGTATTTGAACATATTGTTTTTTTCGATTAGATCAAACCGCTCTAACAATTTGCGAAGGCGAAAATCGAAAAAGAGGTATCCGTCCGCAACCGCATACACGACCGTTATACATAAATGGCGTGTAGCGGTAGAAATATAGGGCTCACTGATATAAAACCCTTTTTGGATCGCCAATTCGTCGATCAAATACGATCGATCCACTCCGATATGGCTGTGGTCTTCCCGCGAAATATAAATGTTCGGAGAGTTTTGGACGAATCCCTCATCACATTTGTAGAGCAATTCCAAACTCGGGAATGTTTTGTAGAGTCTTTCAACCAGTTGAACGTTCAGCGTTTTAAGACTGACGTTGCCCAGTGTCGTAAGGATAAATTTTTGTATTAACGGGGCGTTAGCGTTATAACTTTTAACCAAATCTTGCATTGTGTTCCCCTTTCGTTGTTTATAGATGATAATCAGAGGATTGCGAAATGTTAATGTCGGTCAAAAACAGGCAATCCTATGCTTTGAAGGAGGTATGAGGACTTCGGAATTACATGCTATCCACAGCATCACCAAAATCTCATGGCAAAACTATAGCCCATTTTTTCTCTTAAATATGATTATTTTTTAATCATCGGCCAATTAACTACTCTTGGCTATAATAACTCTAAAGAATACCAAAGAGATAACGATGAATTTAACCCATTTAGATGAACGCGATCGCCCAAAAATGGTCGACGTATCGGATAAAACTACGACGGCACGCGTCGCCGTTGCGAGCGGGCTTATCACCATGAGCCAAAATGCCTTTGACGCCGTCATTACCCAAACCGCTAAAAAAGGGCCTGTTTTGCAAACTGCCGTCGTTGCAGCGATTATGGGGACGAAAAAAACATCCGATCTTATCCCGATGTGCCACCCCCTGAATCTCTCGGGAGTCCACTGCGATATCGAAGAGCTTCCGCAGCTTCCCGGATTCAGGCTCACAGTTACCGCAAAACTGAGCGGACAGACGGGTGTAGAGATGGAAGCCCTCACCGGAACCAGCATCGGGCTTCTCACGATTTATGATATGCTTAAGGCCATCGATAAATCGATGGTGATCGGCCCGATTCAGCTCGAAACCAAATCAGGAGGCAAAAGTGGTGATTATCAACGAAACAACCCAAAAGCTTGAGTTGCAGTACCCTTGCACATGGTGTTACAAAGTCGTCGCCTATGAACGCGCCGGAATTGAGATTGCGGCTATGGAAATCATTGGAGAGCGTTCGTACTCCTTAAATCCTTCCAATGTCAGTAAAGGGGGAAAATACATCAGCATGAACTTAGAACTTCTAGTCCATAATGAAGACGAACGAACCTATTTTTACGAAACGCTCAAAGCCCATCCTCACATCAAAATGGTACTATAAAAGGATATTGAATGAATTTAGAGACTCTGAAACGCGATATTAAAATCCGATATCGTTCCCTCCCCGGCAATGATATCGATGCCAAAGTATCCTCAGTCGTCGATGCGTTGAACACCGATTGGGCCATGAATTCACAAGGACTTTCGCTTCAAGAGCTTAAAACCTTCACCAGTGCCATTATGGAAGAAGAAGGATATGCGCTGCATGATGAACTCGAAGAGCTCATTACCCAAAAAGAGCGTTTGGAACGCCAAATCATTCGAAAAAGCGAAGAGCTTCAACATCTTAAATATTCACTTTTCAACGCCTTGGAAAAACATATCGGTACCTCTGAGGAGATGCTGGAAAAACTCCATCAGGTGAAACTCCAATCCGTCGATCTGCTCGATATTCTCGAAGAGATTACCGAAAGTGCGATTATTACGACACTGGAGAAAGGCTCAAATATCGAAGAGACTCTCCATGAGATTATCAAGGATATCACGTTTGAGACGCTCAATGCCAATGTCCTCAATGCCGTACGTATCCGACGCATTCTCGCCAGTATCCTCCAAAGTGCGATCAACGTCGCCGAGGCGACACCGAATCAGGCCGACGCTATTTTTAAAGGGACCCTCCAGGGTATCCGCACGGCACTGATTAAATCGATCGAAAAATTCCATCAGTATCTTCTCTATGTCCCCGAAGAGGTCAAAGCGCTTTACCGAGAGGAGTACAAAACCATCGAAACCGAGTTGGACCGCATCGATACCCTTTTTACCCAAGTGCTCCACTCACTCAAAAGCCATAATCCCCCTGCTAT